>NZ_JBFTHX010000057.1:0-31630 GCF_056394465.1 Variovorax sp. 10N432
GAAGGGTTGCGAGGATGGTCTTGGCGTCGCCCAGGGCGAGTCCGACGTTCTGCACCTGGTCACATCGACGATCGATGGTGTGAAGTGGCACGGTGAAGGGGCGCGACGCGGCGCCCTCAATGCGAATCTGAACGATGGCTCTCATGGGACCCACCTTTCCTGTGATGGCGCAGCCAACGCGGCGAGCCTTCTGTTCACGGCGCGCCGATCGAAGCGGTCGGGGTGGTAGTGGCGCAAGACGGGCCATTCCTCGTCGTCCACCTCATCGTCGAGAAGATCCTCGAACTCTTGGCGGGACCTGCTCTCGCCGATCGGGGTGTACTCGAACCGAGTGGCCATGAACGCATGCGGACCGCCGCAATCCTCTGGGGGTGCGGCGCGCCGGCCTGCGATGCATACCGGGTACACCAGCTTGGGATCCAGCGGCAAGGTCGTCTCGATGCGCAGGTCGTGCACCCACAGATCGCCGAAGTCGTATTCGTAGGGAATCGCTCAAGGCGCCGCAGCTTCAGTTGTCCGATCGGGACTTCGTGCGCGTCGGTGTCGAAGAACACGCCGCCTTCCTGATGGACTCCGTACTCGCGACCGCAAATCTCGAAGCGATGAAGGTGCATGTCCTGCCAGCCGAACGCGACCTGCAGGATCCGGTGAAGCCGGGCGACGCTGGTATCGCCGCGCACCAGAAGTCGCCGCCAGAGCAGCGGGCTGATGCTGCGCAGCACGGCGCGCAGCTGCAGGACCTCCTGTCGAGAAGATGCTCCGGCTTCCATCTCCAAAGCTTACTTTGCTGCACCGCACACCCCCAGGATTGTGATGCTCTCCATAGCGGGCCAGCAAAGCGACAGCGTTGTCGTCGTCTATGCGAGTCCCATCGACCTGACCCAGCAGCCGGCATCGGGCCGCCTGAGGCGCAGCGGAACGTGGCCACGCCCGAGTAGCGCGCCTCATATCAGTCCACCCAGGCCTGAAGCTCGATCTCGACACGCGCTCCTTTGTAGAGCTCGGCCTGCACGGTCGAGCGCGTGGGCAGGGCGCCCGCGAAATGCTTCGCGTATTCCTCGTTGAACGCGGCGAACTCGCCCAGGTCCGCAAGCCACACGGTGACGCGCACCACGTCGCTCATGCGCGCGCCGCATTCGCCGAGCGTGAGGGCCACGCGTTCCAACACGGTCTTCGTCTGGGCCTGAATGCCGCCCTCGACGATGTTGGACTGCGCATCCATCGCGAGCACGCCCGAGAGGAAAAGAAAGCCCCCTGCACGCACGGCCTTCGAGAACGGAACAGGCAGGGGAGTCGGATAACGTTCGATATTCATTCTGCTTCCTCGTAGTCCTTGCGCGCGATCACCTGTCCGTTGCGTGCCCCGCTGTGCACGCCGTGCTGCCAGGTGACGGCGCCATTCACGATCACCGCGTCGATGCCTTCGGCCGGCCGCGTCGGCGTTTCGTAGTTCGCGCGGTCGCGCACCGTCGCGGGGTTGAAGATCACCACATCGGCGTGGTGGCCCGGCTTCAGGGTGCCGCGCTCGTGCAGGCCGAAGTTGCGGGCCGTGAGCCCGGTCATCTTCCACACCGCCGTCTCCAGAGGGAACAGGCCGATGTCGCGGCTGTAGTGGCCCAGCACACGCGGGAAGGTGCCCCACAGCCGCGGATGCGGCTTCTCGCCGTGCGGAATGCCGTCCGAGCCGATCATGGTCTCGTCGAACGCGAGGACGCGCTGCACGTCGTCCTCGTCCATCATGAAATAGATCGCGCTGCCGGGCTGAAGCCGCCGAGCCGCATCTTCGCCCGACACGCCCCATTCGGTCGCGATGTCCTTCAGGTCGCGGCCCGCGCACTCGGGGTGCGGCACGCTCGAGGCGATCAGCACGCGGCCTTCCATCATCCCGCGGTCGGTGCGGATCATGGTGGAGCCAGCCGTGTACGGGTAGCAGTCGAGTCCGATGCACTGGTGCTGCATCGCTTCCTTGATGAAGGGCAGCGTGACTTTGGTCTTGCCGAAGTTCTGCACGTTCTGAACCTTGTGGTGCGACACCACCACCGGGATGCCGAGCGCGCGGCCGATGTGGAAGGTCTCTTCGAGCGACTCCATCACGCGGTCGCTTTCGTCGCGCATGTGCGTCACGTAGAGCGCCTTGCGCGCCGTGAGCGGGCGGCCGACCTCGATGATCTCCTCGGTCGTGGCCTTCACGGCGGGCGGATAGAAGGTGCCGGTCGACAGGCCGATCGCGCCGGCCTGCATGGCTTCCTCGACCAGCGCCTGCATGGCTGCGATCTCCGTATCGTTCGCGGGCCGGTCGAGGTCGGACATGACCACGGCGCGCAAGGTCGAATGGCCGACCATCGCCGCCACGTTCACCGACGAGGGCGTGGCGCGCAGCGCATCGAGGTACGCTGCGAAGGTCGTGAAGCGGCCTTCGGCCGGGGAGTCGAGCAGGCTCAACGGCATCGGCAGGTCCATGTCGGCGCGCAGCGGCGCCGCGCTGATGCCGCAGTTGCCCGCCACCACCGTGGTCACGCCCTGAGACACCTTGAAGGGCATCTGCGCCTGCGACAGCACGGCCTGGTCGTCGTGCGTGTGCGAGTCGATGAAGCCGGGCGCGACGATGCGGCCCGCGGCGTCCAGGGTCTGGTCGGCCGTGTGGCCCGCGAGCTGGCCGATGGCGGCGATGCGGCCGTTCAGGATGCCGATGTCGGCATCGAAACGCGGCGCCCTGGTGCCGTCGATCACGGTGCCGCCGCGAATCAGGAGGTCGTAGTGGGTCGGAGTGACGGACATGGGGATTCCTTGTTCAACGAAAGTGGCAGGCCACCCAGTGGCCGCCGTTGGACGACGAGGGCCGCTCGGTCAGTTCGGGCGTCTTCTCCTTGCACACGGCCTGCGCCATCGGGCAGCGCGTGTGGAAGCGGCACCCCGAAGGCGGATTGGCGGGGCTCGGCGGATCGCCTTGCAGCAGGATGCGGCGCGCCGGCGTGCGCGGATTCGGCACGGGCACGGCCGACAGCAGGATCTCGGTGTAGGGGTGCAGCGGCGTCGAGAACAGCGTGTCGCGGTCCGCGATCTCCACGATGTGGCCGAGGTACATCACCGCCACGCGATGGCTGATGTGGCGCACCACCGCTAGGTCGTGCGCGACGAACAGGTAGGCGATGCCCAGTTCGGCCTGCAGATCCATCAGCAGGTTCACCACCTGCGCCTGCACCGACACGTCCAGCGCCGACACCGGCTCGTCGCAGACGATCAGCTTCGGGTTCAGCGCCAGCGCGCGCGCAATGCCCAGTCGCTGCCGCTGGCCGCCCGAGAACTCATGCGGAAACTTCTTTACCGCCTCGGGCCGCAGGCCGACGCGCGAGAACAGCCACTGCACGCGCTCGCGCCGCTCGGCCGCGTCGTCCATGTCGAAGTTGCGCAGCGGCTCGGCCACGATGTCGCCGGCCGTCAGGCGCGGGTTCAGCGAGGCATACGGGTCCTGGAAGATGATCTGCAGCTGGCGACGGCGCAGGCGCATCTCGTTCGCCGGGAGCGTCAGCAGCTCCTCGCCGTTGAGCCGCACCGAGCCTGCGCTGGGTTCGACCAGCCGCAGCACCGACTTGGCCGTGGTCGTCTTGCCGCAGCCGGATTCGCCGACCAGCGAGAGCGTCTCGCCGCGCGCGACCGAAAACGACACGCCGTCGACCGCCTGGATCGCCGGCTTCGCGGGCCGCAGCCAGCGCTTGGGAGAGATGTAGTGCTTGCGCAGATCGCGCACATCGAGCAGCGGGGCCGCGGTCGTCATGTCATCGCTCCGGCCGCATCGGCCCATTGTTCCTCGACGGCAAAGCAGGCCACCACATGGTCGCCGCCCCGCCGCGCCAGCCGCGGCGTCTCCACGCGGCAGCGCTCGCGCGCGTGGTTGCAGCGCGCCGCGAAGGCGCAACCGCGTCCCAGCTCGTGCGCGGCCGGCACCAGCCCCGGAATCTCGGTGAGCCGCGTGCTCGCGGTGTTCAATCCGGGCATCGAGGCCATCAGCGCGCGCGTGTAGGGATGCAGCGGCCGGTCGAACAGGTCGGTCACGTCGGCTTCCTCGACCTTCCTGCCGGCATACATCACGACCACGCGGTCGCAGCTCTCGGCCACCACGCCGAGGTCGTGCGTGATCATCACCACGCCCATGCCCAGCTCCTTCTGAAGCCGCTTGATGAGATCGAGGATCTGCGCCTGGATCGTCACGTCCAGCGCCGTCGTCGGCTCGTCGGCGATCAGCACTTCGGGGTTGCAGGCCAGGGCCAGCGCGATCATGACGCGCTGGCGCATGCCGCCCGAGAGTTGGTGCGGGTACTCGTTCACGCGCCGCTCGGGCTCGGGGATCTGCACCACGCGCAGCATCTCGACCGCGCGCTTCATCGCATCGGCGCGGCTGGCCTTCTGGTGCAGTTGCACCGTCTCGGCGATCTGCCGGCCCACGGTGAGCACCGGGTTCAGCGAGGTCATCGGCTCCTGGAAGATCATCGAGATGCGGTTGCCGCGGATCTGACGCATCTCGCGCTCGCCCAGCTGCATCAGGTCGGTGCCGCGCAGTCGGACGGCGCCCATGTGACGCCCGGGCGGCGTCGGCACCAGCCGCAGGATCGACAGCGCGGTCACGCTCTTGCCGCAGCCTGATTCGCCGACCACGCCAAGCGTGCGACCCGCTCGCACGGTGTAGGAAACGCCGTCGACCGAGCGCACCACGCCCGCCAGCGTGTGGAAGTGGGTGCGCAGGTCGTCGACCTCGAGCAGCGGCTCGCCGGGGGCGAGCGCGGTGTGGGACATCGTGATCGTCATGGCGCTTCGCTCACAATTGCCGCGCCAGGCGCGGGTCGAGCGCATCGCGCAGGCCGTCGCCGAGCAAGTTGATGGCCAGCACCGTGGCCGCCAGCAGCAGGCCCGGGTACAGGATGATGTGGAAGGCGACGGTCACGAAGTTGCGGCCTTCGGCCATCATGTTGCCCCAGCTCGGCGTCTGCGAAGGCACGCCCACGCCGAGGAAGGACAGCGAGGCCTCGATCAGCACGGCGGACGCCGCCACGAAGGTGCCCTGCACCACCAGCGGCGCCATGATGTTCGGCAGCACGTGGCGCACCAGGATCACCGGCAGCCGCGTGCCCACCGCATGCGCGGCCTCCACGAAGAGCTGCTCGCGCAGTGTGAGCGCCAGCGAGCGCACCAGCCGCACGACGCGCGGAATCTCGGGCACGGTGATGGCGACGATCACCGTCGTCAGGCTGGCGCGAGTCACGGCCATCAGTGCGATGGCGAGCAGGATGCCGGGGATGGCCATGAGCCCGTCCATCACCCGCATGATCGGCCCGTCCGCCCAGCGCACGAAGCCCGACACCAGCCCGAGGGCGATGCCGAAGAAGGTGGCCAGCACCGCGACCGAGGCGCCCACGATCATCGACACACGCCCGCCCCACACGGCGCGGCTGAACACGTCGCGGCCCAGCGCATCGGTGCCGAACCAGTGCTCGGCCGACGGCGGCTGCATGCGCGCGAGCGGGTCGATGTCCTGCGGGTCGTGCGTGGCGATCCACGGCGCGGCGAAGGAGAGGGCGGCCACCGCGATCAGCAGGAGCGCGCCGATGATCAGCGTGGGGTGCTTGCGCACCCAGCGCCAGCGCGGCAGCACGAAGGGCGCTTCGTCGGTGAAGTCGACGGGGGGCGCGGGCAGGTGGCGTTCACTCATCGGGAGTACGGTGGACATGATTCAGGTCGGTGGCTCGGTGGGGGGCATCTAGTACTGGATGCGCGGGTCGAAGAGACGGTAACTCAAGTCAATCAGAAGGTTGATCAGCACATAGACCCCCGCCGACAGCAATAGAACGCTCTGGATCACCGGGTAGTCGTGCCGCTGCACCGAGTCGATCACTAGGCGGCCCACGCCCGGAATGGCGAACACCGTCTCGGTCACGACCACGCCGCCGATCAGAAGCGCGATGCCGGCGCCGATGGTGGTCGCGATGGGAATGGCCGCGTTGCGCAGCGCATGCCCCAGCACGGGCAGCACGCCAAGGCCCTTGGCGCGTGCGGTGCGGATGTAGTCTTCATGCAGCACCTCGAGCACGGTGGCGCGCGTCATGCGCGTGACCAGCGCGATGTACACCAGCGCGAGATTCACGCAGGGCAGCACCAGCGAGCGCAGCCACTCGCCGACGCCGTCCGCAAGACGCGCATAGCCCTGCACCGGGAACCACGGCAGCTGGAGCGCGAAGGTGTAGACCAGCAGGTAGCCCACCAGGAACACCGGCACCGAGAACGCCAGCACTGCGAACAGCATCACCAGCCTGTCGATCCAGCTGCCTGCGCGGCAGGCCGCAAGCGTGCCCAGCGGCACCGACACCAGCAGCGTGATGAGCATGGTCAGGGCGGCGATCGACACCGTGGGCTCCAGCCGCTGCCCGAGCAGCTGTGCCACCGGCACTTGCGTGAAGATCGAGATGCCGAGGTCGCCCGTGAACAGCTTGCCGATCCAGTGCGCGAACTGCTGCCACAATGGAAGGTCGAGGCCGAGCGTGGTGCGCAGCTTCTCGATGTCTTCGCCGGTGGCGAGGTCGCCCGCGATCAGCGCGGCGGGGTCGCCGGGCGACAGGTGGATCAGCAGGAACACCACCACAGCCACCACCGTCATGACGGGCAGCGTCGAGAGAAATCGCCTGAGGATGTAGCCCATGGTGCAGCCGTGCGGTGGCGGTTACTTGTCCAGGACCCAGACCGTCGGCATGCCGGCCCAGAGCTTGTCCGTGCCCTTGAGGCTGGTGCGCGCGGCGAATGCGGCCGAATACTGGCCCGCGTTGATGTACGGCACCGCCTCGTAGGCGCGGGCCTGGAAGGCGTCGAGCAGCTCCTTGCGCTTGGCCGGCAGTGTTTCCTTGAGCCAGGCGGTGCGCAGTTCGTCGAGCCGCTTGTCGCAAGGCCAGCCGGGCAGCGTGTTGCCGCAGGCCGCGCTCAGGTAGGCGTTGGTGATCGGCGAATTGACGTCGAACTCGCCGGCCACGGTGACGTACATGTTCCAGCCGCCGGCGTCGGCCGCGTCGCGCTTGGCGCGGCGGGCGCCGATGGAGGCCCAGTCCATGGTCTGCGCGTCGACGTTGAAGCCGATGCTCTTCATGGTCTGCTCGACCATCAGCGCCTCGGCGTTCAACGCGGTGATGTCGCTCGGCACCATCAGCACCACCTTCTCGCCTTTGTAGCCCGAGGCCGAGAGCATCTGCTTGGCCTTGGCAACGTCGGCCTTGCGGTAGGGCTCGGCGCCGGCCGAGGTGTCGTTGGGACTGCCGCAGATGAAGTAGGTGGCGCAGTAGGCCATGCGCATGTCGAGCGGGAAGCCCATGGCCGCCATGAAGCGCTCCTGGTTCACGGCCTGCAGCAGCGCCTGGCGCACCTTCGGGTTGTCGAAAGGCGGGTGCAGCTGGTTCATCACCAGGAAGCCCTGGTAGGTGCCGAAGGCGCCGACCTTCAGGTTGCTGTCGGTGCGCAGCGGCACGATGTAGTCGGGCGGCAGCTGTTCGATGAAGTCGACCTCGCCGCGCTTGAGTGCCGACACCGCGCTGTTGGCGTCGGGTAGGTAGAGCCATTCGACGCGGTCGAAGTTGCTCTTCTTGTTGCCGGCCAGGCCGTTCGGCGGCTCGCTGCGCGGCACGTAGTTGGGGTTGCGCACGAACACCGTCTTGTTGCCGGGCACCCATTCGTCGCGCTTGAAGATGAAGGGGCCGGAGCCCAGCACCTCGGGCAGTGGCGCGGTGGCCGGCATCTTCGCAAGCCGTTCCGGCAGGATCACCGGCGGGAAGCCCGAGGGCTTGGCCAGCGCGTCAAGCACCATGCCGAAGGGCTCGGTGAGCGTGAGCGTGAAGGTACGGGCATCGACTGCCTTCCACTCGGCGCCGCTCGCCACCATGGCGCGGCCCAGGCCGTCGCGCGCGGCCCAGCGCTGCAGCGACGCGGTGGCGTCGGCCGAGGTCACGGCGCTGCCGTCGGAGAACTTGAGCCCGGGGCGCAGCGTGAAGCTCCACTGCTTGCTGTCCTTCGACGCCGTGTACTTCTCGACCATCTGCGGCTGCGGCTTGCCGGTCGAGTCCTGCGCGAACAGGGTGTCGTAGACCATGTAGCCGAAGTTGCGCGAGATGTAGGCCGTGGTGAAGGTCGGGTCGAGGATCTTCAGGTCGGCGTGCGCGACCATCTTCAGCGTCTTGGGCGGCGTCTGCGCCAGCGCCGGAAGGCACGCCGTTGAGAGCGCAAGGACAGCGAGGGCGGCAAACGTTGGTCGTTTCATCGTCGATTCTCCGGTAAGGGCAGAAAGAAATTGGGCAAGCCTGGGGGTCATGCGGTGATCGGCCACTTGGGCAGGCGGGCCTTGCGATACGGCAGCGTGGTGAGGTCCAGCGTCACGGCGCCCGGCGCGCCCGCATAGATCACATGCTTCGCGACCTTGGCGTACGACGCATAGAAATGCTGCGACGACTTCACGACGATGATCTTCTTGGCCGCCAGGTCGCAGCCCAGCTGCGTGAACAGGTCGGTGCCCATCGCCTGGTTGCGCAGCGTGATCAGCACGATCTCGATGCCGTCGGCCTCGACCAGCGCGCTGTCGCCCATCAGCGTGGGCGTTCCGGCCAGGCCGGTCATGACCAGGTCGTGCTGCAGCGCCTTCACYGTGCATTCGAGGTCCATCGGGTCACCCGACAGCGGGCTGATCTTGCCGCCGATGCGCATCGCGAGCTTCGCGCCCACGCCTGCGTCGAAGGCGATGCGCACTGCGATCGGGTCCCACATGGGGCCGATGGCAGCGTTGCGAATGCCGCGCTCGATCATGCGACGCAGGATGAAGGTCGAATCACTGGCCGCGCCGCCGCCGGGGTTGTCGGCACCGTCGGACAGCACCACGGGGCCGCCGTCGAAGGCCAGCGCTTCGTCGAGCGAGGCGTCGATGCTCGGATAGTTGACCGTGAGCCCGTCGCGCATGGCGATCAACTCGTCGGCGAGCTGGCGCGCCAGCGCGTCGGCCTTGGCCTGGTCGCCGTCGGCGTAGACGAGCACCTTGGTGCCCATCTCGGGCACGTCGCCCCATGAGAAGCCGTGCGTCAACGAGACTGACAACACGCCGTCCTTGCCCTCGAACGACTGCATGCGCTCGACGAAGCCGCGCGCCGGTTCGCGCGAGGTGTGGACCGTGACAATCATGTCGCAATCGACCACCGCGGCCACCGGCCTGACCTTGCCTTCGACGGTGGCGGCGCAGATGTCGACCAGCTCCAGCCCGCGCTCGAGCACGTCGGTGTGCGGGTACTCCTTGAAGGAGATCATCACGTCGGCGTTGGCGACCATCTCGGGCGTGAGGTGGTTGTGCGGATCGAGCTCCGCGCCGATCACCACGCCGGGCCCGACGATCTGCCGCACGCGCGCCAGCAGGTCGCCTTCGCAGTCGTCATAGCCATCGGCCACCATCGCGCCGTGCAGGCCGAGCAGCACCATGTCGACCGGCAGCACAGCGCGCAGGTCGTTCAGCAGTTCGTCGCGCAGCGTCTCGTAGGCATGGCGCGTGGTCGTGCCGCTGGGCTGCGCGCCGGCGACCATGCCCTCGAACAGCTGCCATCCCTTGTCGGCGCCGCGCATGCGCGCGGCCCACAGCGGGCCCGAGAACAGCGTCATCGCATCGGGATGCTTGCCGGCGGCGAAGTAGCCGCGGTCCTTGAAGGAGGCCAGGCTGGTAGGCATCGGGCCGAAGGTGTTGGTTTCGGTGGCGAGGGAGGCGCTGAAGACACGCATGGGTGGGTTCTCGTTGAGGTAGGAGGGCGGTTGTTCTTGCCCGGCGATCAGGCGGTGGCCGCGCGCAGCCGTTGTGGGCCCAGCATCTCGGCCGTGAGCCCGAAGGCCGCGATGCGTTCGGGCAGCGGCAACCCGCGTGCCAGCGCGGCGCAGGCCTCGCCCATGGCGGCCGAGGTCTGGATGCCGTAGCCGCCTTGCGCCGCGACCCAGAAGAAGCCGGGCGCCCCGGGCTCGAAACCGCCGACGAGGTCGCCGTCGGCCACGAAGGAGCGCAGGCCGGCCCAGGTGCGGGTGGGGCGGCGGATGGCGAGCGTGGTCGCTTCCTCGATGCGCTGCATGGCGATGGCGATGTCGAGCTCCTCGGGCTGCACATCCTGCGGCTCGGTGGGATCGGCGTTGGCCGGCGAACCGAGCAACATGCCGGCGTCGGGCTTGATGTACCAACCTTCGTCGGCGCCGAAGACCATGGGCCAGTGCGCGACGCTCTCGCCCTCGGGCGGCGCGAAGATAAAGGCCGAGCGCCGTCGCGGTTCGATGCCCAGCGGCTGCACGCCCGCCATGCGGGCGATGGCGTCGACCCAGGCGCCGGCCGCGTTGAGCACCACCGGCGCGTCGTACACGGCGCCGCCGGCCTGCACGCGCCAGCGGTCGCCGACGCGTTCGATGGCTGTCACGTCCGCATCGCACACCAGCTTGCCACCGGCCCGCCGCATGCCGCGCAGGTAGCCCTGATGGATGGCGTGCACGTCCATGTCGGCCGCATCGGGTTCGTACACCGCGCCCAGCACCTGTTCGGGCCGCAGCGCCGGCACCATCTCGCGCGCCTGTTCGCCGCTCAGCCGCGACGCGCCAGTGTTCATGGCGCGCAGCACCTCCCAGTGGGATGCGAGCTCGGCCATGTGCGCCTTGCCCGCGACCATCATGGCCCCGCGCGGCGTGAGCAGCGGATGCTCCGTGAAGCCCGCGGGCGGGTTTTCGAGGAAGGCGCGGCTGGCCATCGTGAGGGCGCGCACCTGCGGCGTGCCGTAGCTCTCCATGAAGAGGGCGGCGGAGCGGCCGGTGGAGTGGTAGCCGGGTTGCGATTCGCGTTCGAGCAGGATCACGCGGGCGTGGGGCGCGAGCCAGTGGGCCGCCGAGGCCCCGGCGATGCCGCCGCCAATCACGAGGTAGTCGGCCACGCAGGGCGCTGGGGTGCTGGTACTCATCGGCGGAAAGTGTAGATAGGAATTTGCGGATACGCAAATTCATTCCACCATATCAAGGGAAAACCATGGGCAACGCATCGGTGAAATTTGCGTCAACGCAATTTGCGTATACGCAACTTCCGGGCCCGCGTCATGCGGGTCGGCATGGATGGCGTGACGCCGGGCTGGCAGAATCTCCCTGCATCACAAGAGAAAGCCAAGCGTGAATCCACACACAGGGACCAAGCCGGGGACGAAGCCGAAGGAAGATCCGCCCAAGCTGGACCGCACCACTTTCGGCCATCGACTGCGCACTGCGCGCAAGCGCTTCGGCTGGACGCTGGCGCAACTGGCCGAGCGCTCTGGCGTGTCGATCACCACCATCTCGCGCGCCGAACGCGGCCAGCTCGCGCTGGGCTACGAGAACTTCACCGCGCTGGGCCGTGCACTCGAGATGGACATGAACGCAATGTTCGCGGGGACCGGCGTCAAGCCCGCGCAGCTCGACGGGCCGGTGGTCACGCGCGCGGGCAAGGGCGTGGTGTACCGCGGACTTTCGATCGCCTACGAGTTCCTCGGCACCACGGCGGCCGGAAAGCAGATGAGCCCCGTCGTCGGCACGGTGCATGCACGCCGCATTCACGGTCCCGAGGACTTCGTGCGGCATGCGGGCGAGGAGTTCGCCTATGTGCTGTCGGGCGAGATCGAGGTGCACTTCGAGAACGGCGAGGTGGTTCACCTGGCGCGCGGCGACTCGCTGTACTTCGACAGCCGTCTCGGCCATGCCTACGTGACTGTGAGCCGCCAGCTCGCGAAGATCGTCGGCATGACCTCGAGCGAGAGCGGCCTGATGCGCTCCGCGCGTGACGGCGACGAGCACATGGCGCCCATGGTGAAGACTGCGCGCAAGCCTGCCGCAAAGAAAAGCGCCAAGACGGCGAAGACCGGAAAGCGCGCTTAGCCCCGCCTCATCGACGCCATCGAGGACCGATGGTGGAGGAGTTCATTGCCGTTGGTCTGCGAGAGCGCGATACCGGCCATCGAACCGAAATCTCGACCACTCAACTGCGCACTCGCGGTTTTGCCTTTGGGCGGCGGAAACTCGCAAGTCGTAGCAAGAAGGGAATCCGCCACTTTTGCGCAGGTGTGTTGATATCCACTGACGCACGCGTACCACATCACGGCCGCCATCGATGGTGTTGTAGATCTTCTTGCGAGTCCGCAACGGCCTAGCAGGCTGCTGAAATACCTCACCGGATGGTCCCCCGAAATTGGGCCTGAGGCGTTGTCTTTGCAGACCCACGAAACCTGCTCCGATGCGCGGCCCTGACTCATTCACCGAAGGTCACCATGAGACGGCTGGACGACCTTGTTCCTGCCGACCATCCGCTGCGACGCATCCGGGTGATGGTCAACGAGGCGCTGGCCAAGATGGACGAGTTGTTCTCTCGGATGTACGAGGCCGACGTCAAGGGCGGCCGCCCGAGCATCGCGCCGGAGAAGCTGCTGCGCGCGATGTTGCTGCAGATCCTGTTCAGCATCCGCTCGGAGCGCCAGCTCATGGAGCAGACGCAATACAACATGTTGTTTCGCTGGTTCATCGGCCTGGCGATGGACGACGCGGTTTGGGTGCCGACGGTGTTCAGCAAGAATCGCCAGCGTCTGATCGAGCACGACGCAGTGGTCGCCTTCTTCAACGAAGTGCTGGAGACGGCCGAGAACAAGGATTGGTTGTCGGGTGAGCACTTCAGATGGTATAGACGCCTCCCACCACGGCCTCTGCCGCACTGCGAAGCGCGGGCGAGGCGGGGCCTCGCGCTTAACGGCAGGGAGTGCCAAAGTGGAGCTTGCGTCCAACCACACAACCGGAGGTCCCGAAATGAACGCTACGACGTACGCCGTGGACATGGCCAAGAGCGTGATGCAGTTGCACTGGGTTGAGCTTGAGACCGGCGAGATCCATCGCAAGAAGCTCAGCAGGGGCAAGTTCTCGAGTTCTTTGCTCAGGTGCAACCGGCGTGCGTGGCCATGGAGGCCTGCGGTGGTTCTCACCACTGGGCGCGGACATTGATGGCCATGGGGCATGCCGTCGAGCTGTTGCCTGCGGGCCAGGTTCGCGCCTTCGTTCGAGGCAACAAGGATGATTCGGCCGATGCACGGGCGATATGGGTCGCTGCCGGCCACGGCGACATCCGCCGCGTGCCGATCAAGAGCACTGAGCAACAGGCCATCATGTCGCTGCATCGCACGAGATCGCATTGGGTGAGCATCCGTACGCCGACGATCAACTCCCTGCGTGGGCTCCTCTATGAATTCGGAATCTTCCTTCCGCAAGGGCGTCACTCCGCGTTGCGGATGCTCGCAGAGGAACGCGCGGACATCGACGCCAAGCTGCCAGCACTGATGGTGAGGCTACTAAACGAGCAACTAAGGTCGCTGCGCGAGGTTGACCACGACGTCGAGGTAATGGATGAGGAGATCGCCGCGGTCCAGCAGAGCATCGAAGCCGCAAAGACGCTGCGCGCGGTGCCGGGACTCGGTGTGCTGGGCGCGACGGCGCTTGCGGCGGTGTTGGGTGACGGGCGCGCGTGGCGCAATGGCCGCGAATTTGCCGCGAGCCTGGGGCTTTGTCCCGGACACACTAGCACCGGCGGTAAGGTGAGGATGGGCGGCATCAGCCGACGGGGTGATCCTTATCTGCGCACGCTGCTCATTGCCGGAGCGAGAGCGGTCGTGGCCCGAAAGAATTGCTCGGCGTGGCTGCAAGCTTTGCTATTGCGCAGGCCAACCAACGTGGCGGTCGTCGCGCTGGCCAACAAGCTGGCTCGCACGGCGTGGGCGCTTGTTGCGTACAACCGAAGCTACGATATGCGGTGGGTGTCGACCGTGCCGGCCCGTATGTCCAGTGCCGAAACGGCACGAGCATAGGCAGGTTGGCAGCCAAGGGCGCCACACGGCGACAAATACTGCGAACGCCGAACAGAGTGCGCGAGTGCAGTTGAGGAAGTGATGGCAAGCGGTCAGACCGTGGGTCGGAAAAGCCAAGTCAACGCTCAGGCTCGCCGTGTGCGAAGCCCGTACTTCAGGTAGGCACCGACCTCGCGAATGACCATCAGGGCCAGCATGCGGACCAGATCCGAACTGCGCAAACAGGCCGGATAAGACCGCAGTTGATCCGCCACTGCCACGACTTCGAAGATTCACTTGCCACACGGGAGGCGTCCATATAAGCGTCGACGGCACGTTGATTCAGGCCTGGGCCGGACACAACAGCTTCGTTCGCAAGGACGGTGACGACGGTGGCGGCAGTGGCGGGGACTTCAAGGGGCAGCGACGCAGCAACGAAACGCACGAGTCGAAGACGGATCCCGATTCGAAGCTGTACCGCAAGGGCAAGACGGCCAGCGAGCTGCGCTATATGGGTCACACGCTCACCGACAACCGTCACGGCCTGGTCGTCAACGCGATGGTTACGCAGGCCGACGGCTTTGCCGAACGGGAACCGGCCAAGGTCATGATCAGGGACGCGCGCCGAGCCACCGCGAGTAGCGGATACCGAGGTCACGCTCGGCGCCGACAAGGGCTACGACGCGGCCGAGTTCATCGAGGCGCTGCATTGCATGAAGGTGACGCCGCACGTCACGCAGAACAAAGCGGGGCGTCGTTCGGCGGTGGCCGACGAGGTCGCCCGGAGCGAGGGCTATGCGATCTCGCAGCGCAAGAGAAAGCTCATCGAGCAGGGCTTCGGCTGGGCCAAGTTCGTCGGCCCCATCCGCCAGGTGATGGTGCGCGGCATCAAGAAAGTCGATCAGCTGTTCGTGCTGACGATGGCCGCCTATAACCTCGTGCGCATGCGGACCTCGGCAGAAGTCCGTCCGGTGGCCTCGTAGAGGGGAAACGGGAGCCGAGAACGGGCCCTCGAAGCGCGATAGCGGCGACGGCAGCGAGCCTGAAACCCCGAAATCCTGCAACCGCCCACTTCAGGACGCCGGATGACTGCCGCGCGACTGGTAGGCCTGTTAGGCGCTCCAGGTCGCTGCGCAGTGCGGCGCTCGCGCTTGCCTGGGGCTGCGACTGCTCGTCAAGCGAAGCCTGTTCTGAAGCACGCCTGCGCAGTAGACCGCCGTGAGTTCCAGATCCGACGGTTGCAACGAGACTGCGGCCGCGCCTTGCCCCGCCATGGCGGTGGCCACGCAGATGAGCAGTCGTGGATGGGGTTTCATCGCCCGCAACCTCCCATTCGCCAGCGGCGCCGACGATGTCGTGGACGCAGTGGACCGCTCGTCGAATGCAGCGCTCGTCCGACCCGGCGATCGAAGGGCGTCAGGCGCAGCGCGCGTAGACCAAGGCCAGGTAGTCCGAGTGCTTGCGCAGCGCTTCCAGTTGCTGGAGCGTCGAGCCGGTCACGCGATCGGACGGGTCGAGCTTCAGGCTGCCGTCCGGAAGCAGGACGAAATGGGTCGTTCCCTGCGGCAGGCCGCGGCCATTGCCCGCGTTGACGTACCCGCACCCGGCGCCCGTGGCCCGGTTGTACTTCACGCCTGTGAAGGTGGCGGCACTGGCTCGAAGCTGCTCGCGCACATGGGTCTCCACGTTCCACGCGGGCCAGTAGAACCACCACGCGGCCAGGCAGCCGACAAAAACCGCGATCCCCGCCAGGACGGATGCCACTGCTCTCATGATTCGGTTCCCCCACAAGAAGGGTCCGATGATATGGGAGTAGTGAGTACTTTTGTTTCTTTTGTAGCGAGGCATTGCACCGTGCAGGCCTCGTCGCCCGCGAATTCGCCTCAGGCGGGCGGTCGGCCCGGCTGTAGGTCGCCACCGATATGAAATCGTCGGTGACTCCGACCCGGTTCGCGGGGCGCGCGAGATGCGCTGTCGCGCGTCGATTCAAAGCGTCCACGCGTGCAAGGAGATGCCATGTCGATTGAATTCCTGAGGCAGATCGCTGCCACGCCCCTCCCCACGTCATTCAGCTCGACCAAGGAAATGGATGCCATCAGGATGCTGCGCCAAGCGGGTCTGGTGCTGGCACTGATGGACGAGCCCCCTGAGCGGGCCGCCAGGATCCTTGCCATCACGGCCAAGGGCCGCGGCGAACTGCTACGCATTCACTACCCTGATGACCCCCCAAGCTAACCGACCGCCCGACGCCACCGGTTCCGGCTGACCGCGCTGCGCGCCCAGGTTCTACGCGCGCGGGGCGTAGGGCAGCAAGGCTTTTGGTCGATCTGACGATTGCGCTCTGGGGCCACATCGACGTGCTCGTGAACCGTGCCGGCCACGGGCCCAAGCCGCCCTTGCTCGAGCTGACCAGAGAGGTGCGAGGGCGGGTCGTGTTTCAGCCTCGAAGAGAACCTCAACCCTCTGATTCGCCTGGCTATCGGTGGGCGTGATGAGGGAAGCGGTTCCGGGTGAAATGTGGGCGTGGCAGGCGGGGAATCTTGCCACGGCGCACGCTACCGATCGGGCCTCAGCCGCGCAATCAGTCGCCGAATCACGCCCGCAACCCCGAATTTGGCCTCAACGATCGGGTCAGCACCAAAGATCGCACGCTGCTCGGCCAGCGCGACATGCAGCGCTGCAAGATTCGCTTCGTTGTAGACCCAGGTGCCGGACACCACGTGCGCGCCCGACGTGTAGGGGGTGATGCGAACGTCTTCGACCCCAATCCGACCGAGCGCGGCCGCGCGCGAAGCCGCTTGCTGCGCGGGTCCTCCTTGACAGTCGATCGGGCGGGGAAAGACAAAGCTGATGGCCTGTACCTGGGGGAAGTGTTCCGAGACGAATGCGCAAATCTCAAAGAAGATCAGGCGTTCAAAGTGCCTTCTCTCATCCACCATCACTTTCGTTGGGGCAAGGCTTTCAACGTGAATCTGTGTCCCTCCGTTCAATACCAGGACGGGGTCCAATGTCGCCAACAGGATGCCCCCCTCGTACACAGACATGGGCTGCCCAAGTTGATAGAAGGCTTCGTGTGGCCCGGTGATTCGAATGCTCTGGTAGGTCATGTGGCGCGAATGAGATGGGTGGTCTTCCCATTTCCCTGCGCTCCTCCTCGATCGCCAATAGTGCTTGAAGCTCTACTTTTAGTGTGAGGCGCGCTATAAACATGAGAGCTTGCGGCATAAAGGCGACAGGATTCCCATGGAAGTCACGCAAAGCCGAGAGAATCCGCCGAGGGCGACTGGCAACCGTGATTTAAGTGTCACCAAAGCTTGGGCTGTTGATTTCCCGAGGGCCACCGCCTGTACCTGATCTTCGACAACACGCCGACTTCGCGCTGCGCCCGATGTGGGGCGCGCCATGACGACGACGATTCGCCTCTGGCACGGAACGACCGAGCTACACGCGCGCGGCCGCGGAGGGACGCCTGCACGACGTTGCACGCGGGGAAGGGGACGTCGATGAGCACGAGATCTCGTTCGAGAACGCCCTGGAGTGTTGCGCATCGCCAAGTTCAGCACGCCTCGCTTCATGAACTCGATGGTTTCCTGCAGTGGATCCCCAACGGCAGAACGCAGGCCGCCGAGCAGCGTTTGCTGGCTGCAGGGGATGCCGAAGCCGCGCAGGCCGCAGATGTTGGCCAGACTCTCCTGACGAGTCGATGGACCTGGCCGTCGATCACCTGGCGGTCGAAGCGCCGCACGAAGAGCGCCTCGCCATTCAACTCCGGCTCAGCCGTGCTCCTCAGGCCGCAGGCGGTGGCCACGCGCAAGTAGGCTGCCTCGTGGCGCAGCACGGCGCGGTCGGGCTCGGCGTTGCCTCGCGGCAGCTTGACCAGCCAGTGTTCGCGCGCGCGCTCGTCGGGCAACGCGAGATCCGGAAACCAGCGTCCGTCTTCATCGGTGCCAAGCAAGAACTTCGACGCGACGCCTTGCACGCCGGTGGTGCGAGGCGCGAGCATGCCCCGGCTCGCGGGTCTCTGAGGACGGACTCGACTCTGGCGCGCACTTCCGCCCCGTCGACGCCCTGGAACGCGCCGCACGTGCGCCTGGTAGTCGAGTAGTCCACGGCGCTCTAGAGGCGCAGGCGTCCAATAGGAGCAATGGCACCGGCCATGGCGAGGGGCAGCACCAGGCCCTCGCCGTCGGCAAGGCAAGTTGCTCGAGCAGATACTGGCGCCCCCTGCCTTGGGACACCAGGTCGAACAGAAAAGAGGGTGGCCTGCGGTCGAGTTCGGGCCCCGTCGGTCCGTCGATGAAGAGGTCCGACTGGGCGTCGATCGGCATGCCCAGCGCTACCGGCCAATGCGCGGCGTCGCCGTGGGGGTGCTCGGGTAGGTACTCGATGCGCAGCGGGGGGGCCAAGCGGCTGCACGGTAGCGGCAGGCACCCAGTGGCCGTCCCGCTGGATCTGAAGCGCTGTGGCGGGTGGATGCACAGAACTCGGGTGGATCAGGTAAACATGCGATCGTCGAACTCGAACGGGTTGCGCTCGACCGTGACCATCACCTGCAGGAATGCCGGGTGATCAGGGTTCAGGACGATGGGACCGGGCCGAAGCCCGATCCCATGCCGCTCTCCAGCTAGGGGAAATGCCGTCCTCTCACGAGGGTGGTCGGAGTGTCAGAGAGCGCGCAGCGGAAATGAAACCCTACAGGGGGTCGAGCCCGCCCAGGATCAGTCAACCTTGCGGATTGCTGACTTGCTGGGTAATATCTTCTTATTACAAAATGAAACAGGCTGAAGCAAATCTCCCGGCTTCAGCTCCCAGAGGGATTCCACATTGAAACTCGACCACATCGACACGATGCGTGGCCTGGCTATCCTCATGGTCATCCTTGTGCACACGGCCGCGTGTGTGCCCGGGCTATCGGTCGATCTGCAAGAGGCCACCTACTACGGGATGCTCGGCGTCCAGCTGTTCTTCGTGGCGTCAGCGTTCACCCTCTGCCATTCTGGAATGCAACGCCAAGGTGAAACCCGGCCGTTGCTCAGCTATGCGATCCGGAGATATTTCCGGATCGCCCCGATGTACTACATCGGCATCGTGCTCTATGCAGGGATGAGCCTGCTGAATAATTATGTGATCGAGCGCAGGCTGGCGTTCGGCGCCGAGTACACCCTGTCGAGCGTGATGGCGAACGTGTTCTTCGTTCATGGCCTCGTGCCTGGCCCTGCGAACAACGCCGTCGTGCCGGGCGGTTGGTCCATCGGCACCGAGATGGCGTTCTATGCGGTTTTCCCGCTCCTATTCGCGGCGTTCCTGAAAGTCCGCGCGTTCACCTTGCGCCTGGCGGGGCTCATCGTGCTGGCCTCGTTGGTGGCCAGCCAAGCGACCCTGTGGGCGGTCTTTCAACTGACCGGCCTCAAGGCATCGACGGGCAGCTTCATCTACTTCAGTATCGCGAACCAGCTGCCCGTCTTCGTGATGGGAATGGTGCTGTTCTTCCTGACGCGCGAGGATCGCTGGCCAATCAAGAGCATCTGGGGCAATGCGGCAGGCTTCATCGCGTTCACCGCCGCGACCGCGTTCAAGCTGAGTCAACGGGATGGGAACGATTCGCTGATTCCGGTGCTAGGCGGGGCCTCATTCGTGTTCCTGTTCAAGGTGCTCGAAGCCGCGAAGCCGCTCAATCCGGCCTGGATCCGGGCAATCGGCAAGGTCTCGTTCTCGATGTACATCGTGCACTTCATCTTCGCGTACAAGGTGACGCTGATGGCATCGAGGGTGTTGGTACCAGCGATCGGGAGCGGCGCGGCGGCCATGGTCCTCTACGCGGTCGCCGTCGCAGGCTCCTATCTTGCCGCGGTGATCGCGCAGCGGCTGGTAGAGGCCCGCTTCATCGGTCTGGGCAAGCAGCTAATCGCCCGACTCAGAACTCGCCCGCAGCCTCGAGAGGCTGTCGCGCCGCCGACGGTTCTGTAGCCGGGTCGCTCACCTCTAATCACGGAGGTCCATTTGGCGAACGTGCGCCGTCTGTAAGGTGCCGGCTGTCAGAAACAGGCGCGATTTGCTGAATGCGACGCCGCCCAGAGTGCGTCGAAATCTCCCATCTAACTAGGAGACTCACATGGCAGACGACCCCAAGAAGACCGGCCTCGATCGGAAGCTGATCGCCCTGAACGAACCACACGAGGTCCGAATCTGGACCGAATCGCTCGGCGTCGACGAGAAAACGCTAAAGGCCGCAGTGGCTGCGGTGGGCAACTCGGCGGAGAAGGTGCGCGAGTACCTGCGGAAGAGATGACCGCGAGAAAATCCGACGTCATGAAGGCCGGAGACCCGAAGTTCGCCGACACTGTCCGCCTCATTGAGTCCTTCGTCGACATGCCGCGGAAACCGGCCAAGCGCGCGCCCACGAGGAAACCCGCCGCGCCGACCAAGACCGCGGCGAGCACGAAGCGCTAGTTGATCAACTCTGCAAAGAAAGCCGCCCAGAACCAGTTGGTGTGCTTGTGGTGGCGGCTGCTCATCAGCCGGTATCGAACCCGGACACGGCCGATGTCCGGGACATCAATTTCGGCGTGCAGCTCTGCTGGCTTCCCATCATCAGGCGCAGGAAGCGTCTGGCCGGCCCGGCTGATCAGCTCTTCGGGGATCTTGGCCAGGATGCCGTTGGGCTCGTAGAAGGACATGAGGCCAGCATAGCGCGTCAGGACTTGAGCCTGCCCCCCTCTCTAGCTAAGGGGGTGGCAGGGTCGGGTAGATGCTGGACAAGGCTTTACCTGCGCGATACGCGGATTCCAGCAAGCCCTGTCAACAGGGTCCGTTGCGCAGCGTTGGTCAGGTAGTAGTCAACGACCTGGAGTCCCTTATGAACAAAATTCGTCTCATTGGAACTTGCATCGCGATCGGTGGCATCACCATGCTCAGCGGTTGCGTCGCTGTGCCTACGGGCCCCTACTACGGTAGCCCGGCGTATTCCCAGCCTTACTACGTGGAGCCCGGCCAGGCCGTGGTCGGAGCACCTTCCGTTTACATCAACGGCACGTATTCCCGGGGGCAAGGGTACTACCCCAGACCTTACTACCAGGGGCGCTCCGATCCCTACTATGGTCAGGCGCCCGCTTATGGATCCCGCCGACCTTTCCCGCCGCCTGGCGCACCCAGACCGCCGGGATTCGGTGGCGAGTCGGGTCCAGGCGGAGCGTTTGATCCCGACCACGGTCCGGGTCGCGGAGCAGATCGTCCTTGACCGCGGCAAAGCCTGCAATCTAGGAGAGCATCCAGAAGCTGGGGGCGTGCAGTGCAGCATCCTTCATCCGACGCTACGCTGCCAGGGGCACCTGATCCTGAGCGCCGAGGCGCGGATACCACCTCTCGAAGGACGCTCGTAGTTCGTCGTTCAGGACCTGGGTGCGAACCCGGAGCAGCAGATGTGCTCCGCGCGGCGTCCAGCGCATCTGCTGCTTCTTCACGAACCGCTTGGAGATCACCTGGTTGACCGCGGACTCTACAAAGCCGGTGGAGATCCGTTCCCCGCATCGGTACCTCTCCCCGTAGTTGACGATGGCGCCAGTATTGTTGTCGACGTAGGTCGCGAATTCATCCAGCGCCCGTTCAAGCTTCTTGAGCACGACCGAACTCGGCAGGCCCGCCTTGCGCTGCTCCTCGCGTACATCTGCGATGTCCTCAAGCAGGTTGTACAAGGTTTCGTCGGCGCGAAACACGTTTCCGTGCCACAGGAACCATTTGATTCGGTCCCGACATCCTCAACCGGGAACGGCGACCCGCGACGATGCCCACCGTGGTGCTTCAGAACGGCCCGGGTAACAATGGCTCGGAGGTTCGCGACGGTGTCGCCTACGAGATCAAGGCGGGCGACGTGGTCGTGATCCCCGCAGGCACCGGCCATTGGTTCACCAAGGTCGATGACCACATCGACTACCTCATGGTACGGATCGACCCGGACAAGGTCACGCCGACCAAGAGCGAGGCGCAGTCCAAAGACTATCTGACCCGACCCGCCCGCCGTGGCGAATAGCCCACCTTGAATCGCCAGGCTACCTAGAATCGCCCCTATCGGAGGCTCACCGACATGATCACTCAACGGTTTCAATCGTCCGGCTGTGTTCGACACATGCGATCAGCATTGCGGAATGCTTCGAGAGCACTGGCGATGGGGCTGGCTGCCCTGCTGCTTTCGGCCTGCGCCGCAGGGAGTTCTGGCGAGGGATTGGCGGCCACGCGCTACGCGGTCGATCCCTACTGGCCGAAGCCCCTGCCGGGAAAATGGCAGCTGGGTGCCGTGGCGGGGGTGGCCGTCGACAAGCACGACCACATCTGGATCATCCACCGCCCCGGCAGCTTCACGGATGACGAGAAGGCGGCCTCGTTCAATCCGCCGCGAGCGGCGTGCTGCGTGCCCGCGCCGTCGGTGATCGAGTTCGACGCCGAAGGCAATGTCCTCCGGTCGTGGGGCATGGCGGGCGTCGGGTTCGATTTTCCCAAGCGCGAGCATGGGATCTACGTGGACCAGGACGACAACGTCTGGATCGCCGGAAATCACGAGCAGGATCACCAGGTGCTGAAGTTCACCGCCGATGGAAAGTTCATTCTGCAGATCGGCAAGGCTGGCCAGACCGGCGGCAGCAACGACACCCGGTTGCTCGGCAAGCCGGCCCACATGGAAGTCGACGCCGTGGCCAATGAGTTGTACGTCGCCGACGGCTACGGCAACCGGCGCGTGATCGTGTTCGATGCGACCACCGGCGCCTACAAGCGCCACTGGGGCGCCTATGGAGGCAGACCGGATGACGCCAAGACGAGCTACGACCCGTCGGCGCCGCCCTCCAGGCAGTTCGGAAGCCCGGTGCACTGCGTCCGGCTTGCCAAGGACGGTCTGCTCTATGTGTGCGACCGCGAGAACAACCGGATCCAGGTGTTCAAGAAGTCAGGGGAGTTCGTGCGCGAGTTCTTCCTCGCCAAGGACACGCTGTTGATCGGCTCGGTTTGGGACATGGTGCTGTCGCCGGACCGCAACCAGACCTACATGTACGTGGCCGACGGCGCCAACAACCAGGTGCACGTGCTGTCCCGCGAAACGGGCGCCGAGGTGTCGACATTTGGCCGCAATGGCCGCATGGCGGGTCAGTTTCACTGGGTACACAACATCGCCGTGGACTCGAAGGGCAACATCTACACGGCCGAGGTTGACACCGGCAAGCGGCTGCAGCGATTTGCCGCCTCGCCTTGAGTTTGGCACTTCGATAATCGCAGGTCGGTCCACTTCGGTCTTCCGGTGTCTGGACTACTGAAGGCCGCCGCGGACTACTTCCTGCAGTTGTTTCGCCGAGGGTAGCTTTCCCTTCATCTCTGCGGGCAGGCTGCCTCGCAGTTGATATTCGGCTACGCCGATGGGGTTCGATTTGCTCTTCAGGGCGAACTCGACCTCAAGATTATCCTTCTCCGCACATAAGATGATGCCAATCGACGGGTTATCGTCTGGGGCACGCTCCTTCTCGTTGAGCAAGTTGAGATAGAAATCCATTTTTCCGGCGAACTCCGGCTCGAAGGGACCAATCTTCAACTCGACCGCCACCAGCGCCTTGAGGAAGCGGTGATAAAAGAGAAGATCGATGAAGTACTCCTTGCGGCCAAGGGTGAGTCGGTATTGGCGACCAACAAAGCAAAAGCCGTAGCCCAACTCAAGGATGAAGTCGCGCAGCCGCTCGAGCAGGCGATCTTCCAGTTCGCGCTCCTTGATGGCGCGTCGAATGCCAAGGAACTCGAGGTTGTAGCTGCTTTTGATGGCTTCTTCGGCCTGCTCTGCAAAGTGCTCGGGTAGCGCGAGCGCGAAGTTGTGCGTTTTGCCGTCGGCCAATGATCGCTCGTAGGCTCGCCCCTTGATTTGATTCAGGAGAACATTGCGACTCCAGCCAAAGCGTGCGGTTGCCCTCAGGTAGTAGAGGCGCTGTGCAGGGTCATCGAGCTTGGAGAGCAGATTGACATGGTGGCCCCACGGCACAGCCTCGACCATTTCTCGCACAGCTTGTGCGAGTTCCGGTTGGTCGGCAGCGACCAACGCCTTGGCATTTCGTGCAAGTTTGGCACCGGGCTTCATTTGTCGCACAACCTGTGCGAGAAACTCCGGCGCTGCGTAGTGCTCGTGGAACTGCCGCATGCGCCACAAACTCGCCGCTGAAAACCCCGTGGTCCCGGGGAAAGACGCCTTCAGGTCGCGTGCGAGACGATCCACAACCGCATCCCCCCATCCTCGGCTCGCCTGCTGCTCTCGGATGGCCTGTCCGATGTCCCAGTACAAGGCCACAAGTTCACGGTTGACTGCTCGCGCAGCGGAAAGACGCGCACCGTCTATCCGGCGCTTGAGGCCTTCAACGAATCGGGGGTAGTCGAACAGGGTCGTGGTAGAGGTAGTCACCACTCAAATGTAGTTCCTCGAGCGCGGGGAGCCTTCACTCGCGTTCCAAGGGTACCGGGCAGAATGGGCGCCCGGACGCGGACTTCGCCACACCGCGTCTACCTAGACAACAGATCCCGACCCCACGCAATCCACACGTCGGCGCGTTCTCTATCAGCCGCAAGGCGACATCAAAACTTGCGCTCCGCAGGCCGACAGGATGCATCGTGAACGTCAAGACCTCTTCAGGGACAGCACCGTTGGGCCCGGTGACCTCAAGCAGCTCGAAGCTCCGAGCCAGCATCCCGAGCACGAGGTTCATTTCGAGCATCGCGAGGTAGCGACCGGGGCAGAGTCGGGGTCCCGCGCCGAAAGGCATCGAAACGCGCTTCGGGGACGACGCTTCCATTGCCTTGTCGTCGGACAGCCAACGCTCCGGCCGGAATTCGCTGGCATCTCTGACGTTGGCTTCGTCCACGGCTGCGGAGCGCATCACGCAAAACACCGTCGTGCCCTTGGTGACCCTCACATGGCCGACCTGCGTATCCTGGACGGCATCCAGGAAGAGGACTGGTGCTACCGGTCGAAGTCGCATCGCCTCCTTCGCGCAGGCTTCGGCAAGTCAGCGAGCGTGCCTGCTCGAGATCGCGCGGCACGGTCTCTTGCCCAAGAATCCGGCGGGATTCCTCCACCAATCGATCCCACGCCGTGGGGTGCGTACGCAGAAGGTAGATCGTCCAGGCCAGCGAATTGGCGGTCGTATCCTGTGAGGCCACGAGCATGGTGTAGACATTACCGGCCACTTCCTCGGCGCTCAGCGCGCTGCCGTCGCCATCACGGCCCAGAAGCATGGCCTCCAGCAAGTCGGAAGGGCTCCCGCTGTCCTGCGTTCGTTGCGCAACCCGATCGCGCGCCTCGGACACCAAGCCCTCGATGGCGCGATGGATCTGCGCCTTGTGTTGGTCAAACGCCCGGTCGATGGGCAATCGGACGTACCGCCAATGGGGAAAGGGCATGTTGATGCGTCGCATCAGGATCGGGAACACGGCCGCCAGATGCGCGTGCAGCTCGCTGCGTTCGTCCTCGATCGTGTTGATGTCCACGCCGAACGAAAGGCCCGAGGCCGCATCCACCGAGAAGCACATCAGTTCGGCCTGCAGGTCCATCTCGATGCCCGCCTCGGCTGTCCGGCTCCAGCGATCGCGAAGCCGTTCCGTGACCCGGACCAGCTGCGGCATGAAGCGATGCAGATGCGCCGGGTCAAATGCGGTCATCACCATGCGCCGCTGTCGGCGCTAGTCGTCGCCTTCGGCGCTGAAGAGTCCATGCGCGCGGGCCTCGCGGAAGATCGGCTCGAAATTGGAAGGCCGTCTCCAGGTGGCCGGACGATCCCGCAGGATCGCCGCGGTCAGGGCCGGGTCCGACACGACAAGCACCTCACGCTTCAGCAACTTCAGTCGGTAGAGCGGTCCGAACGTTGCGGCCCAATCTTCCAGCTGAAGATGGAGGTGCGGAAGGTCCAGCTGCAACAGGTTTCTCACAACCGGCGCACGCTTCGGGCCTGGCAACGACCTGATGTCACTCGGTGGCGTCGGGGACGGCCGTGACGGTGCGTGCAAACTCGAAGTACCTCCTCCGATGCCTTCCGCCGCAGCGCGGGCCGGACTGACTGGCGTGCGGACGCGACACTTCAGGCATTCTGGCATCCTTCGAGGCTGCTCGCACTGTTGAGATGACAACCGTCACGGTCTGGTTGTCAACGCCATGTTCATTCAGGCCGACGGCCTTGCCGAACGAGAAGCGGTCACGTTGGGCGCTGCATCGCATGAAGGTCGCGCCGTGAAGATCCACGCGCTGCTTTCAACGCTCCCAGTCGCAGCGCCACTCAAGCGTCCAGCCCCTCTGTGAAAGCGCTGAAGGACCGGACCGTACGAGCTCTTAGGGGGTGTACAGCGCAACTCCAGAGAAGTGCTCCATACCGAGCCTGCTTCTCCCGATCAATTGAACATAGTTGAATGATGTTCCAGTCGCGAACTGGGTGACCCCTGTTGTGGTGTCGCAGTGGGCGTCGGCATTCGTTGCCTTCGTGCACGTCACGTACGCTGTGCGGGCCGAAGCTGCCAGCGATGTCGTGTCGTCGAACGCTGCGCCTGCCACCCCGTTGACAGTCGGGGCAGTGCCGTAGATGGAGAAGCTCACCGGGATGACGGCCAGGGGAGGCAGATCCCAGGCGTTCACCTGCGGCGTACCCCACGCGACCGCATTGGGAGCGCTGGCGCTGGGGGGCGTTGTGAAGACAATCCTTCCGGAGCCCGCGGTGAGGTTCTGCAGGAATGCCCGCATGGTTGGAGTGAGCTTCGCGAAGGTCACCTGGGATGCTTCTGCCAATGTATAGGCGCGGGTCAGCGTCCGGTGGGTCTGGATGACGTTCGCCTTGGTCGTGTCCGCATGGAAGAACTCAAGCTTCCAGACGCCTTGATCCGGTGTGGCCCCGATCTGGGCGTCTGTTTGGGGTGGAGATACGTAGTAGAGGTTTTCGGAGCTCGTCGTGGGAGATCCCGCGGCAGCAGAATTGCGATAGGCAGCATTGAGCCTGATGATGGACGTTCCGGTGACCGACCCATCGGGCTTTCGGATTCGCAGTCCGTTGTTCCCGACTGTGGGAACGAGCGTGAGGACGGAGTTATCGGGCGTGGTCACTTCCACCTTGGTGAAAGTCGGTGCGCCGTTGCTGTCGGTCTGGTTGGCGATGCTGATGTCGTACCCGACGTTCAAGTAGGTGTTGGACGGGGCGTTGATGAAGTCCCGCTCCTGTACGGCTGCCCTCACGCTTGAGCTGTAGACGTACTGATTGCCGATGAGCTTCAGTGTGCCACCAACTTCGCGCACGACCAGCGTGTCGTAGGCAATGCCGCCCACCGTGTCGAGCGTACGGTAGCTGACTACCATGTCGCCGTTAGGGCGATAGAACTGGAGCGCGCCTTGATCCCAAATGACGCCGGTGGCGCCCGGCCGGAAGAGTCCAGTGAAGGAGCCATTCCCAGCCGCATCGCGTCCAACCCGCGAGCCGCCGCTCAGATAGGTCGCGGGGTCGTCGTCGACGAAGAGTGTCCGGCATTGTGGTGCCTTGACATCGGCTGGGCCCCCTGTCGCCGCGGTCGTGTCGCTTCCCGCGTTCACACGAGAGGAGAGCGCAAGTGCATAGCACGCGGTCAGCCGCGCCATCAAGGCGGCGACCAGTTGGGACAGGCCCGCTGGTGCGAGGGCGCTCACAGCGATCGGGGGAAGCGATTCCGGGGTTGCGTCCGAACTCCTGAACTGATGGCGACTGGCGCTGAGTCAGTGACGCCGGATTGGCGGGTGCGCACCGTGATCTCGATGTTGGCTGCGGTTCCATCTGGACGGATGCTCACCGCGATGGAATCCAACACGCGGTCATGGCCGGATCCGTCGGCGCTAAAGGCTCCGGTGAGGGGATCTACCGTGTCGCCAAGGGCGTCAAGGAGCGGCCTCAGCAGCGTGAGCACCGCCTCGCTCTGAGCCTGGATCTTGGCAGCGTCCGCGAGGCCGACATCAGCCTTCACGGCATCGGCAAACAGTGAAGGGTCGCCTTGGGGTGCGAGCCTTGAAACGATGATCGAGGTCAGCGGGGTGACGTTGACAGTTCCGCTTCCTGTGGCGCTAACGCTGTACAGGGCCTGGCCGTCGCGGATGGCGCGAATCACGATTGGCGCCTGGGCGGTGGCGGGGAGCTCACATACGTAGGCGCCCTGTGTGTTGACGGTCGTGTCGCAGACCGTCGCGCCCGTCTTGTCGACGACGGTTAGTTGCGCGCCTGCAAAGGGTGCGCCGGTCGCAGCCGTTCCGGTCAGCGACTGCGACACGGGTGCCGGCGCCGGTCCTGCCGCCGGGGCGGGGGGAGGAGTAGTTGCAGCGGGCGGCAGGAAGGACCCGCCGTTGTTGCCGCCTCCTCCACAGCCGGCGAAGGCCAGCACGGCCGCGCCGACGGCGAGCCTACCTCCATGCATGAGCGAATCAACGGCCAGGGGCCGCGGGCAGGGAGTAAGTTTGTTGAGTTCGGGCATGGCGTGCTCCTTCGGTGGTTCCGGACGCGCCCGACTCCGAAATGGGTGGGAATGTCCAGAGCCCACGGTATGCCGCGAGAGCTCGACTCAGTAGGCCCGTTCTAGCGTTGACGATCGGTCTGAAAGGGGGTGATCGTATCTTCGGTGCAGATTGATACGGTTGCTCAAAAAAACCTCAATCGCGACAACCCCTTATGAAAGCGCCCAATGCCCGCTCTTTGTGCTTTCCGTGCGGATTGATACGCCAGCGTCTGAATTCCGGAGCCAACGCCGCGGCTAGGCAAACGGCTCACAGTCGTTGGTCACTGCAGCGTTTTGATACGCGCCCTGCCAGGACGCGGATGTACCAGCACATCGGCGTAGGGGCCGAGGGCGAAGCTGAACGTGCCTCGGAAATTGATGTGCCCAAAGTGGGCTGGCCCGATGCGGCGCAGCCAGTCGTCCTCCATGGCCACGCCATCCTTTCGAAGCTTGTCGACGACGTCGTTCATGCGACTCGTGTTCCAGGCCAGCACGATGTTCGTCAGCAACGCGTGCGAGCCGGAGATCGCCATCATCTCGTCGCGTCTACGGCCACGCTCGGGCGCAACCTTGCCGGTGTAGATCGCCCGCTGCAACTGGTGAACCGACTCGCCCCGGTTGAGCAGCGTGTGGATCTCCCGACGAAACGCGTCGATGGCTAAGTAGTCGCACAAGAAGAGAGTGCGCAGCAGTCGCCCCAGGTGCTCGGCCGCGCGGTGCAAGGGATCACCGATGGCCGCCGAACCGAGGCGCTGGATCGCCTGTGCCGCCGACACCTTGCCGGTGCGAATCGAGGCGACCAGTCGCAGCAGATCGTCCCAGCCGCGCTCGATCGCGGTCAGCGATACCTGGCGAACAGTTACTGCCTCAAGCTCCTGTGGAACCGCCCAGCCGCGAGGCATGAACAGCTTGCGCTCGCTCAGATTGCGCAATCTCGCGCACAAGTCGAACCCCAGGAGTTTTGCAATGGCCATCGCGACGCTCGTGAAACCGTGCGTGTCGACAGCGATCAGGGAGATACGGATGCGGTCGTTGGTCCGGTTCTGCGCTTCGACACCCTCGACAGCGGCGCCGGCCTGTCGCTCGTTGAGCACGATGGGCTGGTCATAGAAGATGCCCCAGCGGTCGCGCACGTGGGTGTAGATGCCGGCGGCGTAGGTGCGTCGGCGCGGATCGACCCGTGACGTCCACAGTTGACTGCTTGCATCCAGCGCCATCATGTCGGCAGAACCCTTGTCGCCGTCACCCCAGTACGCGGCGATGGGCACGCGGGTCTGGAACTGCGTCACGCAATCGTTGGCTCGACGCAGGCGGCCGGGCTGTTCCAGGGCGCGCATCGCGACTGCGATCTGCGCCACGTCGATCCCGGGAATCATGGTGCTGACGCCCTTGGCGTCGTTGTAAGTGCCGTGGGCCAAGAGTGCGCCGTACAAGGCGAACAGTTCGTCGGCGGAGTCGGCACGGCGGGCGAGCAACGCTTCGCTGAAATGGGTGGCCGCATCGACTTCCATCAGGATGTCGGGCAGTTGAACGTCGCCGATGCGCTGGAATACGGCCTCGCGGGTCTTGCGCGGCTCGATGTCATCGGGCAGAGCGCTCAGCGGCGGAATGTGCAGCAGGCGGTCGCCGCCGATTTCGACGCGTCCGCGCTGGACCGCCTCGGCCAACGCGGAAAGGCCGGCGGAGACGGCTGCCAACAACGGCCCGATGAACTCCCTGGGATCCGAGGGGTGCCCCAGGATCTGCAGGTGCTGATCGCGTTTGGCCGTCCATTCGTCTTCGCTGATCAGCAGAGCCTTGCGATCCCGGAAGACCATCGAATGATCGACCCAGACGCTGCCGCGCCGCAGGCTGCGGCGCAACGACATCAGGGCGCAGGCCTCGAAGGCGCGATACCCGGACTTCGGATCCAGATCGTGTACCAGAGGGCTCCAAGCGGCGCCAACTGGTGGGGTCGGCACCGCGCCTCCGAACGCGTCGGAAGCGCCTGCGCTTGCCTCCTGAAGCCTGGACCAGGCTTGCCATTGCGCGAAGCCCCGGTCATCCGGCTTGCCCGCGAAATCAAGGGCGCGCAAGCCGGCGAGGCAGGCATGGACCCGTCGGCTGTCCTCGGCGAGTGACCGACGCACCTGCGCCGCAAAGCTGCCTACCGTCGCGTCGCCGATGTCTGCGAGCGCCGCGCGGGCCTGGAGCACGCGCTCGCGCCAGTCCCTGGCGTCGTCCGCCAGAATGGCTTTGGCCTTCACGGCGCTCCGCAACAACGACGCGTTGTGGCTGGACCGCCTGGCCTGCACGCGCTCCGCTGCTTCCCGAAATAGTTGCTGGCTTCGGCGGGCGGCCTGCAGCAGGGTGGTGTCGGTGAGTTCGAGCAGCGTTACCCGCAGGAAGCAGACGATCTCTAAGTCCTGCCGGTTCCGCTCAATGCGCAGGGTCATCGACGGGCGCCGCAGTTGGACATGGGCGGCATAGGCCTGCTGCTTCGCCAAGGCGATGGCATCGAGCGCCCACTGGTGCACTTCGAGTTCCTTCAGGCTGCGGATCTTCGCCAAGGTTTCGGCCAGGGTGCTCGGTGCAAACCGACCAGGAGGGGCCTTGAGCCACTCCAGGTTCGTCATTTCCTCGCCCTGACGGGCCGTGTACGCCCACTCCCGGCATCGCCGGATAGCAGCCGCTCCGACTGCAGTCCAGATTGCGGCCAACATCCTGGATTCGGCGACGGAAAAGGCGTCGCGGGCCCAGTCGGCGAGCCTGCGAAAACCAGGAATCAGGATGCGGCGTTCGTACAGCCAGGTACGCGCCGTACCAATGAGGTCGTCCAGGTGGGCCGCCTGGTCGGACGCGACTGCGAGTAGCTCTTGCAGTTCGACGGTCTTCGTGTCGTCGAGATCCTGCAGGCCCAGGTAGTCCTTGGCCCAACGCTGGTGCTCGTAGAGGGTGGGGCGCCGCTGGTAGAGCGAGCGCAGGCTGGCGATGGTCAGCGTCGGCGCGCCCAGGGCGTCGCTGACGGTACGCAGGAGGTTCTTAGGAACGACGGCGACGCGGTCCAGCGGGCGGCCGCTGGCGCGCAGGTGCAGAAGCAATATCGCCGCCGGCACGCGCCGGTCGGCGCGAAACCGTTCGCACAGCGCCGAGACGTCCGCCTTGGTGAGCGTGAAGTACTGCTCGACGTCAAACTCGGACAGCCTGGCAGGCAGGCTGTCCGCTCCGACGTAGCGATGTGCGAAGGTCATGGCGCAGTCCAAGCCTGTCCG
>NZ_JBFTHX010000058.1:0-31500 GCF_056394465.1 Variovorax sp. 10N432
GCCGGTCTTGGTGACCGTGCCGCTGCCCGAGATCACGCCCGCGATCGGCGCCGCCGTGTTGGCGAAGACCAGCGTGGCGTTGTCCGTCACGTTGCCGGCCAGGGTGCCGGCCGTGGTCGCGTTGCCCACCTGCAGYGTRCCSGCCGAGATGGTCGTGCCGCCGCTGTGGSTGTCGSTGCCGGCCAGCACCAGCGTGCCGCCGCCAGCCTTGGTCAGCCGGCCGCTGCCGGTGATGGCGCCGCCCAGCGTCAGCGTGTTCCCATTGGTGTTGACTGTGCCGCCCGCGTTCAGCGTCACCGCGCGGTTCGACGCGAAGCTCGTCGAAGTGCTCAGGGTGCCGCCGTTGAAGGTGAGGCCGCCGCTGGCGTTGCCGAGGTTGCCGTCGTTCGCCACCGACAAGGTGCCGGCCGAGATCGTGGTGCCTCCGCCGTAGCTGTTGGCACCGCTGAGCGTGGTCGTGCCGCTGCCGATCTGGCTCACGCCGCCGCTGCCGGAAATCACGTTGCCGAACGTGACGCTGTTGCTTCGGTTGAAGGCCAGCGTGCCGTTGTTCGTCACGGCGCTGGACGCGCTGATCGCGCCGGTGGTGCCGCCGTTGCCCAGTTGCAGCGTGCCAGCCGAGATGGTCGTGGCGCCGCTGTAGGTGTTGTCGCCCGTCAGCACGGTCGTGCTGCTGCCGATCTGGCTCACGCCCCCGCTGCCGGAAATCACGTTGCTGAACGTGAAGCTGTTGCTCCGGTTGAAGGCGAGCGTGCCGTTGTTCGTCACGGCGCTGGACGCACTGATCGCGCCGGTGGTGCCGCCGTTGCCCAGTTGCAGCGTGCCGGCCGAGATGGTCGTGGCGCCGGTGTAGGTGTTGGCGCCCGTCAGCACGGTCGTGCCGCTGCCGCTCTGCGTCACCGTGCCGACACCCGAGATCACGCCGCCGTAGCTGAGCGTGCCGGAACGATTGAAGAYCAGCGCGCCGGCGTTGGCCACGTTGCCGGCGATCGCGCCGCTGGTGCCGCCGTTGCCGACCTGCAGCGTGCCGGCCGAGATCGTCGTCCCGCCCGTGTAGGTGTTGTTGCCSGTCAGCACGGTCGTGCCGGYGCCGGTCTTGGTGACCGTGCCGCTGCCCGAGATCACGCCCGCGATCGGCGCCGCCGTGTTGGCGAAGACCAGCRYGGCGTTGTCCGTCACGTYGCCGGCSAGGGTGCCGRCCGTGGTCGCGTTGCCCACCTGCAGTGTGCCGGCCGAGATGGTCGTGCCGCCGCTGTGGGTGTCGGTGCCGGCCAGCACCAGCGTGCCGCCGCCAGCCTTGGTCAGCCGGCCGCTGCCGGTGATGGCGCCGCCCAGGGTCAGGGTCGTGGAGGTGTTGGTGTTGACCGTGCCGCCCGCGTTCAGCGTCACCGCGCGGTTCGACGTGAAGCTGCTCGTGGTGTTCAGCGTGCCGCCGTTGAAGGCGAGGCCACCGCTGGCGTTGCCGAGGTTGCCGTCGTTCGCCACCGACAAGGTGCCGGCAGAGATCATGGTGCCGCCGCTGTAGGTGTTGGCACCGCTGAGCGTGGTCGTGCCGGCGCCGATCTGGCTCACGCCGCCGCTGCCGGAAATCACGTTGCCGAACGTGACGCTGTTGCTTCGGTTGAAGGCAAGCGTGCCGTTGTTCGTCACGGCGCTGGACGCACTGATCGCGCCGGTGGTGCCGCCGTTGCCCAGTTGCAGCGTGCCGGCCGAAATGGTCGTGGCGCCGGTGTAGGTGTTGTTGCCCGTCAGCACGGTCGTGCCGCTGCCGCTCTTGGTGACCGTGCCGCTGCCCGAGATCACGCCCGCGATGGGCGCCGCCGTGTTGGCGAAGACCAGCGCGGCGTTGTCCGTCACGTCGCCGGCGAGCGCGCCGGCCGTGGTCGCGTTGCCCACCTGCAGTGTGCCGGCCGAGATGGTCGTGCCGCCGCTGTGGCTGTCGCTGCCGGCCAGCACCAGCGTGCCGCTGCCGACCTTGGTCAGGCGGGTGCTGCCGGTGATGGCGCCGCCCAGCGTCAGGGTCGTGGCGGCGTCGGTGTTGAACGTGCCGCCGCCCGTGCCCAGGCTGACCGCACGGTTCGACGTCACGTCGGCGGTCGTCCGGAGCGTGCCGCCCGCCACGGTCAGACTGCCGGCGGTGGCGCCCAGGCTCGCGTCCGAAGCGATCGCCAGGGTGCCGGCCCGGATCGACCAGGGCGTGAGCGCCGTCGTCGCGCCGGTCAGCGTCCAGGTGCTGGTGCCCGTCTTCTGGAAGGTTGCGAAATTGCGGTACTGGGCCGTGTTGCCGATCTGGCTGGCGTCGAAACTGCTGCTCGTGTTGCCGCCCAAGACCAGGCTGTCGCTGCCGCCTGCGGTCGCGACGACATTGCCCGTGATTGTGGAACCGGCCTGGAGCGTCAGCGTGTTGCCGACCCCCGAGAACTGGATCGCATCGGCGTGGAGCCCGGCACCAGCGCCCGAGCCCGTCCCCGCCACGCCGCCGGTGATCGTCCCGCTGTTGATGATCGTCACGCCCCCGGTCGCCTTGATCGCGACGCCGCCCGCCCCTGCCTGGCCGAGGTTTCCGCCTTGGGTGGACAAGCCACCGGCGCCGCCGGCACCGCCGGCGATGGTCCCGGCATTGGTGAGCGTGCGTGCGCCGGTGATCTGGATACCGGTGCCGCCGTCGCCGCCGGCGCCGCCGGAACCCGCCGTGGCCGCACCGCCCGCACCACCGGCTCCGCCTTGCACCGCCCGGGTCACGTCGACGGTGACGTTGCCGCCGCTGGTCGTCAGCAGGCCCACCCCGCCCTGGCCACCGCCGCCGCCGCCGCCCCAGCCCCAGTCCCCGCCGGTGCCCTGCGGACCCGCAGCGCCGCCCGCGCCGCCCGCGCCACCGGTCAGCGCGTTGCTGACGGTCACCGTGCCGGTCCCCGAGAACACCAATCCCGCCGCACCGGCGCCACCGCCGCCGCCGCCGCCGTCGACATAGCCATTCACCACAGTCGCCGGCGCGAGACCCGGGCCGCCGCTGGCGCCGGTGGTGGCAATGCTGATCTGGCGGTTGCCGCTCGTCACGCGCGACGCCGCGGCCACCACGCCACCGGCGCCGCCGGTGGCCACCGGCGTGTTGCCGCCGCCATTGCCGCCCGCGGCCCCATCCCCTGCGGTGGCGCCGGTCGTGACCACCGCCCCACCACCACCGCCGCCGCCTGCCTTGTAGGTGACGCCGCTGTCCACCACAGACCCGGTAGCGCCGATGGCGCCCGTCGACTGCGCCAGCGTCCCGCCGGTACCGCCGGCACCGCCGGCAACGCCGACGTTCGTGTTGCTCGCCCCGCCGGCCCCGCCGCCCGCCCAGGCGCTGGCCGGCGCCATCGAGGCAATCGCCAACGCGAGAACCGAAGCGAGCGCTGACATACGTGGCATAGCCGATTCAACAGTCGACACTGCATCGCGTCCTCCGTGCGATCCGGTGGCAACCTCGGACACGGCCTGGCACACGCCCTTGCTGCGGTTGAAGACGACACGGTGGACACAATTCATTGGAAATCTCGAGAAGTGTTAACTAAAGATACAGATTGTTAGATATTTAGTGCTGAGTTGTAACTAGTTCGGGCTATATCCGAGTCCGATTAGTGAGAAATAAGTTTGCAATCCGCCTATGGGGCAGGACGTCGTGGCGGGCGAAAGACGGCCGTCGTTGGGTCAGGCAGGCGGACGGGTATCTACCGCAGGCAACGCGTCCGCGCGCTGCGCGCCCGTAGACTTGCGACCCCGGACCGGCCTTGCCGGACGCAACCCAAATGCAAGACACCATGAAAGTCACCGCCAACACCGCCGTCACCCTCCGCTACAAGGTGAGCGATGCCGTCACCCACAAGCTCATCGACGAGGGCCGCGACCCGATGGTCTATTTGCATGGCGGCTACGAGAACACCTTCCCCAAGATCGAGGCGGCGCTCGACGGCCAGGAGGTCGGCTTCCAGACCACGCTGAACCTGCAGCCCGAGGACGCCTTCGGCGCCCGCGACGAGTCGCTGGTGCGCACCATCCCCAAGAGCGAGTTCCCGCCCGGCGTCAAGGTCGGCGGCCAGCTGGAAGGGCGCAACGACCGGGGCGAGCCGCAGCACTTCACCGTCATGAAGATCAAGGGCCCCCAGGTGATCCTCGACGGCAACCACCCGCTCGCCGGCAAGGCGCTGAAGTTCAGCGTGACCGTGACCGGCGTGCGCGCCGCGACCGAGGAAGAGATCGCCCACCGCCACGTCCACGGCGACCACGGACATCATCACTGAGCGCGGCCGCCGGGGCGGCGTTCCACCCGCCGTGCCACTGCGTTCCATGGCCGGGGCTTTTCACGGCCCGGCCCTGGCCCCATCTGCCGTGGACACGCCCCATCGCCAGCCCCACGAAAGCGCCACCATGACCACCGCCGCCAACCCCATCGTCCAGATCAAGGCCCTCGGCTTCCCCTGGGCGACGATCGATCCGTTCCTGTTCTGCGCCTATCACGACGACGCCTACCCGCGGGCCAACCCGCAGATGGGCCCGGACGCGCCGCTGGCCGGCCGCGACCTGGGCCAGGACTTCAGCCGCAAGGACGGCTGGAGCATGTACCACGGCCATCCAGTGCCCGGCTTCCCGGGGCATCCGCACCGCGGCTTCGAGACCGTGACCATCGTGCGCAAGGGCCTGGTCGATCATTCGGATTCACTGGGCGCGACCGCGCGCTTCGGCGGCGGCGACGTCCAGTGGCTGACGGCCGGCAAGGGCATCGTGCATTCGGAGATGTTCCCGCTGCTGAAAGCCGACGCCGCCAACCCGCTCGAGCTGTTCCAGATCTGGTTGAACCTGCCGGCGCGCAGCAAGATGGCCGAGCCGCACTTCACGATGTTCTGGGCCGAAGACATTCCGAGCTTCACCGCCACCGATCCCGAAGGTCGCAAGACCGAGGTCGCGAGCATCGCGGGCCGGATCGCGCCGATCGACGGCGAGCCGGGCGCCGGCGGCCCGCTGGCGCCGCCGCCGGATTCCTGGGCCTCCCAAGCCGATGCGGACGTGGCGATCTGGACCCTCCGCATGGAGCCCCATGCGCGCTGGACGCTGCCGGCGGCCGCGGGCGAAGGCACGCGGCGCAGCCTGTATTTCTTCAAGGGCCGTTCGGTGACGGTCGCCGGCCAGGCGGTCGACGGCAGCGCGGCCATCGAGCTGCGCGCCGACGCCGCGGTCGAACTGGTCAACGGCGACGAGGTCGGCGAATTCCTGCTGCTGCAGGGCCGCCCGATCGGCGAGCCGGTGGCGCAGTACGGCCCCTTCGTGATGAACACGCAGGCCGAGATCGCGCAGACCATGGCCGACTACCGCCGCACCCAGTTCGGCGGCTGGCCGTGGCCGGACCAGGCGCCGGTGCACGGGCGCGATCCGGCCCGATTCGCGCGCCATCCGGGCGGGCGCGAGGAAAAGCCGCAGGATCACGCCGCGGCCCGCTGAGGCGGCCGCCTTATTCCGGCGCGATCCCGGCGCGGTGCGCCAGCGCCCGGTAGCGGGAGATCTCGTTTTCCATCTGGCTGCGGAAGGCGGCCGCGCCGATCAGCACCGGCTCCATGCCTTGCGCGCGCAGCTGGGCCTGCACGGCGGGATCGGCCATCGTCGCGCTGACATCGCGCACCAGCTTGTCGATCACGGGCTGGGGCGTGCGGGCCGGCGCGGCAAAACCGTACCAGGCGTCGAAGGTGGCTTCGGGCAGCTTCAGCTCGGCCAGGGTCGGCACCTCCGGCAGCAGGCTCGAGCGCGTCGCGCCCACGATGCCGAGCGCCCGCAGCTTGCCGGAGCGCACATGCGGCGCGACCGACGCCACGGTGTCGATGCCCATTTCGATCTCGCCGCCGATGAGCGCGATGGCGCCCTGGCTGCTGCCCTTGTACGGCACGTCCTGCAGTTGCACGCCCGCCGCCAGCGCGAGCAGCTCGCCGGCCAGGTGGGGGCCCGAACCGCTGCCGAAGGTCGCATAGCGGATGCCCTTGGGACTGGCCTTGGCTGCGGCGACCAGTTCGGCCACGGAGTGCCACGGCGCGCTGCCGTTGACCACCAGCACCAGCGGCGTGCGCGCCACGATCGCGATCGGTGCCAGGTCGCGCACCGGGTCGTAGGGCAGCTTTGCGCGCAGGGCCGGGTTGACGCTGTAGCTGGTCGAGCCCGACAGCAGCAGCGTGTAGCCGTCGGGCACCGCCTTGGCCACCGCATCGGTGCCGATGATGGTCGAGGCGCCGGGCTTGTTGTCGATCACCACCGGCTGCTTGAGCCGCTCCGCGAGCTTCTGGCCCATGGCCCGCGCCACCAGGTCGGTGCCGCCGCCGGGCGGGAAGGGAACCACCAGTTTCACGGGCTTGGCCGGCCAGGCATCCTGAGACCAGCCGGGCAGGGCGAGGGTGGCGGCGGCGGCAAAGGCGAGCGCGGACAGGCCGCGGCGGGAGATGATGGAAATCATGGTGATCGAAGGGTCAAAGTGAAGGAAGGGAAGTCGAAGACAGCGCACCGGCCTGCCAGGGTGCCTGGCCCTCCGCGCCGAGGTCCCAGTACAGGCCGGCCATGAGCTGAAGTCCCTCGCGAACCAGCGGCGCCAGCAGGTGCTCGTTGGGCGCGTGCTGCGCACAGGCCGGGTACGAATGCGGCACCCACAAGGTCGGCAGGCCCAGCTGGCCGGCGAACACATCGTTCGGCAGCGAGCCCGCGAGATTCGGCAACAGGTCGGCGCGCTGGCCGCAGCTGTGGGCGATCGAGCGCTGGGCCCAGTCGACCCACGGGTTCTCGACATCGAGCCGGGTCGCGGCGCCGGCCAGCGTGACCTCGACCTCGACCTGCCCGAAGCCGCGCGCATCCAGGTGCGCCCGCACGATCTGCGCGAGTTCCTGCCAGGGCGTGCCGACCACGAAGCGCAACTGGCAGTGCGCCACCGCCTGGCCCGGGATCGCGTTGACCGGCCGCTCGGCCGAGCCGGCGCCGAGCGCCAGCACCTCGATCGTGTTCCAGGCCATCAGGCGCTCGGCCGGACTCAGCCCCGGCTCGCCCCAGCCGGCATCGAGGGCCGGGTCCTCGGCGCCGCCGCCGATGGCGATGTCGGCCAGCGCCGCGCGCACCGGGGCCGGGATCGGCGGCGGCCGCAGCGCCTCGACCAGGATGCGGCCGCGCGCGTCGGCGAGCGAGGCCACGGCATGGCTCAGCACGGTCGCCGGATTGGCGAGCACGCCGCCCCAGTTGCCCGAGTGGTAGCCGCGCGGCCGGGCGCGCAGGCGCAGGCTGAAGTTGACCGCGCCGCGCGAGCCGAGGAACAGTGTCGGCCGGGCCGCGCTCACGCGCGGACCATCGCAGGCGATCAGCAGGTCGGCGCGCAGCTTCTCGCGCTGCTGCTCGCAGACCGCCTGCAGGCCGGGCGAGGCGGCTTCCTCGCCCATCTCGATCAGCCAGGTCACGTTGTAGCCCAGCCGCCCTCGGCGGGCCCGCAGCACGGCGGCGAGCCCGCCGAGATTGACCGTGTGCTGGCCCTTGTTGTCGGCCGTGCCGCGGCCGTACCAGCGCTCGCCGCGAACGGTCAGCGACCAGGGTGACAGCCCTTCGGCCCAGAGCGCGTCCTGTCCGCTCACGACGTCGCCGTGGCCGTAGCTCAGCACCGTGGGCAGTTCGGCGCCCTCGATCCGGCGGGCGATCAGGAACGGACCGCCGCCGGCCGCCGGGTTGGCGATCAGCTCGCAATCGAAGCCGAGCGCTTCGAGCGGCGGCACCAGTTCACTGCGCAGGTAGGCCTCGAGCGCCGGCGTGGCGGCTCCGGTGTCGCTCTCGGTGCGAAAGGCGATGCGCCGCTGCAGATCGGCGAAGAATCCGCCGTCGTCGAAGTAGGCGGCCGCGGAGGCGAGGGCGTCGGTGCGTGTCATTTGCTTGCGTTTCGTGGGAATGCTGCAAGTACAAGGCCTGAAGGGCTTTGCTTCCATCATCGTTTTGGCACACTCCCATTGCCTTTGAGGCAACACGCGACCCGCGGGCTTTCCCATGACACCCACGCTCCTCAGCATCCCGATGCGCCACTTTCTCGAAGTGGCGCGCAGCGGCTCGGTCAACCAGGCCGCGGCGCGGCTGTTCGTCGCCGCGTCGGCGGTCAGCCGCCAGATCACCAAGCTCGAGGACAGCCTGGGCACCGCGCTGTTCGAGCGCAGCGCCCGCGGCATGACGCTCACGGCCGCGGGCCTGCGGCTGTCGGCGCACCTGCGCAATGCCGTGCTCGACGCCGAGCAGGTGATCGAGCAGGTGCGCGATCTCGGCGGCCAGCAAGCCGGCCGCGTTCGCATTGCCTGCACCGAGGGTTTCGCGTCCCACTTCATGCCGGCCGTGGTGGGCGAATTCCGGGATGCCAACCCGGGCAGCCAGATCGAGCTTCACGTTGGCTCGCCCGATGAAGTGAGCCTGCTGCTGGCGCGTGGCGAGACCGACATCGTGCTCAAGTACGTCGTCGCGCCCGAGCCCGGCCTGAAGATCGAGCATGCCGCGCCGGCGCCGGTGCACGCGGTGCTGCGGCCCGACCATCCGCTGGCCCGGCAGCGCATGCTGCAAGTGGCCGAGGTGGTGCGCTATCCGCTGATCGTGGGCAGCGGGGGCGTGACCACGCGCCAGCTCTTCGACCAGGCCTGCAGCGTCCTGGGCGTGCAATACCGGCCGGTGTTCGTCAGTAATTTCTCGTCGGCGCAACTGCCGCTGCTGCGCACGCCCGACGTGCTGCTGTCGGGCCACCTGACCGTGATGCACCTGATCAACGAAGGCCTGGTCGTGGCCCGTCCCTTCGCCGATGCGCCGATGCAGCAGCGCCGGCTGCAATTGCTCTCGCTCGAAGGCCGCACCCTGACGGCGCCGGTGCAGGCCTTCGTGCAGCACCTGGTGAAGGCGATCACTCAGGCCAGCCGGCGCAGGCTGGGACGGGCCAGGACAACCTGAGGCGCAGGTTCACGCCGCCCGGCTGCGCATGTCGCCGGCCACTTCCCGGATCAGCCCCCACACCCGCTGCGCCAGCGGCGACGGCGCCCGATTGCGCCGATGCACCAGCATGATCGAGCGCTGCACCCGCGGCAGCAGCGGCCGCATGACCAGCACCGCGAGCCCGGTCGGCGGGGCTGCCAGCGCCGGCATCACGCTGATGCCGATGCCTTGCTCGACCATTCGGAAGGCGGTGGTCGGATGCCCGACCTGCTGGCGGATTTCGCAGCGCACGCCATGCCGGGCCAGCGCCTCGTCGATCAGGCGCCGGCTGCCCGAGGCATGGTCGAGCAGCACCAGCGCCTCGCCGTCGAGCGCCGACCAGCGCAGCGTGCGCTGGGCCGCCAGCCGATGGCCCGGCGGCAGCACCAGGCAGAACGGATCGTCGAGGATCGGCTCGCCATGCAGGTCGTCGGTGTCGGGCGGCTCGACCACCACGCCGAAATCGACCTCGCCGGCGCGCACGCTGTCCAGCACGTCCTGCTGGATGCGGTCGAGCAGCACGAACTCGATCTCGGGCTCGCGCCGCGCGCATTCCGCGATGCAGGCCGGCATCAGGTTGGCCGACAGGGTCGGGCTGCTGGCCACGCGAACCTTGCCGCGCCGCGCACCGGCCATGCCATGGACTTCGGCCAGTGCCTGGTCGAGTTCGTCGAGCACGCGCGCCAGGCGGAGCGCGAGCGACTGGCCGGCCTCGGTCAGCACCACCTCCCGCGTCGTGCGGTCGAGCAGCTTCAGGCCGAGCTGCGACTCGAGTTCATGGATCGAGCGGCTGACCGCGGGCTGCGACAGGCCGACCTGATCGCCGGCCCGGCTGAAGTTGCGGCCGTCGGCGATGGCACGGAAGACACGCAGCTGGCGCAGGCTCACATTCATGCGGTCAAATCATATATCTATCCGATAAATCCATTTCTCTTTTGAATGCAAGCGCGGTCCAATCGGGGCCATGGCACGTTCACGCTACCTCCCCGACAACTTCACGCTGGCCCTGGTCGCCACCGTCACGCTGGCCAGCCTGTGGCCGGCGAGCGGCGCTACAGCGCATTTCTTCGAGCGCCTGACCACGGTCGCGATCGGCCTGCTGTTCTTCCTGCACGGCGCCAAGCTGTCGCGCGAGGCCGTGATGGGCGGCATCACGCACTGGCGGCTGCACCTGCTGGTGTTCGGCGCCACTTTCGTCATGTTCCCGCTGCTCGGGCTGGCGCTCAAGCCGGTGCTGACGCCGCTGGTCACGCCCGAGCTGTACACCGGCGTGCTCTTCTTGTGCGTGCTGCCGGCCACCGTCCAGTCGGCGATCGCCTTCACCTCGATGGCGCGCGGCAACATGCCGGCCGCGATCTGCAGCGCCTCGGCCTCGACCATGCTCGGCGTCTTCATCACGCCGCTGCTGGTCAACCTGATCGTGGTGCCGAACGGCGCCGCCAGCGCTTCGTTCGATGCCATCGGTCGCATCCTGCTGCAGCTGATGGTGCCCTTCGTCGCCGGCCATCTGCTGCGGCCCTGGATCGGCGGCTGGATCAAGCGCCGCGCGTCGGTGCTGACACTGGTCGACCGCGGCTCGATCCTGCTGGTGGTCTACACCGCCTTCAGCGCGGCCGTGATCGAGGGGCTGTGGAAGCAGGTGCCGATGTCGGCGCTGGCCGGCCTGCTGGTGGTCTGCGCGGTGCTGCTGGCGCTGGCGCTGTTCGTCACGACCTGGGCCAGCCGCGCGCTGGGCTTCGACAAGGCCGACGAGATCACGATCGTGTTCTGCGGCTCCAAGAAGAGCCTGGCCAGCGGCATCCCGATGGCCAAGGTGCTGTTCGCCTCGCACGCGGTCGGCGCGATCGTGCTGCCGCTGATGCTGTTTCACCAGATGCAGCTGATGGTCTGCGCAGTGCTCGCCCAGCGCTATGCGCGCCGCAAGGCCGACGCGGCCGCGGCCGAGATCGAGAAGGTCAAGCCCGCCGCTTGACGCTTCGCTTCGCTCAACGCGGGGCGTCGCCCTTGCGGTACTCGGCGGTGAGCTCGTCCAGCCGTTGCTTCAGCCCGGCGTCGAGCTGGTAGTCGGCCGCGGCCAGCGTCGCATCGAGCTGATCGGGCCGGCTGGCACCGAGCAGCGGCGCGGTGACCAGCGGATTGGCCATCACCCAGGCCACCGCCAAGGTCGAGAGCGGCACGCCCGCTTCATCGGCCAGCCGGTGCAGCTCGGCGACGGTGCCGAAGCTGCGCTCGTTCCAGTAGCGGTCCTGGTACATGCCGCCGGCCGTACCGAGCGTGAAGCGCGTGTTCGCCTCCGGCTTGGCCTCGGGCTTGTACTTGCCGGTCAGGAGGCCGCCCGCGAGCGGGTTGTAAGGGATCACGCCCAGACCTTCCTCGCCGGCCAGCGGAAGCAGCTCGCGCTCGATCTCGCGGAACAGGAGGCTGTAGCGCGGCTGCACGCACACCAGCTGGGTGAGCCGGCGCAGCTCGGCCCGGCCGATCGCGCGGGCCAGCCGGTACGCCAGGAAATTCGAGACGCCGATGTAGCGCGCGCGGCCCGAGCGGACGATCGTGTCGAGTGCCTCCAGGCTTTCGTCGAGCGGCGTCTCGCGGTCGTCGTGGTGGAGCTGGTAGAGATCGACGTGGTCGGTCTGCAGCCGCTTCAGCGAGGCATCGATGGCGTCGAGCAGGTGCTTGCGCGAATTGCCCTGGTCCCAGCTGTGGGGGCCGACCTTGTTCGCCGCCTTGGTCGCGATGATGAAGTCATGGCGCCGGCTCGCGCCCTTGGCGCGCAGCCAGCGGCCGATGATCTCCTCGGTGCGGCCCGCGGTGTCGACGGTGCCGCCGAGCGGATAGACATCCGCGGTGTCGAGGAAGTTGATGCCGCCCTCGGCGGCGCGGTCGAGGATCTGGTGCGACACCGCCTCGTCGGTCTGCAGGCCGAAGGTCATGGTGCCGAGCGCGAGGCGCGACACGGTGAGGCCGGTGCGGCCGAGGCGGGTGGTGGGGATGCTCATCGAAGGACTCCGGATTCGGGGCGGTCGGCCATGATAGTGAACCGCCAGCAGACGCGCTTGCGGCCGAGGGCGTGTTCACCCTACCGATAGGTCGCCAGATGAATGCTGGTCTCCGTGCTGCGAATCCCCTTCAGCAGCCGGATCCGCTCCAGCACCTGCGACAGCTCGGCCATCGAGGCGGCGCGCAGCTCGGCCAGCAGGTCCCAGCGGCCATTGGTGTCGTGCAGCGCGGCGACGCCGGGCTCGCCGAGCAGGCTGGCGATCACCGTGCGGGTCTGGTTGCCTTCGACCAGGATGCCCATCCAGGCGCGGATCTCGTCCGAGCGCGCCTCCGGCCGCAGCTGCACCGCATAGCCGACGATGACGCCGGCATCCTCCAGCTTGCGCAGCCGATTGGCGACCGTGCCGCGCGAGACGCCGAGCTTCTGCGCCAGCACGGCCGCCGGCAGGCGGGCGTCCTGCCGCAGCAAGGCGATCAGGCGATGGTCGAGCGGGTCGATGTCCATCACGCCAGTCTAGCGAAGGCCTAGCCCGACGCTAGCGACACCAGCTCCGCCACCCGCGAAGGCGCCTCCGACATCAACGCCCGATGCGCGGCCTGCGCCAGCGACGGCGCCAGCGCCTGCAGCAGTTCGACCTGGCCGGCCACCAGGCTGGCGATCGGCACGCCGTCGCGGTAGAGCACCCGCGAACCCGCCACCCGCGCGGCCTTCGGGCCCGGCATGATGGTGCCGAGCAGGTTCGCGGGGTCGGCGGCCGACAGGCAGACCAGGGCGCCATCGAGCGGCCGGCGCCGCGTTTCGCGCAGCAGGCCGATGGCTTCGGGCAAGGCGAATTGTTCGCCCGCCACGCCGGCGATGAAGCGGCCGCCACGGATCTCGCCGCGCGCCTCGAGCCGGCGGTAGGCGCGCACCAGGTCGCGCCACGGCGGCAGCCAGGCCGCCTCGCGCTCGAGCAGGCGCCAGCAGACCACGCCGTAGCGGCGCAGCAGGACCCGCGCGACCTGCTCGACGGCATCGCTGCCCACGCGCGCGGGCGGATCGGCTGCCGCCACCGGCGCACGCGCGCGGACCAGCGACCAGCGCCCCGCGTCCTCGATCCCGAACAATGCCGTGCGCCGATGCCGCCGCCCATGCGTCGAAGTCGAGCGTTTGGACGGCGGGATCAGCAATGCGCGAAGACCCGCGTAGCTGTCGCAATGCACCCGGCCGCGCATCACCAGTTCGCTCAACGCATCCTCGAGTTCGGTGCCCAGAAGGTGCGTGCCCTGGACCATTTCGTCGAAGAAGGAAGCGCCATGCTCGGCCAGGAACGCCGCCACCCGCCGGGCCCGGGAGCCGAGGCCGTCGTCGTTCCCGGGCGCCGGCGCGAGGCCGGTCCAGAGCGCGGCGCTGCGGCGCGGCAGCAGCAGGATCGGCGCCGAGCGCAGCGAGGGGCTGCCACCGCCCGGCCGTCCTTCGATGGCCAGCGGCCGCAGCCGCGTCCACAGCGTGCGGCCCGCGGTGCAGAGTTCGTCGAGCCAGGCCGGGGCGTAGTCCTTGACCCGCGCCGGCAGCAGCTCGGCCTCCCAGAGTCCGGCCGGCGCTTCGTAGCCTTCGAGCTGCGCCAGGATGCCGGCCAGCGCCTCGGGGCCGCTGACCCGGCTGGCGGCAGCGACACGCTGCCACTCGAACAGGAAGCGCGCGAAGTCGCGCGGCTCGACCGGCTCGATCTCCTGTCGCAGCCGCTTCAGCGTGTAGCGATGAATGCGCGCCAGCAGATGACGCTCGCACCATTCGAGCGCCGGCGTGCCGGGCGTGAAGCGGCCCTGCAGCACCGAGCCTTCGGTCTGCAAGGCCCCCAGCGCGGCCTCGATGTCGGCCGCCGGCAGCCCGAGCGACGCGGCCAGCGCAGGCGCCGACACCGGGCCGAGGCCACCGAGCCGCGAGCGCAGAAGTTCGCGCAGGACGTCGTCGGCATCGGCCGGCGGCGTTGCATCGCACGGGGGCTCGATCGCGGGCGCCATCGCGGCCCCGGGGTAGAGCGTGCGGACTTGCGCCCATCGCTCGGCCGCGACCCACAGCCCGCGGCCCGGCGCCGTGGCGACCGCCAGCCGCGTCGCCCGCCGGTCGGCCGCCAGCGCCTGCAGCCAGTCCTGCCAGCCTGCGTTGGCCAAGGCCTCGGCATCGCTGACCACCCCGAGCCCACGGAGCGCCTCGTGCATCTCGTCGGCGCTGCGCGCCCGCGGCCAGGCTTCCTGGCGCACGGCCTCGATCGCCTCGGCGTCGAGCTGGCCCAGGTCGTCGGCGCTTTCGGGATCGACATAGCGGCGGTTCTGCACCGCCTGGGTGCGGCGCTCCTCGAGCGGTGCGTCGTCGAGAAAAGCATAGGGTCGGGCATTCAGCGCCTCGGCCGCGAGCGCCGACGGCGCCGGCACATCGCGCGCCAGCACCTCGATCTCGCCGGACTCCAGCTTCGCGAGCAGCCGCAGCCAGCCCGCGGCATCCATGGCCTCGTACAGGCAGTCCTGCAGCGTCTGCGCGACCAGCGGATGGTCGGGGATCTCGCGGGCGCCAGCCAGGTTCTCGGCGCAGGCGACCTGGTCCGGGAAGACCGCGGCCAGCAGGTCCTCGGACTTCATCCGCTGCAGCTGCGGCGCCACCTTGCGCCCGCCCATGAAGCGCGGCAGCGCCAGCGCCGTGGTGGCGTTCCAGCGCCAGCGCACGCCGAACAGCGGCGCATCGAGCAGCGCCTGCACCAGCACGTCGAGCGCCGAGGCCGAATGCAGGTAGCGCGCGACTTCGTCGAGCGCAAAGCTGTGGCTGGTCGACAGCGACAGCACGATCGCATCCTCGGTCGCGGCGGCCTGGAGCTCGAAGTTGAACTGGCGGCAGAAGCGCTTGCGCAGCGCCAGCCCCCAGGCGCGGTTGAGCCGGCTGCCGAAGACCGAATGGATCACCAGCTGCATGCCGCCCGAGGCATCGAAGAAGCGCTCCATCACGATGCGCTGCTGGGTCGGCAGCGCGCCGAGCACGCGCATCGTTCGGGCCAGGTGCTCGACGATCTGGCGCGCCGCTTCGGCTTCGAGGCCGACGGCGCCGGCGAGCCATTCGGTCGCACCCTCGACGCCCCGGGCGGCCAATGCCGCCTCGATCCCGGCGCGCAGGCGCGCAACGCCGGACGACAGCTCGTCGCTGCGCCCGGGGGCCTCGCCGAGCCAGAAGGGGATGTTCGGCGCGGCGCCATGGGCGTCCTCGACCCGCACCCGGCCAGGCTCGATCTTCAGGATGCGGTAGCTGGCGTTGCCGAGCTGGAACACGTCGCCGGCCAGGCTCTCGACCGCGAAGTCCTCGTTGACGCTGCCGATCTTGTGCGCCTGCGGCTCGAGCACCACCGTGTAGTCGCCGGTCTCGGGAATGGTGCCGCCGGAGGTCAGCGCGGTCATGCGCGCACCCCTGCGTTCGCGCAGCAGGTGATGCACCGCATCGCGATGCACGTAGCTGCCGCGCGCGCCCTGTCGGGTGGAAAAACCTTCCGACAGCATCCGCACCACCGCCGCGAAATCCTCGCGCTTCAGGTCAGCATAGGGCCAGGCGCGCCGCACCAGCGCGAACAGTTCGTCCTCCTCCCATTCGCGCGAGGCGGTCTCGGCCACGATCTGCTGCGCCAGCACGTCGAGCGGCGCCGGCAGCACATGCAGCGCGTCGAGTTCGCCGCGGCCGACGCAGTCGAGCAGCGCCGCGCACTCGACCAGTTCGTCGCGCGACTGCGGGAACAGCCGCGCCTTCGGCACGCCGCCCACCGCATGGCCGGAGCGCCCGGCGCGCTGCAGGAAGGTGGCGATCGAGCGCGGCGAGCCGAGCTGGCAGACCAGGTCGACGTCGCCGATATCGAGCCCCAGTTCGAGCGAGGCCGTGGCCACCAGCACCTTCAGCTGGCCGCGTTTCAGGCGCTGTTCGGCATCGAGGCGGGTCTCTTTCGCGAGGCTGCCGTGGTGCGCCGCGACCACCTCCTTGCCGAGGATCTCGCCCAGGTGCCGCGCCGCCCGCTCGGCCATCCGGCGCGTGTTGACGAACAGCAGCGTGGTGCGGTGCGCGTGGACCATGGCGGCGATGCGCGCATAGACCTGCTCCCACTGGGCGTTCGACATCACGGCCTCGAGCGGCGTCGGCGGCAGCTCGAGCGCCAGGTCGCGCTGCTTGGCATAGCCGATGTCGACGATCGCGCAGTCGGCGACGCCGTCGACCACCGCGCCGGCCCCGACCAGGAAGCGCGCGATCTCGTCGATCGGCTTCTGCGTCGCCGACACGCCGATGCGCGTCAGCGGCGCTTGGCACAGCGCCTGCAGCCGCTCGAGCGACAGCGCCAGGTGGCTGCCGCGCTTGCTGCCGACGATGGCGTGGATCTCGTCGACGATCACGGTGCGCACCGTCGACAGCATCTTGCGGCCCGACACCGAGCCGAGCAGCACGTACAGCGACTCGGGCGTGCTGACCAGCACATGGGGCGGCTTGCGCAGCGCCTGCTGCCGCTCGCGGGCCGGCGTGTCGCCGGTGCGTACGGCGGTGCGGATCTCGACGTCGGGCAGGCCGAGCTTGGCGAGTTCGGCGCGGATGCCCGCCAAGGGCGCCTGCAGGTTGAGACCGATGTCGTTCGACAGCGCCTTCAGCGGCGACACGTAGACCACTGTGGTCTGGTCCGGCAGGCCGCCGGGTTGCAGGCCCTGGCGCACCAAGCCGTCCAGCGCCGCAAGGAAGGCCGTGAGCGTCTTGCCGGAGCCGGTCGGCGCCGCGATCAGCGTGTGGCGGCCGGCGGCGATCGCCGGCCAGGCGGCGGCCTGGGCCTCGGTCGGGGCCGGGAAGGTGGCGTCGAACCAGCGGGCGACGGCGGGATGGAAAGTGTCATGCACGGCCTTGCATGAGATCAGGCCGCGCGGGGCGATGTCAAGGCGCCGGCCGCGGCGCCGACACAAGCTGCAACCTGCGCCCTCAGGCCCAGACGTCGACCACCACGCGGCCGCGCACCTGTCCCGCGAGCAGGCGCGGCGCCAGTTCGGCCACCGCGCCGAGGCCGAGGGTCTGGGTATTGGCGTCGAGCAGGTCGCGCGGCAGCTCGGCCGCGAGCCGTCGCCAGGCCTCGACCCGGCGGGCCTGCGGCGCCTGCACGCTATCGACCCCGGCGAGCGTCACGCCACGCAGGATGAAGGGCGCCACGCTGGCCGGGAAATCCATGCCCTGCGCCAGCCCGCAGGCCGCCACCGTGCCGCCATAGCGCAGGCTGGCACACACGTTGGCGAGCGTGTGGCTGCCGACGCTGTCGACCGCACCGGCCCAGCGCTCTTTCTGCAGCGGCTTGCCGGGCTCGCCGAGCGTTGCCCGGTCGATGATCTCGCGAGCGCCCAGGCGCTGCAGGTGCGCGGCCTCGGCCGTTCGGCCGGTCGAGGCATGCACCTCGAAGCCGAGCCGGGCCAGCAGGGCGATCGCGATCGTGCCGACGCCGCCGTTGGCGCCGGTGACCAGCACCGGGCCCGAGGCCGGCGTCAAGCCGTGCTGCTGCAGCGCCATCACGCACAGCATCGCGGTGTAGCCCGCGGTGCCGATCGCCATCGTCTGGCGCGCATCGAAGCCCGGCGGGATGGCCACCAGCCAGTCGGCCTTGACGCGGGCCTGCTGCGCGAGGCCGCCCCAATGCGTCTCGCCCACGCCCCAGCCGTTGAGCAGCACCGGGTCGCCCTTCTTGTAGCGCGCGTCGCTGCTCTCGGCGACCGTGCCCGCGAAGTCGATGCCCGGCACCATCGGGAACTTGCGCACCACCGGCGACTTGCCCGTGATCGCCAGGGCGTCCTTGTAGTTGACGGTGGAGAACGCCACGTCGACCCGCACCTCGCCCTCGGGCAGTGCGGCGTCATCGAGCGCGGTCACGGCGGCGCGGGTGGTGCCGTCGTCGGTCTTGGTCAGCAGCAGGGCATCGAACATCAGAGCGCTCCTTGTTGAATCGGCGGATACAAGCGGATCGCGCGAGCATCGCACAGCGACCGGATGGCTTCGGCGCCCCATCCCATTTCCGCGAGCAGCGCGTGGGTGTCCTGGCCGAGCCGGGGCGCGCCGGTGGCCGCGGCGGCGCCGTCGAAGCGATAGCGGAAACCGAGGCCCGGCGTGCGCACGGTCGATGCGCCGTGCGAGAAGGCGACGGGCTGCAGAGCGGCGCCGCCTCGCGATTCCATCTCGTCGAGGAATTCGCCGAGCTTGCGCACCCGAGCCGCCGGCACGCCGACCGCATTGAGCCTTTGCTCCATCTCGGCCGCCGACCGGCTCGCGAAGGCGTCGCGGAAGCGCTGCTGCAGATAGGGCAGGTCGCGGGCGACGACGAAGCCGCCGCCCGGCGCATGGAAGGCCTCGAGGTCGAGTGCCGCCGCGTCCTCGCAGAGCGACTCGAGCGCCAGCACCGCCGTGAGCTTGCGAAACTGTGCCGGCGTGTTGGCCGCGGTGGCGAGCCAGCCGTCGGCGCAGCGGTAGGTGTCGGCCGTGGGACTGCCGGTGTAGCCGCGATTGCCGACCCGCTGCGGCTCGACGCGCCCGGTGAGGAAGCTGCTCGCGTTGGGATACATCAGCATCAGCGAGGCCTGCACCATCGAGGCATCGATGTACTGGCCCAGGCCCTCGCGCTCGCGGCGATGCAGGGCCGCCACGATCGACAGCGCGCCGAGCATGCCGACGGCGACGTCGATCACCGGGAAGCCCACCTTGAGCGGCGGCGCCTCGGCGCTGTCGCCCGACATCATCATCATGCCGGTCAGGGCCTGCACCACATGGTCGTAGGCGCCGCGCCGCGACCACTCGCCTTCCTGGCCGTAGCCGGAGATCGAGCAGTACACGATGTCCGGCCGCTCGGCCTGGATGGCGGCGTAGTCGAGCCCGTACTTCGCGACCACGCCGGGACGGAAGTTCTCGATGAAGACGTCGGCCGTGCGGGCCAGCGAGCGCACCAGCGCGGCACCTTCGGCCGTCCGGATGTCGGCCGCGAAGGAGCGCTTGCCGGCGTTCAGCGCCGCGAAGCCGGCCGGCGTGTCGCCTTCCTCCGGCGCGGCCTTGCTGGCGCGCATCACCTCGCCGGACTGCGGCGGCTCGATCTTGATCACCTCGGCGCCGAGCTGGGCGAGGTAGAGGGACGCCAGGGGACCGGCGATCACGTGCGACATGTCGATGACGCGCACACCTTCGAGGGGTTTGGACATGGTGCCTGTTCTCCTGTTCGGCTTCAGCTCGCCGTCACGCCGGCCAGTTTCACGATCTCGGCCCACTTGCGGTTCTCGCTGCGCACGAAGGCTGCGAAGGCCTGCGGGCTCTCGCTGATCGCGGCCTCGTTGCCGGCCGCCTCGAAGGCGGCTTGCAGGGCCGGCGTCTTCAAGGTCCGGGTCGCGGCCGCGAACAGCACCGCGACCACGTCCTGCGGCGTGCGGGCCGGGGCCCAGAGGCCGAACCACGACTCCTGCACCGCGAGCTCGTTCTTCAGCCGCTCGTGCAGGGTCGGCACCTCGGGCAACTGCTTCAGGCGCTGGCGGCTGGTGACGGCCAGCGCGCGCAGCTTGCCGCCCTTGACCTGCGGCACGCCGGTGCCGGCCACCGGAAACGCGAACTGCGTGTCGCCGCGCAGCAGCGAGGCGGCGATCTCGACCGAGCCCTTGAGCGGAATGTGCGTGACCTTGAGCCCCGCGAGCGAGGCCAGCGTCGCCCCCGCGAGGTGGGCCGAGGTGCCGATGCCGCCGGAGCCGTAGTTCATCTGGCCCGGCTTGGCCTTCGCATCCGCGATGAGGTCCTCGAGCGTCTGGTAGGGGCTGTCGGCACGCACCACCAGCACGGTGGGCGAGGATGCGAAGTTGCTGACCGGCACGAAGTCGGCGATGGGATCGAACTTGAGATCGGGCTGCAGGATCTTCTGGATCAGGTGCGTGTTGGAGCCCATCAGCAGCGTGTAGCCGTCGGGCGCCGCCTGTGCCACGTACTGCGCGGCCAGCACGCCGGCCGCGCCGACCTTGTTCTCGATCACGATCGACTGGCCCAGCGCCTCGCCGAGCGCCGGGCCGGCCTGGCGCAGCTGCACGTCGGGGCCGCCGCCCGCGGCGTAGGGCGAGATGACGCGCACCGGCTTGCCGGGGAAGCCGTCGGCGGCGCGTACGGCGAGCGGCACAAGAGCGAGGGCCGATGCGGCCCGGCAGAAACTGCGGCGATCCATGGCGAATGTCTCCTTCTGGTGTGGCATCAGCATAGGTCGAGACAGCGATATCCAACAGTGATATGTTTTCATTGGGTGCAAACTTTTTGGAAAGCGACCACATGCCTTCAGAGCCCTCCGGCGAAGCGCGCCGACTCTTCGCGCGGCTGCGTTTCCGCCACCTTCAGCTGCTGGTCGAACTGCAGCGCGGCGGCAGCCTGCGCGCCGCCGCCGCGGTGCTGAACCTCACGCAGCCAGCGTTGAGCAAGTCCCTCGGCGAAGTCGAGGCAAGTTTCGGCTTCGCGCTCTTCACACGCAGCGCGCGCGGCCTGGCGACCACGCCGCGCGGCGAGATCGTGGTCCGCGGCGCCGCCATGCTGCTCCAGGAACTGGCGCACCTCGGCGCCGAGGCCTCGGCCGAGCCGGCCGTCACCCTGCTGCGCATCGGGGCGCCGCCTTTCGTCGCCCAGGGCTACCTGCCGGAGGTGTTCGCCCGCCTGGTCGGCGAGCAGGCCCGGGTCCGGGTGCAGTTGATGGAAGAGCGCGTCCCGCTGCTCGTGCAGGCGCTGCTGGAAGGGCGCCTCGATGCGCTGGTCACGAGCTATCCGACCGAGATGCCCGAAGCCGCGGGGCAGCCGCTGCACTACGAGAGACTGTTCGATGCCGACTTCACCGTGATCGCGCCGCCGGGCCATCCGCTCGGCCGGGCCCGCCGGGTCGACTGGCCGCGCCTGTGCCGCGAGCGCTGGATCATGCCGGCCCCGACCTCGATGGTGCGACGCATGATGGACGAGGTGTTCCGCAGCGCGGGCCTGATGGCGCCGGTGCCGGTGGTCGAGTCGACCAGCCCGGTGACCAACCTGCGCCTGGTCGCGGCCGGCCTCGGCCTCAGTGCGGTGCCGGCGTCGACCCTGGACAGCGCGGGGGCCAGCGGCGTGATGCGGGTGCGGGTGCATCCGCCGATCCCGGCCGGGCCGGTGGCGCTGATCCACCGCACGGGCACGGACAACCCGCGGCTGGGCCTGCTACGGCAGGCCCTGGGACTGCCGGCCGCCGTTTGACGTCGATCGGGGATGGGCGTACGGTTCTCGCCCTGCCCGATCGCGGGGCGCGAACGAAGGAGACACTGGACATGACCGATCTGTCGAACCATCCGACGCAGACCGCCAGCGCCTGGCTGGCCGATTTCCAGTCCGCGCTGGAGCGGCGCGACATCGACGCCGCGGTGGCCCTGTTCGAGGCCGACAGCTACTGGCGCGACCTGGTCGCCTTCACCTGGAACATCCGCACGCAAGAGGGCCCCGAGGCGATCCGCAAGATGCTCGAAGCCCGGCTGGCCGACACCCGGCCGACCGCCTTCGCGGTCGAAGGCGACGCCACCGAGTCCGACGGCGTGGTCGATGCCTGGTTCACCTTCGAGACCGCGGTGGCGCGCGGGCGCGGCCACCTGCGGCTGCGCAACGGCAAGGCCTGGACGCTGCTCACCACCATGACCGAGCTCAAGGGCTTCGAGGAGCACAAGGGGGAGCGCCGCGTCAAGGGCGCCGAGCACGGCGCCAACCCGCAGCGCAAGACCTGGCTCGAACGGCGCCAGCACGAGGCCGAGACGCTGGGCTTCGCCGAGCAGCCCTACGTGCTGATCGTCGGCGGCGGGCAGGGCGGAATCGCGCTCGGCGCGCGGCTGCGGCGGCTCGGCGTGCCGACCCTCATCGTCGAGAAGAACGCTCGCCCCGGCGACTCCTGGCGCAAGCGCTACAAGAGCCTGTGCCTGCACGATCCGGTCTGGTACGACCACCTGCCCTACCTGCCGTTCCCCGACGACTGGCCGGTGTTCGCGCCGAAGGACAAGATCGGCGACTGGCTCGAGATGTACACCAAGGTGATGGAGCTCAACTACTGGGGCTCGACCACCGCGAAGAAGGCCCGCTTCGACGAGGCGAAGAAGGAATGGGAAGTGGTCGTCGAGCGCGACGGCCGCGAGATCACGCTGCGGCCGAAGCAGCTGGTGTTCGCGCTCGGCGTCTCGGGCTATCCGAACCTGCCGAAGATTCCCGGCGCCGAGACCTTCGAGGGCGAGCAGCACCATTCGAGCGCGCATCCCGGGCCCGAGGCCTGGCGCGGCAAGAAGTGCGTGGTGCTGGGCTCCAACAATTCGGCCCACGACATCTGCGCCGCGCTGTGGGAGAACGGCGCCGACGTGACCATGATCCAGCGCAGTTCGACCCACATCGCGCCCTCCGATTCACTGATGGAGCTGGCGCTCGGCGGGCTCTATTCCGAGGCGGCGGTGAAGGCCGGCGTCACGACCGACAAGGCCGACCTGATCTTCGCCTCCATTCCCTACAGGATCATGGCGCCGATGCATGTGCCGGCGTATGACGAGATGAAGCGGCGCGATGCCGACCTGTATGCGCGGCTCGAGAAGGCCGGCTTCCTGCTCGACTTCGGCGTCGACGGCTCCGGCCTCTTCATGAAGTACCTGCGCCGCGGCTCGGGCTACTACATCGATGTCGGCGCCTCGGAACTGGTCGCCAACGGCAGCATCAAGTTGCGCAGCGGCGTGACCATCGAGCGCATCAGCCCGAAATCGGTGACCCTGAGCGACGGCAGCCAATTGCCGGCCGACCTGATCGTCTATGCCACGGGCTACGGCTCGATGAACGGCTGGCTGGCCGATCTGATCTCACCCGCGATGGCCGACAAGGTCGGCAAGGTCTGGGGCCTGGGATCCGACACACCGAAGGACCCCGGCCCCTGGGAGGGCGAGCTGCGCAACATGTGGAAGCCGACGCAGGTGCCGCAGCTGTGGATCCACGGCGGCAACCTGCACCAGTCGCGCCATTACTCGCAGTTCCTGGCGCTGCAGCTGAAGGCGCGGATGGAAGGCCTGCCGACGCCGGTGTATGAGACCGCGCCGGTGCATCACACCCGCTGAGCGCGACCGGGACGATCTCAGACCAGGTCGCCGCGCGCGCTCATCAAACGGACGCTCTCGTCGCCGATCACCTCCTGCTCCGGGGCCAGGAAGCGCATCCAGTAGCCGGCGATGTCGATGTTGTCGCCGTTGACCAGCGCCTGCATCTCGATGCGTTTGCCGTTCACGAAGGTGCCGTTGCGGCTGCCCAGGTCCCGCAGGATCACCAGCGGCCCCTCGGTGCTGAGCTTGGCGTGAAATCGGCTGACCCGCGGCGACGCCAACACCACGTGGTTGTGCTCGGCCCGGCCGATGGTCATGCCGGGCTCCGACACCGGCACCTGGGTTGTCTGGCCGGTGGGGGTCATCAAGATCAGCATCGCCATCCGTACACGCTCCATTCAAGAGCGTCCAAACTTAGCTTTAGGAGTACTAAAGTACAAGTTCTTTAGGGTTACATCCCGTATTCACAGGCCCTTCTCGACCATGTCGAGCAAGCGCTGGCCGAGCGACTCCACCTGCGGCGCCGGCAGGCCGCGCAGCGGGCCGTCGATGACCAGCAGGGCCAGCCCGTGCACCGCTGACCAGGCCAGGAACTCGGCCCCCGGCCGGCGCTCGGGCGGCATGGCGCCCGCCTGCACCAGCCGGTCGAGTGCGGCTGCGAGCAGTTCGAAGGGGTTGAGGCCGCTTGCGCCGCCCTTGGCATCCGGCGGCGCGTCGTCGACCTCGACAGGCGCCGCGAAGGCGGTCCTGAAGAGGCCGGTTTCGGCCCGGGCGAAGCGCAGGTAGCCGGTGCCCACTGCGCGCACGCTGGCCCGGGCGTACGCCGCCGCATCGGGCGTCGGGGCCAGGGCCGCCAATTCGGCCTCCATGGCCCGTGCCACCGCTGCCAGCGCCGCGGCCCGCACCGCCTGGAGCAGCGCCTGCCGGCTCGCGAAGTGCCGGTAGGCGGCGTTGGGAACCACCCCGGCGCGGCGCGTCGCCTCGCGCAGCACCACCGCTTCGGGGCCGCCGGCACGGGCCAGCTCGACGCCCGATTCGAGCAAGGCACGGCGCAGATCGCCGTGGCGGTAGGTGCTGCGCGCGGAAGAGCGGGAGGGGACGGTGGAGCTCATCGATTTTTCATGTGGACAGCGTCCATTATCTTTGCTATCGTCTTGTGGACGTTGTACACAAACATCCTCTTCCACTTCTCACCGAAAGGAAAGTCACGATGCAAGTCCAGTCCTATCTCTTCTTCGACGGCCGCTGCGAGGAGGCGCTCGAGTTCTACCGCAAGGCGGTCGGCGCCCAGGTCACGATGCTGATGCGCTTCAAGGAAAGCCCCGACCCGATCCCGGCCGACAAGGTGCCGCCGGGCTCCGACGACAAGGTGATGCACGCGAGTTTCAATATCGGCGAGACCATGCTCATGGCGTCCGATGGCTACGCCAAGGGCCAGCCCACCTTCAAGGGCTTCGCGCTGTCGCTGAACGCCGCCGACGAGGCCGAGGCCCGCCGGCTGTTCGGTGCCCTGAGCGAGGGCGGCCAGGTACAGATGCCGCTGGGCAAGACGTTCTGGTCACCGGCCTTCGGCATGGTGGAGGACCGCTTCGGCATCTCGTGGATGGTGCAGGTGCCCGCGCCGATGTGACAGGCGGCCGCGGCGCTTTGCCCGTAAATTCGATGGTTCATTCCAAAGGAGCCATCGTCCATGATCCATGTCGTCGCCGTCATCACCGCCAAGCCCGGCCAACGCGCGCTGATCCTAGAGGCCTATCGCGCCAACCGGCCCGCGGTGCTGGCCGAGAAGGGCTGCATCGAGTACACCGCGACCGTCGATGCGGCGGGCATGCCGGCCTCGCGCGGCAGCTTCGGCGCCGACACCTTCGTCGTCGTCGAGAAGTGGGAAACCCTTGCCGACCTGCAGGCCCACGCGGCAGCGCCCCACATGGCCGCCTATGGCGCCAAGGTCAAGGACTGGACCGAGAGCCGGTTGATTCACGTGCTCGAACCGGTCTGAGGTCCGGTCCCGACAGAAATTTCCATATTTTTGTCAATTGACAAGACTGTGCCAAAATCTGTCGGATGCGCACGCCGTCCGACCCCTGGCACTTCGCCCGCCCCGAGCTCGCCGGGGGCTACCTGCAAGCCTTCGACCTCGGCCTGGTGTCGGCCCGCGGGCTGTTCGCCCGGCGCCGCATGGGCAAGAGCGAATTCCTGAAGCATGACCTGCTGCCGGCCGCCGAAGCCGCCGGCTACCTGGCCGCCTACACCAACCTCTGGGACGACGCCGATCATCCGGGGCAGGCGATCGCCACGGCCATCCTGTCGGCCGCCAAGTCCAAGGGGCTCGCGCAATTCTGGGAAGACCTGTCGACGCCCATCCGGAAGATGAAGGCCGGCGGCAAGCTGCCCCTCGGCGTCGAGGGCTCGGTCGAGCTGGACCTCGCCGACAAGGAAAAACTCGCGGTTCCGGCCATCCAGGCGGCGCTGCAGGCGGCCGACAAGACCCGCAAGCGGCTGGTCCTGGTGATCGACGAGGCGCAAGTACTCGCCAGCCCGGAGCACCGACAGGTGGCGCACTCGCTGCGCGCGGGCCTGGACATTCGCAAGGCGAGCGTCAAGGTCCTGTTCGCAGGCTCGTCGGAGGCGGCGCTGCGCGAAATGTTCTCGCGGGCGTCGGCGCCGTTCTACAACTGGGCGCCGGTGGAGCCGTTCCCGCTGCTCGGCGATGCCTTCGTCTCGGCAACGGTGGCCCAGGTCAAGCGGCTGGCGAAGCAGCCGCTGGCGCTCGCCGATGCAAGGCAAGCGTTCCTGTCCTTGAAGGAAACTCCCGAGTTCTTCCGCTGGTATATCGAGCGCTACCTGCTCTACCAGGGCCAGGGCCCCGAACTGGCCTTGCAGCACACGCTGGCGCGCGTCCACGACGACAGCGGCCACGCGAAGGCCTGGAAGGCCATGAACCGGTCCGATCGCGCGGTCCTGCTGCTCGCCGCGCGCGGCGTGCAGGACCTCTACGGCGCCGCCGCGCTGACGCAGCTCCGCGAGTTGATGGGCAGCGGGGACGTCACGGCCAGCGTGCCACGAAGCGCCCTGCGCCGCCTGACCGGCCCCAAGATGCAGGCGATGGCACGGGTCGACCACGGCCTCTACCGCTTCGAGGACCCCGAGTTCGAAGCCTGGGTGCGCAGCCGCAGGACGATCGACTGACGACGCCCAAGAAAAACGCGCCCGAGGGCGCGTTTCTTCAGGGGCCGGCGCAGCCTTACCTGGCCATCACCCGGACCATCTCCAGGCACTTGTTCGAGTAGCCCCATTCGTTGTCATACCAGCTCACCAGCTTCACGAAGGTGCCGTCGAGCGCGATGCCGGCATCGGCGTCGAAGATCGAGGTTCGCGGATCGCCGCGGAAGTCGGTGGCGACGACCTTGTCCTCGGTGTAGCCGAGCACGCCCTTCATGGCGCCTTCGCTCTGGGCCTTCATCTCGGCGCAGATTTCCTGGTAGGTGGCGTCCTTGACCAGTTCGACCGTGAGGTCGACCACCGAGACGTCGGAGGTCGGCACGCGGAAGCTCATGCCCGTGAGCTTCTTGTTGAGCTCGGGAATGACAACGCCCACGGCCTTGGCCGCGCCGGTGCTCGACGGGATGATGTTCTCGAGGATGCCGCGGCCGCCGCGCCAGTCCTTGTTGCTCGGGCCGTCGACCGTCTTCTGGGTCGCGGTGGCGGCGTGCACGGTGGTCATCAGGCCGCGCTTGATGCCCCACTTGTCGTTCAGCACCTTGGCCAGCGGCGCCAGGCAGTTGGTGGTGCAGCTGGCGTTGCTGATGATCGCTTCGCCGGCGTACTTCTTGTCGTTGACGCCGTAGACGAACATCGGCGTGTCGTCCTTGCTGGGGGCCGACAGCAGCACCTTCTTCGCGCCCGCGTCGATGTGCTTCTGGGCCGTGTCCTTGGTCAGGAACAGGCCGGTCGATTCGAGCACGATGTCGGCGCCGACATCGCTCCAGTTGAGCTTGGACGGGTCGCGTTCCTGCGTCAGGCGGATCTTCTTGCCGTTGACCACGAGCGTGTTGCCCTCGACCGTGACTTCGCCCTGGAAGCGGCCATGCACCGAGTCGTACTGGAGCATGTAGGCCAGGTAGTCGGGCTCGAGCAGGTCGTTGATCGCGACCACTTCGATGTCGTGCTTGAAGTTCTGCACCGCCGCGCGAAGCACGTTGCGCCCGATCCGACCGAAACCGTTGATGCCGAGTTTGATAGTCATGTCTTTCTGCTCCTGGAGGTTGAAAACTGGGGCGACCGATGTCAGCGCGCGAGCGCCGCTTCGACCGTGGCAGCGACGTTCTCTGCCGTGAAACCGAAATGCTTGAACAGCACGCCGGCAGGTGCCGACTCGCCGTAGGTATCGATGCCGACGACCGCCGCGACGCCGTACTTCCACCAGCCGTCGGTGCAGCCCATCTCGACGGCGATGCGCGGCGTGCCCTTGGGCAGCACGCTCTTCTTGTAGGCCAGGTCCTGGCGGTCGAAGGTGGTGGTGGAGGGCATCGAGACGACGCGCACGCCGATCTTCTTCGCCGCCAACAGCTCCTGGGCGCGCAGCGCCAACTGCACCTCGGAGCCGGTGGCGATGATGACCGCCTTGAGCTTCTTGTTCTTGAGGCCCACGTCTTCGGGCTCGGACAGCACGTAGGCGCCCTTGCTGATGTCGCTCAGGTCCTTCTTGGGCGAATAGGGCAGGTTCTGGCGCGACAGCAGCAGCGCCGTCGGGCGCTCGGCGTTCTGCAGCGCGACGGCCCAGGCCACGGCTGTTTCGGCGGTGTCGCCCGGGCGCCAGACATCGAGGTTGGGGATCAGCCGCAGCGAGGCCGCGTGCTCGATCGACTGATGGGTCGGACCGTCTTCCCCGAGACCGATCGAATCGTGCGTGAAGACATGGATCACGCGCTGCTTCATCAGCGCCGCCATGCGGATCGCGTTGCGGCTGTAGTCGCTGAAGGTCAGGAAGGTGCCGCCGTAGGGAATGAAGCCGCCATGCAGGGCGACGCCGTTCATGATGGCCGCCATGCCGAACTCGCGCACGCCGTAGTTGATGTGGCGTCCGATCGAGCCGTCGGGGATCTGCTCGTTGCCTTCGCTGCGGACCACGGCGCCATGGCTGTCGAAGCGCAGGCTCGGCGTGCTCTTGGTGTTGGTGAGGTTCGAGCCGGTCAGGTCGGCGCTGCCGCCCAGCAGCTCGGGCAGCGCGGCCGTGAAGGATTCGAGCGCCAGCTGCGAGGCCTTGCGAGAAGCCACGGTCTCGGCCTTGGTGTGGGCCGCCACCACGGTGTCGAAGGCCGTCTGGTGGAAGTTCTTCGGCAGCTCGCCCTTCATGCGACGGGTGAACTCGGCGGCCAGGTCGGGGAAGACGGCGGTGTAGGCCGCGAACTTCTCGTTCCACTCGGCTTCATTCTTGGCGCCGGCGGCCTTGGCATCCCATTCCTCGTAGACCGCGGCCGGCAGCTCGAAGGGCGCGTGCGTCCAGTGCAGCGCGCTGCGGGTCAGGCCGATCTCGTCGGCGCCCAGCGGCTCGCCGTGCGCCTTGGCGGTGTTGGCGCGGTTCGGGCTGCCCTTGCCGATCTGGGTCTTGCAGATGATCAGCGTCGGCCGGTCGGCGTTCTTCTTCGCCTTCTCGATGGCCTTCGACACGTCCTTGGCATCGTGGCCGTCGATCGGCCCGATCACCTGCCAGCCATAGGCCTTGAAGCGCTCTTCGGTGTTGTCGATGAACCAGGGCTTGACCTGGCCGTCGATCGAGATGCCGTTGTCGTCGTAGAGCGCGATCAGCTTGCCCAGCTTCCAGGCGCCGGCCAGTGCGGCGGCCTCGTGGCTGATGCCTTCCATGAGGCAGCCGTCGCCGAGGAAGGCGTAGGTGTGGTGGTCGACGATCTCGTGGCCCTTGCGGTTGAACTCGGCCGCGAGCAGCTTCTCGGCCAGCGCGAAGCCGACCGCGTTGGTGAGGCCCTGGCCCAGCGGCCCGGTGGTGGTCTCGACGCCCGGCGTGATGCCGGTCTCGGGATGGCCGGCGGTCTTGCTGTGCAGCTGGCGGAAACGCTTGAGCTCCTCGATGGGAAGCGCATAGCCGGTGAGATGCAGCACCGAGTAGATCAGCATCGAGGCGTGACCGTTCGACAGCACGAAGCGGTCGCGGTCGAACCACTGCGGGTTGACCGGGTTGTGCCTCAGATGATCGCCCCACAGCGCAACCGCCATGTCGGCCATGCCCATCGGTGCACCGGGATGCCCCGAGTTGGCGAGTTGAACGGCATCCATTGCCAACGCGCGGATCGCGTTGGCCATCAAGGCTTGGTTGGCCATCTGTGGCTTTCTGGGGGGCAGGTTAGGGGGAACCCGGTATTTTAACGGGCGGGGTGGGGCGGGCCCGGAATGGGCTGGAACAGGCCGGCGCCGGGCCGCCCCAAGGCGGCCTGCGGCCCCCTTGGGGGGCAGCGACCCACACGCAGTGGAGGAGCGTGGGGGCCACATTCAGCTAGAGTGCCGGTCCATGCAGGGTCTTCACCTCACCGCCGACCTCCTCGATTGCCGCTGCGATCCGCGCTGGCTGGTGGATGCCGACACCCTCGGCGCGGCCTGCGTCGCGCGCGCGGAAGCCGCCGGCCTGCAAGTCGTCGGGCGGCTGTTCCATGCCTTCCCCTCGACGCCGCAAGGCGTCGGCGGCGTGACGGCCGCTGTGCTGCTGGCCGAGTCGCACCTGTGCGTCCATACCTGGCCGGAGCAGCGCGGCGTGACGATCGATGTCTATGTCTGCAATTTCGGCGCCGATCACTCGGCCAAGGCCCAGGGGCTGATGGCGGCGCTCGAAGCGCTGTTCCTGCCCGGGCGCGCCGAGCGGCACAGCCTGTTGCGCGGGCAGATCGGCGCGGTCGCTGCATGAGTCCCGTCAAGGCGATGATCCTGGCCGCCGGGCGCGGCGAGCGCATGCGGCCGCTGACCGACCAGGCGCCCAAGCCGCTGCTCGAGGTGCAGGGCCGGCCGCTGATGCAGTGGCCGCTCGAAGCGCTCGCCGCCGGTGGCTTCGGCGACGTGGTCGTCAACACAGCCTGGCTGGGCGAGCAGATCGAAGCACGTTTCGGTTCCCGGCACGGCGGCTCGACGCTGCGCTACTCGCACGAAGGGCGCGACTTCGGCGGCGCGCTCGAGACCGCGGGCGGCATCGTGCGGGCGCTGCCGATGCTCGGCGATGTCTTCTGGGTGGTGGCCGGCGACGTGTTCGCCCCGGACTTCGCCTTCACCCGACAGGCGGTCGAGCGCTTTGCGGCCAGCGGCCGGCTCGCGCACCTGTGGCTGGTCGCGAATCCGCTGCACAACCCCAAAGGGGATTTCGGCATCGGCGCCGACGGCAGCGCCTTGTCGGATGCGGCGCAGAAACACACCTTCTCGACCATCGCGCTGTACCGGAGCGGCCTGTTCGCGCCGCCGTTCTGCGCGATACCGCCGGGCAACCCCGGCGGCGCGAAAGCGGCATTGGCGCCGCTGTTGCGGGCCGGCATGGCGGCGGGCGCCATCAGCGCCGAACTCTATGACGGGCCCTGGACCGATGTCGGCACACCGGAGCGGCTCGCCGCGCTGAACAAAGAAAAACGGCCCGCTTGAAGCGGGCCGTGCGTGGCGTTGGCCGATTGGCAGGCTGTGCCGATCAAGGCACGTTGGCCGTCTTGAGCTGGAACGGCTTGCCCGGGTAGGGCATGGCACCGGCGTACTCGATCGCCACGTTGCCGGTCGGCGTCACCGGGCAGCTGGTGGTGGTCGCGCAGGCCTTGCCGTCGGCGAAGACGACCGGGCCGTAGCGGTAGTTGCGCAGTGCCTTGCCGGCGTAGTCGGCCACGCTCACCACGTAGCCCATGGTGGCGAAGTTGTCCGCGTCCTCGACCGCGATAGGGTCGGCCAGGCGCGAGTCCTGCAAGGTGCGCACGATGCTGCCGCTGTTGCCGTTGCTCGCGAAGCGCACCCACGAAACCTTGCGGTCGGTGCGCGAATTCACCAGCACCTGCGTCTGCGTGTTGCCGCTCGGCTCGCCCTTGGAGCTGGCGATCGAGGTCGGATTGCGGCCGATGCCCGTGACCGTGCCCACCTCCGTCAGGGCGTTCGCCGCCGGTGCCGGAGGCGAAGCGCCGTTGGCGTAGCCGTCCAGGGCGTAGATGTGCAGCGTGCCGTCCTGCGTCGCGACCCAGGCCCGGCTCGCGCCATCGTACACGCTGGTCTTCACCGCGGTGGGGCGCTGCGCCAGCGACACCGTCTTCACCACCGTCGGCACCTGCGAAGGCTGCTGCGTGAAGGTGTAGGGCCACTGGTTGTCGGCCTGCCCCAGGCTCGCCATCCGTGAATTGAAGGTCGCCTGGTCGCCGCCGAAATAGACGCTGTTGACGTAGGTGA
>NZ_JBFTHX010000059.1:0-25209 GCF_056394465.1 Variovorax sp. 10N432
GGAAAGCGACCGCGTACCTGATCGGCAATGTGCTGTACGCCGTGCAGATGACGAGCGTCGACCTTGCGGCCGGCCTCTACGCGCCGCTGCGGGTGGTTCTCTTTGAAAACGCGGAAGGCGGCTCGACTTTCGAGTACGACAAGCCGTCCACGCAGTTCGGCCAGTTCGGCCAGCCGGAGATCGACCGGATCGCGGCGATCCTCGACGAGCGGCTCCATGCAGTCCTGCTCAAGGTGGCGACGCCATGACGACGCATTGCCTGAAGACGCTGGCCTTGATCGCAGCCGCCAGCGTGCTGGCACTGGCCTCGCCGATCGCGTCCGCGCAAGGCTATCCTTCGCGACCCGTCAAGATCGTCGTGCCGTACACCGCCGGCGGGCCAGTCGACCAGCTGGCGCGGGGCCTCGCGGAGCGGCTAGGCAAATCGACGGGGCAGCCGTTCATCGTCGAGAACAAGCCGGGCGGCAATACCATCGTCGCCGCATCGATGGTCGCCAAGGCGCCGGCTGATGGCTATACGCTGTTCATGGCTTCGTCCGCGAGCCTGGCCGTGAATCCGCTGGTCTACAACAAGCTGGCATACGACCCGGACCGCGACTTCGCCCCCGTGTCCCTGGTCGCGTCGGCGCCGCTGGTGATGGTGGTCGGAAACGCCACGCCGGCGACCCGATTGAAGGACCTGATCCCCTACATCCGCAGTCGCGAAGGCAGCTTTGCCTATGCCTCCAACGGCAACGGCAATCCGCTGCACCTGGCCTGTGCGCTCTTTGCATCGATGGCCAACGTGGACATGCTGCACGTGCCCTACAACGGCACCGCGCCCGCCCTTGCGAGCGTGCTTGCCGGCGACACGCAGATGACCTGCGACATCGTGCTGAACTCGATGCCGCAGATCAAGGCGGGAAAGCTCCGTCCGATCGGCATCGTGGGCCCCCGGCGCGTCGCAGCGCTTCCCGACGTGCCGACCTTGGCGGAAGAAGGGCTGCTCGGGGTCGATGCTGCGGTCTGGTTCGCACTGGTGGCACCCGCGAACACGCCTGCCGAGGTGGTGGCCAGGCTGAACAAGGAGGTCGTCAAGGCCATCGACGATGTGGCCATGAAGGCGCGGTTCAGCGCCATGGCGATGGAGCTCGGCAGCAGCTCGCCGCAGGACGTCGTCGACCTGACGAATCGTGAACGCAGCAAGTGGGCGGCTGTCGTGCGCAAGCACGGCATCAAGGTCGAATGAGCAACGCTGCGATGACCGCGAAGCCGCTCGCGATGGTACCGCCGGAAGCCTGCGTGATCGTGGGTGGCTGCAACGGCCTGCACTGCATCCCGGCGGCGCAACAAGCCGAGTACTACCGCGCGCAGAAGTACGTGGCGCTGCTCGGCCTCGTTTGCCTGCCCGTGCTGGTCTACCTTCTGAACTGAGGCTTCGTTTTCTCTTCTCGGCGCGGCCTTCCTCGTACGTATTGGCGAACGAAAGTCGTTCAGAGGCCCGAGACCCGCTGGCGATCGAAGAAGCTCCTGCGCCAAGGCAGGATCTGAACCGACCCGAACAAGCCGCCGGTGCTGAAGGGGTCGTCGCCGACGAAGCGCTCCGCCGCGGCGCGATCTTCGGTGTCGACGATGATCATGCCGCCGATCGCCTTGCCGTCGTCGTCCAGCACGGCGCCGCCGGCCAGCATCTGGTCCTGGCGGGCCGCAAGGTAGGCGAGGTGCCGCGGCCTCAGGTCGGCCCGCAGGCGCTCGGCGCCGGGCTTGTCGTACGCAAGGATGATGAAGGGCATGGTGGCGGGCGGGCTCAGCTGGTCGTGATGTCGGCCTTCTTGATGATCGCGCCCCAGGTGTCCATCTCGCGTGCGATGAAGGCCCGGAATTCCGCAGGCGTGCTGCCGACCGGGTCCGCGCCGTTGGAGACCAGGGCCTCTCGCGTTGCCTTGGTCTGCAGCGCCTTGCGCACTTCGGCGCCCAGGCGTTCCACGATCGAAGCGTCCGTGCCCGCCGGGGCCAGCAGACCGGCCCAGGCGCTGACGTCGAAGGGCTTGCCCGTGATCTCGGCGACAGTGGGCACGTCGGGCAGCGACGGCGAACGCTGCTGCGTCGAGGTCGCAAGGGCACGCAGCTTGCCGGACTTCACCAGCGGCGCCGCCGCGACGACGTTGGCGAACATCAGGTCGACGTGGCCACCCATGACGTCCGACAGCGCCGGACCGGTTCCCTTGTAGGCCGCATGCGTCATCGAGATGCCCGCATCCAGTGCCAGCAGTTCCATCGCCAGGTGGTCGGCCGTGCCGCTGCCGGTCGAAGCGAAGGCCAGCCGCCGGGTCTTCGCGAGCGCGAGGACATCCGCCAGCGACCGGACCGGCGACGCCGGCGAGGTCACCATGATGAAAGGCGACTGCACCGCAAGGCTGATCGGCGCGAAGGCCTTGAGCGTGTCGAAGGGCAGCGCCTTCATGAGCCACGGATTGGTGACATGCGGGACACTGGCCAGCAGCAGCGTGTAGCCGTCGGGCGGCGAACCGGCCACGTACTCGGAGCCGATCACGGTGCTGGCGCCGGGCCTGTTCTCGACGATGAAGGTCCGGCCGAAACCCTCTGAGAGTCCGGAGGCGAGCGCACGCGCGACGACGTCCGTGCCTCCGCCGGCGGTGAAAGGCACGATGACCTTCACGGGCCGGGCCGGGTAGCCGTCCGCCGCGCGCGACGGCAGCACGGCAGCCGACAGGCATGCGCCCCCCAGCAATGTCACGATCTCGCGACGGTTCATGTGAATCTCCTCGGTGCGGCTGCAATGGACAGCGCGGGGTGTGGATGAGACGCCCGTCTAGGCGTTGAAATGGAGCCGCTGGCCGCTGTGCGGCCACGGCAGGGAGACCAGTTGACCGGCGCCGGACAGGGTGACAAAGGCGGTCTTGAGATCGGGCCCGCCGAAGCAGATGTTGGTGACGTAGGTGTCCGGAAACGCGACCTGGGACCTCAGTTCACCGCTCGGCGCGATGACCGAGATCGCCCCCGTGATCAGCGTGGCGACGCAGATTTGGCCCCCGGCGTCCAGCGCCAGGCTGTCGAAGCGCTGGAAGCCCGGCAGCCCGCACACCAGGCGCCCGCCGTGCGGCGAGGGGAAGGGATGCTTGCGGATGCATCCCGCCTCGACCAGGTCGAAGGCCCACAGGCGGGCGGTCTCCGTCTCGGCCACGTAGACCGTGGCGCCATCGGGCGAGAGGCCGACGCCATTGGCGGCCAGCAGGGGATAGGCGACCTCGACGATGCGGGAGCCGTCGGGCAGTGCGTAGTAGAGGCCGCCGTTGTCGCGCGACCGTGCGTGCTTCTTGCCGAAATCGGTGAAGTAGAACCCGCCCAGCGCATCGAACACGAGGTCGTTCGGCGACGAGAGCCGATGGCCATCGCAATGGGTGTAGAGCACGCGGCCGTCGCCGGTCGCGAGATCGAATCTTCGGATGCTGCCGCCCTGGTAGCCGGGCGCTGGGCCGATCGAGGTGAAGCGCCCCGGCGCATAGGCGCTACCGCCGTTGTCGCAGACGTAGAGCGCGCCGTCGGGTCCGATCGCCGCTCCGTTCGGCCCGCCGCCGCAATCGGCGACCTGTTCGACGCGGCCTTCGGGCGTGACGCGGATGATCCTGCCCGCACGCATCTCCACAAGCACCACCGAGCCGTCGACCAGGGCCACGGGACCCTCAGGAAATTGCAGACCTTCGGCGAGGATTTTCATGTACGTCGTGCCAGCCAACCCGGCGCCGAGCGCCGAAAGAAGACTTCTGTCTCCAATGAACTTTGCGCCGACGATATCGAAGTGACGCGGCCACCTCAATGACAATTAAGTCATGTGAGAAATGAGTAAAACTCATTCAATGGGATGGTCCTCGGCTGCCTCGGCCTCGGCCGCGATCCACGCCTCGAAGTCGCTCACGCGCTTGGGCACCGGCCGCTCCGCGCGCCAAGCCATGAAATAGCCGCCCTCGGTGGGCACGCGCAGGTCGAAAGGCGCCACCAGCCGGCCGCTCGCGAGGTCGTCGCGCACGAAGGCCAGCAGCGCCACCATCACGCCGAGTTGTTCCGCCGCGGCCTGGTAGGCCATGGCCGCGTTCTCGAACTTGAGGCCGCGGTTGCCGTCGATCCCTTGCGTTCCGGCGGCCGCCAGCCAGGTCGGCCAGTCCTGCGGCCGGTTCAGCGAACACAGCAGCGCGTGCTGCGCGAGGTCGGCGGGCTCGCGCAACGGCGGGTCGCGATCGATGAGGCCCGGCGCGCAGACCGGCAGCAGCGTCTCGCGGAACAGCAGCCTGAAGCCCGCGCCGGTGGGCGGGCGGGGCTCGGAATGGATGCTGACGTCGACGTCGTCGCGATCGAAGTCGGCCGGCTTGTGAGAAGTGGTGATCTGCACGTCGACCTGCGGATGCAGCGCATGGAAGCGTGCCAGCCGCGGGATCAGCCAGCGGATCGCGAAGGTGGGCGGCACCTTGATGCGAAGCAGCCGCTCGTCGGAGCGCTGCTGCAACTGGCGCGTGCCGTGCTCGATCTGGTCCAGCGCGACGCGCATGCTGGCGAAGTACGACTGGCCTGCGGAAGTCAGCCGGATGCCATGCCTTCCGCGATCGAACAACTGCACCTCGAGCCAGCCTTCCAGCGTGGCGATGTGACGGCTGACCGCCCCCTGGGTCACGCAGAGTTCCTGCGCGGCACGAGTGAAGTTGCCGCAGCGCGCTGCGGCCTCGAAGGCGCGTAATGCATTGAGAGGGGGCAGACGACGGCTCATGGGACTGAATTTTACTCATACCTTGCATGCCTTTATTGTGATTGCCGCGCCCCGGCGCCCCACATAGGATCGCAGCGGAGAACCTACAACCAGGAGACACCGAATGATGAAGAAATTGCATGTCTGGCTGCTCGCATCCAGCCTGCTTGGATGGCATGCCGCGGCGCCGGCGCAGGACGCCGCGGCGTCCTATCCGAATCAACCGATCAAGCTGATGGTCCCGTGGCCCGCGGGCGGAGGCGTGGACACGACCGCGCGCATCGTGTCGGATCTGCTGGGCCACCGACTCGGCCAGCCCTTCGTGATCGACAACCGCGGCGGCGCAGGCGGCAACATCGGCACCGAGCTGGCAGCCCGCCAGAAGCCGGATGGCTACAACCTGCTGATGTCATCGATCAGCCCCAACGCGGTCAACATCAGTCTCTACGGCAAGCTGGGCTTCGATCCGGTCAAGGACTTCGAGCCGATCATCTACGTCTCGGCCGTGCCCAACATCCTTGTGGTGCCCGCCAATTCTCCGTTCAAGTCCGTCAAGGACGTGATCGACGCGGCGCGCGCCAACCCGGGCAAGCTCAACTATGCCTCGGGCGGCGTCGGCTCCTCGCAGCACCTGGCGGCCGTGCAATTCGCGTTGGCGGCCAAGATCGACATCGTCCACGTGCCCTACAAGGGAACCGCGCCGGCCGAGACCGACGTGGCGGCGGGACACGTGTCGCTGATGCTCGACACCACCACCTGCCTGCCCTTCATCGCTGGCGGCAAGATGCGCGCGCTGGCGGTCGCTTCCAAGACGCGCAACCCGGCCCTGCCTGATGTGCCGACCTTCGATGAAGTGGGACTGCCCAACGTCTATGCCTCGTCGTGGTATGGCTTGTCGGCGCCGGCCGGCACGCCGCGCGCCATCATCGACAAGCTCAACGCCGAGGCCAACGCGGTGCTCAAGTCGCCCGAACTGCAAAAGCGCATGCTGGCGTTCGGCGCCGAAGTCGGCGGCGGCACGCCCGAGGACTTCGGCCGTTTCATGGCCAGCGAAACCAAGCGCTATGCCGAGATCGTCCGCATCTCGGGCGCCAAGCTCGACTGATTCATTTCCGCACGCCGGTCACTCCCATGTCACTCGCCCCCGCTCCGCTTACGCTCTTTGACAAGATCTGGAAGCCGCACGTCGTGATGCAGCGCGACGACGGCCAGAGCCTGCTGTACGTCGATCGCCACCTCGTGCAGGACGGCTCGGCGCCCGCCTTCGAGATGCTGCGCCAGCGCGGCCTCGGTGTGCGCCGGTCGGACCTCGCCTTCGCGACGCCCGACCATTACGTGCCCACCGGCAGCCGCGTGCTGGCCGACATCGCCGACGCCGAGAAGCGCGCGATGGCGCAGGCGTTGCAGGATGACAGCGCCGCCGCAGGCATCCGCTTCTTCGGCCTCGACGACGAGCGTCAGGGCATCGTCCACGTCGTCGGCCCCGAGCAGGGCTTGAGCCTGCCCGGCGCGGTGATCGTCTGCGGCGACAGCCACACGGCCACCCACGGCGCGCTGGGGGCGCTGGCCTTCGGCATCGGCGCCTCCGAAGTGGCGCACGTCCTGGCGACGCAGACCCTCTGGCAGCGCAAGCCGCGCACGCTGCGCGTGGTCATCGACGGCAGGCTGCCGGAGGGCGTGTCGGCCAAGGACATCATCCTCGGCGTGATCGCGAAGGTCGGGGCCGCGGGCGGCACCGGCCATGTCGTCGAGTACGCCGGAGAAGCGATCCGCGCGCTCTCGATGGAAGGCCGCATGACGGTGTGCAACATGTCGATCGAGGCCGGGGCTCGCGCCGGCCTCGTGGCGCCCGACGACACCACCTTCGAATGGCTGGCGGGCCGCCCCCATGCACCTCACGGGGCGGCCTGGGACACCGCGCTGGCGCGCTGGCGAGGGCTGCCCGGCGACGAGGGCGCCGTGTTCGACAAGGAAGTGCGACTGAACGCCGACGACATCGCGCCGATGGTCACCTGGGGCAACAGCCCCGAGGACGCATTGCCGATCACGGGCCGGGTGCCGGACCCGGCCGATGCGCCCAGCGCCGAACGGCGCGACGCCCTGCAGCGCACGCTGGCCTACATGGGCCTGGAGCCGGGCCAGTCGCTCACGGCGCTGTCGGTCGACCGGGTGTTCATCGGCTCCTGCACCAACGGCCGCATCGAAGACTTGCGCAGCGCCGCGGCGGTGGCGCGCGGGCGGCGCGTGGCCGACGGCGTGGAAGCCTGGGTGGTACCGGGTTCCGGCCTTGTGAAGCGGCAGGCCGAGGCCGAAGGGCTGGACGCCGTCTTCCGGGCAGCGGGCTTCCAGTGGCGGCATGCGGGCTGCTCCATGTGCCTGGGCACCAACGGCGATCAGGTTGCCGCCGGCCAGCGCTGTGCCTCGACCTCGAACCGCAATTTTGTCGGCCGCCAGGGCCCGGGTTCGCGCACCCATCTGATGAGCCCGGCGATGGCCGCGGCCGCAGCCGTCACCGGGCGACTCGCCGACGTGCGGGCCCTGCCTTCCGCCTCCTGAAAAACAGAAACGCACCGACTCGCAACCATGCAAGCTTTCAGTCAAGTTGAAGCCGTCGCGGCGCCGCTGGCCCGCGCGAACATCGACACCGACCAGATCGTGCCGGCGCTCTACCTGCAGAAGCCGCGCTCGGACAACTTCGGCCACTACCTGTTCCACGACGTGCGGCACGATGCGCTGGGCCAGCGCCGACCCGACTTCGTGCTCAATGCCGCCGCGTACGCAGGGGCCCGGATCCTCGTGGCAGGCCACAACTTCGGCTGCGGATCCTCGCGCGAACATGCAGTCTGGGCCCTTCACGACGGCGGCTTCCGCGCCGTGATCGCACCGAGTTTCGGCGACATCTTCCAAGCCAATGCGCTCAAGAACGGCTTGCTGCCGGTGCGCCTGCCCGAGCCGGTGGTCGAAGAACTGCTGGCGGCGCTGCTGGCAGCGCCCGGCACGCAGCTGCGCGTGGACCTGGAAGCCCTGGTGGTGACCGGGCCGCATGGCCGCACCGAACCATTCGCCATCGACCCTTTCGCTCGCCATTGCCTGTTGGAGGGCCTGGACGAGATCGACTACACGCTGACGCAGCGCGCGCGCATCGAGGAATTCGAGCGCCACCACGCGCCGCAATGACTTCCCCTCATTTTCCAGAAAGGATCCAGAAATGAAGATTGCAGTGATGCCCGGCGACGGGATCGGCCACGAGGTGACCGCGCAAGCGGTCAAGGTGCTCAAGGCGGTGGTGGGCCACACCCAGCCATTGGAGCTCGTCGAGGCCGCGATCGGCCAGGCCGGCATCGACGCCGCCGGCGATCCGCTGCCGGCCGCGACGAGCGAGATCGCACGCAAGGCCGACGCGATCCTCTTCGGCTCGGCCGGCATGCCGGGCGACGAGGCCATTCCATTCATGATGCGGCCCGGTGCCAGCCTGCTGCGGCTGCGCAAGGAGCTCGGCCTGTTCGCCAATTTCCGGCCGGCGTTCCTGTTTCCCGAACTCCTCGGCGCCTCCACCCTCAAGCCGGAGGTGGTCGAGGGGCTGGACCTGATGATCCTGCGCGAGCTCACCGGCGACGTCTACTTCGGCGAGCCGCGCGGCAGCGGCATCAACGCGATGGGCGAGCGCGAGGCCTTCAACACCATGCGCTATTCCGAGCCTGAGATCGAGCGCGTCGCGCACGTGGCCTTCCGCACCGCGCGCTCGCGCCAGCGCCGCCTCTGCTCGGTCGACAAGGCCAACGTGCTCGAGGTCATGCAGCTGTGGCGCGAGGTGGTCACGCGCGTGGGGCGGGACTATCCCGACGTGGAGCTCACGCATCTCTTCGTCGACGCGGCCGCGATGCAGTTGATGCGCGCGCCGAAGCAGTTCGACGTCATCGTCACCGGCAACATCTTCGGCGACATCCTGTCCGATGCCGCCGCGATGCTCACGGGTTCCATCGGCATGCTTCCTTCGGCGTCGCTGGCCGCCGGCAGCTTCGGACTCTATGAACCGGTGCACGGCACCGCGCCGGACATCGCCGGCAAGAACCTGGCCAACCCGCTGGCGTCGATCCTCTCGCTGGCGATGATGCTTCGCCTCTCGTTCGATCAGGCGGCCAACGCGGAGCGCGTTGAACGCGCCGTGCGCCGAGTGCTGGCCGACGGGCTGCGCACCGGGGACATCTACCAGTCCGGCTGCACTCGGGTGGGAACGGAGGAGATGGGCGCCGCGGTGGTTGCGGCCATGAACGCGAGGTAGCGATCAGCACTCGCGCCCCAGGTCCCCTTGCCGGGGACCTGCGAGATGCTCTCGCATGCTTCTCGCACGCCAAGTGGGGCCGGACGCCCGCGCAGCGTTCCCGGATCAGCAGTGGTCTGCTCTGCGCCATGCTCCACGCCCATAGACCGGTCGCCTGCGCCGCACCTGCAACGCTGGCTCATTCTGAGCGCTTCCGACCCCTGCCTGCACGGCCGGTGGGAGGCTTCGCGTCTCCTTCGCCACCGCGGTGCGCCTCGAGCTGACGCAACGTCCCTGCCGTCGCTGCCTGGCGGTCGCGCAACTGGCTTATCTCGCGCTCGGCCTGCGCGCGAGCGCGTCGCCGAGGCAGAGCACCGCGCGACCGAACTTGTCGAACGGTTGCGCCGCAAGGAAAGGAGTGACGGTTTGGCTTTGTTCGATGACCCGCTACGGGACTTGTGAGGCCCATCCCACGCTCCTATGATGGTCCGCCAGCCCCCGCCAGCCTCACCAACATCGGAGACCCTCATGAACAGCATCCCATCGAAGCGCACCTTGTCGCGCCGCATCGCGTTGCACTACGGGCTCAGCGCTTTCGGCGCCGGCGTTCTGGCCGCATCTGCCCTCGCCCAGGGCGCCTGGCCCACCAAGCCGGTCTCGCTGGTGGTGGGCTATCCACCGGGCGGACAGACGGACTTCGCCGGGCGCGTGCTCACAGCCGGCATGCAGGCCAGCCTGGGCCAGAGCGTCGTGATCGACAACAAGCCCGGCGTCAACGGCAACATCGCCACCGACTACGTGCTCAAGGCACCGCCCGACGGCTATAAGCTGCTCGTGGGCAACGGCAGCAACATGGTGCTGAACCCGCACACCTACCGCAACACGCCGGTGGCCGATCCGCTCAAGATGACACCCATCGGGCTGCTGCTGACCTCCTCGCTGATGCTGGTCGTGCCGACCAGCCTGCCGGTCAAGGATGTCCCCGAGTTCATCGCCTGGATCAAGGCGCAGGACAAGGCGGGCAAGGCCGTCGATTACGCCTCGGGCGGGCCCGGCAGCCTCGTGCAGACCGCGATGGAGCTGTTCCGCGAGCGCATCGGCAAGCCGAAGATGAGCCACGTGCCGTACAAGGGCAGCAGCCCTGCGATGACCGACCTGATCGCCGGCCGCGTGCCCGCCATGTTCGATGCCTCGTCGGTGGTCGCGCCCTTCCTCAAGTCCGGCCAGCTGAAGGCGCTGATGGTCACCGGCCCCAAGCGGGTGCCTGCGTTCCCCGACGTGCCCACGGCGGCCGAAGCCGGCATCAAGGACTTCCAGATCATCTCCTTCATCGGCCTGTACGGCCCGCCGGGCCTGAGCCCCGACATCGTGAAGAAGGTGAACACGGCGATGAACAGCGCCCTCAAGGAACCCAATGTCCAGAAGACCATCGCCGATCGCGGCGACGACGCCGGTGGCGGCACGCCCGAGCAGCTCGCGGCGCTGACCCGGGACTACTACAAGCTGCTCGGCGAGGTGGTCAAGAACAACGACATTCGCGCCGAGTAGGCAGCTTCGGCGTGTCGTGTTTGAGGCTCGGGCGCGGTCGAGGCCGCCGGTTTGAAGAAGCGCGTCCCGTCAAACGCCGCGAGAGACGTCGTCGCTCGTCGCGGAGGCGACGCTTGACCGGGTGCACACAGCCTTGCTGTCGTGCTTGGCGCCCCGCATAGCGCAAGCGCGAGCCTGTCCGTACTCGAGCGCCTTGCGCGCGAACTGCTACGCCGGATTGCGCCGCGGATGCTCGTCGTCGACGAAGTGCATCACCTGTTGGCCGGGAACTACCGCGAACAGCGCGTCTCCCGCAACCTGCCGAAGTTCCCTGCCAACGACCTGAGGTTCAGGAGCGTGCTGGTCGGCACCCGATGCACCATTGGCCCTGACCACCGGCGCCCTGATGATCAGTCGCTTCACCCCACGCTAGATCAACGTCTGAGCGGGCGGCGCTATTGCGTCGGAGCATCAAACGCTCCACAGCGGCCTCCTAGCGTCTAAGTCTGGCAGGTCTTTGAATCGTTGCGGCTCACAATGAGCTAATAGAGACAGTGAACGAACAACTTGCCGCAGTGCCGCAAGCCCGAGAATCTTTAGGATTGCTGCGGCGCTCCACGGCCGTTTTCAGCAGGGGGGCATGGTTCGTCGTACTTTCCCGCACTCGCAGGCCGTGTTGCAGATGCTGTCTTGCCGGATTCCGTCACACGCATCACCGTGGCATGCCCCGCATAAGTACGCGCGCCCCGTCGATTCGACGCAGGAGGAATATCCGCTTCGATCAGTTTGGCCGTGAAAAGCACGGCACATTTCTCGATGTCGTCGTCGGCATCGATGTTCATGGGAAGTCGCGCGCAACATAGGCGCTGGAGCAGTTGCATAGGCATGGTGATCCTTTACGTTGCTCAATCGCGGCGTCAACCGATCTGAGCTTTTTGCGCTCGCTTATGAGCCAGAAGGATGCGCTTCCTCGGTAGTCCCGGTCCGTGCGTCACCGCACATTGGGACGAACCGTCCGCCCCGGAAGGGTCGAAGAGATCGTTCCGAGTGGCGCCGACGAATCCCCCGTTGGTGTGCTACCGCACAGACCCAAGCGCAGCACGAGCGCAGGGTAGGGCTGTTGGCGTGCGGACCTTCAGCGTTTTGACTGATGGAAGCTCGCTTCGCCACGCAAGGAGATGCAGTGAGCGAAAAAGCGATCATCTATCCGGTACCAGAGGCTGCCATGAAGGGCGCACACGTATCCGGCATGCCGGCCTATCTGAACCTGGTGGCCGAGGCCGACGCCGATCACGGCGCTTACTGGGGACGGTTGGCCCGAGAGTTCGTGAGCTGGAAGACGCCCTTCACGGAATCACTCGATAAGCGAGAGGCGCCGTTCTTCAAGTGGTTCGAGGACGGTACGCTGAACGCCTCCTTCAACTGCCTGGATCGCCATGTCGAGCGCGGCCAGGGCGACAAGGTGGCCATCCTCTTCGAGGCCGACGACGGCCGCATCAACCGCGTCACCTACAGCGACCTGCTGGCGCGCACCTGCCGCATGGCCAACGCCCTGAAGGCGCGCGGCGTCAAGAAGGGCGATCGCGTCGTGATCTATATGTCGATGAGCGTCGAAGGTGTCGTCGCGATGCAGGCCTGCGCCCGCATCGGCGCGACGCATTCGGTGGTGTTCGGCGGCTTCTCGGCGCAAAGCCTTCGCGAGCGCATCACCGGGGCGAGCGCAGTGATGGTGATCACTGCTGATGAGCAGTTGCGCGGCGGCAAGCAGCTTCCGCTCAAGGCCATTGTCGACGAGGCGATGGCGCTTGGCGGCTGCGAGTCGGTCAAGGACGTCATCGTGTACCGGCGCACGGGCCGCCAGATCGCCTGGGAGGCTTCGCGCGACCGCTGGATGCACGAGGAAACACAGGCGCAGGCCGACACCTGCGAGCCCGAGTGGGTCGGTGCGGAGCACCCGCTGTTCATCCTCTATACCTCGGGGTCGACCGGCAATCCCAAGGGCGTGCAGCACTCGACGGGTGGCTACCTGGTGCACGCAGCGGTGAGCTCGACCTGGACCTTTGACTTGAAGGACGAAGACGTGTTCTGGTGCACTGCCGACATCGGCTGGGTCACCGGCCACACCTACATCACCTATGGTCCGCTCGCGATCGGAGCGACTCAGATCATTTTCGAAGGCGTGCCGACGTACCCGGATGCGGGCCGCTTCTGGAAAATGATCCAGGACCACAAGGTCAGCGTCTTCTACACCGCGCCGACCGCCATCCGTTCGCTGATCAAGGCGGCCGAGGCCAACGAGGCGGTGCACCCGAGGAGCTATGACCTCAGCAGCCTGCGCATCCTGGGTTCGGTGGGCGAGCCGATCAATCCGGCCGCCTGGGAGTGGTACCACCAGCACGTCGGCGGCGGCCGTTGCCCCATCGTCGACACTTTCTGGCAGACCGAGACCGGTGGCCACATGATCACGCCCCTGCCTGGCGCGACGCCGCTGGTGCCGGGCTCCTGCACGCTGCCCTTCCCCGGCATAGCAGCCGCTGTCGTCGACGAAACGGGCAACGACGTACCCAACGGCCAAGGAGGGCTCCTCGTGGTGAAGAAGCCCTGGCCCGGGATGATCCGCAACATCTGGGGCGATCCCGAGCGCTTCAAGAGCAGCTATTTTCCGCCGGAGCTCAAGGGCTACTACCTGGCGGGCGACGGCGCCATCCGCGACGCCGAGTCAGGGTACTTCACCATCACCGGCCGTATTGACGACGTGCTCAATGTGTCGGGCCACCGCATGGGCACGATGGAGATCGAGTCGGCGCTCGTGTCCTGCACGGCCCTGGTGGCCGAGGCGGCCGTCGTGGGGCGTCCGGACGAGACGACGGGTGAGACGATCTGCGCCTTCGTCGTGCTGAAAGGCCCGCGGCCGACTGGCGATGAAGCCAGAAAGGTTGCAACCGAATTGCGCAACTGGGTGGCGAAGGCGATCGGCCCCATTGCCAAGCCGAAGGACATCCGCTTCGGCGACAACCTGCCCAAGACTCGCAGCGGAAAGATCATGCGACGCCTGCTGCGGTCGATCGCCAAGGACGAAGCGATCACGCAGGACATCTCGACGCTCGAGAACCCGGCCGTCCTCGATCAGCTCATGGAAAGGAACTGACCATGGAAAACGATCTGACGTCGAGAATCCTGCGCGACCCGAACTACCAGGCGCTCAAATCGAAGCGTTCGCGTTTCGGCTGGTGGCTGGCGGCGGCAATGATGGTCGTGTACTACGGCTTCATCCTGCTGGTCGCCTTCGACAAGCCGTTCCTTGCAACCCGGCTGGGCAGCGGCGTCACGACGATCGGCATGCCGATCGGGCTCGCGGTCATCGTTTTCACCATCGTCATTACCGGCATCTACGTCAACCGGGCCAATGGCGAATACGACAGGCTGACCGACGCCATCGCCAAGGCGGTGCTGAAATGAGCGGCGCCCTCCTTGCGAAGCCGCTGGGCCTGGCGGTCCTGCTGGCGGCAGCCCAAGCCGCCCAGGCAGCCGGCGCCGATCTCGGCCAGCTCGAAAAGCAGCCCACCAACTGGACGGCCATCGGCATGTTTGCCGCCTTTGTCGTCGCCACGCTTTTCATTACCAAGTGGGCCGCGGCGAAGACCAAGAGCGCGGCCGACTTCTATACCGCCGGCGGCGGCATCACGGGCTTCCAGAACGGCATGGCGATCGCGGGCGACTACATGTCGGCCGCCTCGTTCCTTGGCATTTCCGCGGCGGTGATGATCGGCGGCTTCGACGGCCTGATCTATTCGATCGGCTTTCTGGTCGGCTGGCCGGTGGTGACCTTCCTGCTGGCCGAGCGGCTGCGCAACCTGGGAAAGTTCACCTTTGCCGATGTTGCGGCCTTTCGCTTCGAGCAGACGCCCGTGCGCGTGTTCGCGGCATCCGGTACGCTCGTCGTCGTGGCCTTCTACCTGATCGCCCAGATGGTCGGAGCGGGGCAGCTCATCAAGCTTCTCTTCGGCCTGGAGTACTGGATCGCGGTGGTCATCGTCGGCGCGCTGATGATGGTGTACGTGCTGTTCGGCGGCATGACGGCGACGACCTGGGTGCAGATCATCAAGGCCTGCCTGCTGCTCGCGGGCGCCACCTTCATGGCCTTCATGGTGCTTTGGAACTTCGGCTTCAGCCCCGAGGCGATGTTCGCGAAGGCGGTCGAAGTGAAGACCGCCATCGCAACCGCCGCGGGCAAGCCGCCCGCCGAGGCTGCGGCCGAAGGCTTCTCGATCATGGGGCCGGGAGGCTTCATCAAGGATCCGATCTCGGCGATCAGCTTCGGCATGGCGCTGATGTTCGGCACCGCCGGCTTGCCGCACATCCTCATGCGCTTCTTCACGGTGCCCAATGCCAAGGAGGCGCGCAAGTCCGTCCTGTGGGCAACCACCTGGATCGGCTACTTCTACGTGCTGACCTTCATCATCGGTTTCGGCGCCATCACCTTCGTGCTGACCGATCCGCAATTCCTCGACGCCAAGGGCGGGCTGCTTGGCGGCGGCAACATGGCGGCGGTCCACCTCGCGAAAGCGGTGGGAGGCAACGTGTTCCTCGGATTCATCTCGGCGGTGGCCTTCGCAACCATCCTGGCGGTGGTGGCGGGCCTGACCTTGTCCGGTGCATCAGCGGTGTCGCACGACCTGTACGCGACCGTCTTCAAGAAGGGCAAGGCCGACAGCGTGGCCGAGCTGAGGGTGTCGCGCATCACCACCGTGGCGCTGGGCTTCGTCGCTGTGGTCCTTGGCATCGTTTTCGAGAAGCAGAACATCGCGTTCATGGTGAGCCTGGCGTTCGCGATCGCTGCCTCCGCCAACTTCCCTGTGCTGCTGATGTCGGTGCTGTGGAAAGACTGCACCACCCGCGGCGCGGTCATCGGCGGATTTCTCGGGCTCGTCTCGTCGGTGGCGCTGACCGTCGTGTCGCCGGCAGTGTGGGAAGCGACGCTCGGCAATCCGAAGGGTTCCGCGCTCTTCCCGTACCAGTCGCCCGCGCTGTTCTCCATGACCATCGGCTTCGTCGGGATCTGGTTGTTCTCCGTTCTCGACAAGAGCCCACGCGCGGCCAAGGACCGGGCCGGGTTCCTGGCGCAGCAGGTGCGCTCGGAGACCGGCATCGGCGCGGAGGGTGCGTCCGGACACTGAAGTGTCGTTCGCCCCTCTCGGCCCGTGCGCCCTGCGGCCTATTCGATGCCCTTGCCCACAGCGTCGTGCAGGTCGTAGTCGCGGACCATCACCGGTTCGATGGAGCCGCCCGAGACGCGCCTGCGCACGGCCGCATCGATGACCTGGGCGTGAAGCTGGTAGGTCTCCAGCGGCTGGTCATCGCTGGCGGTCGACCGATAACAGTAGTGCAGTGTTTCCTTTCGAATGGTCGCGCCGACGAGTGCGCCATCGATGGGCACCCAGAAATGGACGGAGCCCGAGGCCTCATGAAAGTAGGGAGGGTTCGACATGGGAGGTCCTGGGGTTGCTTTCGCGGCCGTCGATCCAGAGCGACGCCCTGGTTTCGATGGAATGGATGGCATCCCCGCCGTCGGCGAACTTTCTGCAGGAGATGATGTGGCACTGGCATGCCTCTTCGAAGTACAGCATCGCCCCGGCGGCCACGGTGCCGTCGAAGGAAACACCGGTGAGGTGGCTGCGTATCTCCCAGCCGTGATAGGAGAGGCGCACTGAGTCGCGGTCGTATTCCATGATGCCTCGCGTGAACAGGGACTGAGCCCGATGTTCCCTTGTACGCTGCGCACGGCCGGTCGTCAGTTCGGCAGCGTACAGAAGCAGCGGATCGGCCGTCGGACGCCGCGCACCGGGTCAAAGCAATCCGGCGTAGCTTTTCCTGTCCGCGGCATAGCAGGCACAGGCTGTTGCTTCGAGTCCCGGACGATCGAGCACGCTGAGGGTGCCGCGGCTGTACTCGATCAACCCGCTGCGCTGCAGCGAGCCGGCGGCCAGGGTGATACCGACGCGGCGCACACCCAGCATGTAGGCCAGAAATTCTTGAGTCACGTGGAAGCTGTCGGCATGGGCGCGGTCCTGGCTCATCAGGAGCCAACGCGCCAGGCGCGGGCCGATCTGGTGAAAACGCAGGCAGGCGGCTGACGCGGCCAGTTGCGAAAGCGAGACCTGTATGTAGCGGTCCAGCACCCTCTGCAGGGGCGCGCTGCGTGCAAGCTCGCGCCGGAAGTCGGCAGCGGTGATGCGCCAGGCCGCGCCGGCGCCCTGCACCAGGGCGCGCAAGGGAGCGATTTCCACGCCGAGGACGAGATTCGAGCCCAGCATCCCTTCGCGACCCACCATGCCGACCTCCAGCCCGGGGTGCTCGTCGATCTGCGCCACCAGCGAAATGAAGCCGTCAACCGGGAAGTAGACGTGCCGGGTGGCCGCACCCGGCTGGTGGATGACCTCGGCCAGGACCAGATGAATCGGTTCGCAGACATCCAGTAGACGCCTGCGGTCGTTGAGCGGGAGCAGTTCGATGAGGTGATTTTCGATCGCGGCCAAGGAATGCTCCGTGGAGTGGGACGAACCACTCTGCGCGCAATTGTCCGTTGCGACTGTCTGCCAGCGCACAGACCTGATGGCGATGACGTCCTATAAACGATGCTTGCATCAGCAAACGTCGGAAGAAGGCCTCAATGCAAAATCTCACACAACCCTTCGTCAAGCTTTCCGCCGCCAATGCGGATCTCATCACGCGTTTCGCGCAGTCGCAGGATGTGGCCGACCTGGTCAATACGAGCGCCCAGAAATACCTTGAACTGGCGCAGAAGGCCTTTGGAGGGATGCCCGCCTCCGAGGCCCAGGCGGACCTGATCCGCAGTCTCACGGACAACTACTCGACCTTCGCGCGAGAACATGCCGAGAGCCTCATGGGGATGGCCGCCGAAGCACAGGCCCAAATGACTCAGCAGGTGGCGGAGGCCTCGAAGATCGTGAACCCGACAGCTTCAAGCTGAGGCTTGTCGCTGCGCGAGGGCGACGACTTCCTCGAAGGGGTTGCACGAGGTGGCCGCATGGAAAGCGGCCCGATGCACAACCCATGCCACCTCTGCCCGTCTAGTTGGCGATCTTTTCCGGAAGCCCCCTCGAACGTGGAGTTCTACGTGCTCCAACGCACAGACGCGAGACAAGACGACCCGTATAAAAGCGGCAGAGGTTGGGCGCGACAGCTGGCGGCCTCTGCGAGCGAATCGAAATGCAAGAGCAGCACGCCTTGTCTTCCGCTTCGGTGCGCCGCTACCGAAGCTGTTGGTGGGGCACCTTTTCTCCGGCAGCTTCGATGGCCGGCGGTAGCCGGCAAAAGGTACCCATGAACGACATGACCCAACCCTTCACCAACCTGGCCTCGGCCAACGCGGCGCTCGTCACGAACTTTGCGCAGTCGCCGGCGATGTTCGAAATGGCGAACGCCAACGTCCAAAAGTACCTCGAGCTGGCACAGCAATCATTCGGTCGCGTCGTCGTCTCCGACGTTTATGCGGACCTGATTCGCAAGCTCACGGAGAACTACTCGACGTTCGCGCGAGAGTATTCGGCAAGCCTTATGGGTTGGTCCACCCAGGGGCAGAGCCTGTGGGCACAACAGGCTCAGGCGGCGTCGGATCTCCTCGCCGAATCTGGCAAGTCTACGACGACTGCGATGGAAAGGACGTCGGACACAGTCAAGCACCTGCGCGCCAGATAAAGGCATTTCTGCGGGTGCGACGATCCGATCTCCCGCCGGCGAGTACCTCGCTCGTGACCGATGTGCATGGGTGGCGCCAGTCTGTCCGCAGTCGCGCAGTGCGACTGTCTGCCATCGGGCAGACCCCGGGATGAATTGCGGTGCCGGAGGGAGATCAGATCGCGGTCGTTGAAGGAAGAAGCCGATCGTACTCGTTCTTGACCACCGCATAGCACTCGCAGGTGCGCCCCTCCAGTCCCTTGCGGTCGAGCACTGAGATACGGCCTCGCGAGTAGCGGATCAGGCCCGCATGCTGGAGCTTGAGCGCGCCCTCCGTCACCCCTTCGCGACGGACGCCGAGCATGTTGGCGATCAGCTCCTGCGTCATCACGAGCTCGCTGCCCTCCAGGCGGTCCAGGCTCAGCAGCAGCCATCGGCACAACTGCTGGTCCAGCGAGTGGTGCCGGTTGCACACGGCGGTCTGTGCCATCTGCGTGATCAACGCCTGCGTGTAGCGCAACAGCAGGTGCAGCACCGGGCCGGCCCGGTCGAACTCGTCCTTCATGACCTGCGCCGTCAACCGGAAACCCCGACCGGCGCTCTGCACGACCGCGCGGCTGGGCGTCGATTCGCCTCCCATGAAGAGTGAGATTCCGACGATGCCCTCATTGCCGACCACCGCGATCTCGGCCGAGGCCCCGTTCTCCATCACGTACAGCAACGACACGATGGCGGTGGTCGGAAAGTACACGTGGCTCAGTGTCTTGCCGGATTCGTAAAGCACCTGGCCCAGGGGCATGTCGACCGCTTGGAGTTGCGGTAGCCACCGCGCCCACTCCGCCTCGGGCAGGGCGGCCAGCAGATGGTTGCTCAACGGGTCGGAGGATTGACTCATGACGAACCTCCTTGGAAATCGGATTCGTCGGAACGCACTCCCGCAGCGCGTCCGACGCAAGGCCAGTATAGGGATACTGGGCCCTTCTGTGCGCTATCGCACAGACCGGGGGCGCTATGGCACCTGCGCTCGTTTCTCGATCAACCCCGTCAACAGCGCAAGTTGCTGCTTCTGGATCTCCAGCAGTTCTTCCCATTGCCTCTCGCGCAATTGATCGATCTTGTCATGCAGCAGCATGATCTCGAGTTCGGCCTTGAGGTTGACCTCGTAGTCGTGTTCCGCATGGATCCGGTCCTTCTCGGATTGCCGGTTCTGCGACATCAGGATGATCGGCGCCTGCACTGCCGCCAGCATGGAGAGAAACAGGTTGAGCAGGATGAACGGGTAAGGGTCGAAGGTCGTGCCGCGCGTCGCGAAGAGCAGGGCATTGAGCGCGACCCACAGCAGCATGGTGGCGCCGAAGAGTCCGACGAAGGTCCAGGAGCCGCCAAACGACGCGACCGCGTCTGCCGCGCGCTGGCCCCTTGACTGCCCGGCATCGGCCTCCTGCACGACATTGCGCGAAACGGGCGTTCGCTCCGCGACATGTCGCGCGATACGCCGGGTCCGCTCGTCGAGGTCGTCGAAGGGCAAACCCAGAAGCTTTGTTGCGATGTCGTCGAGCTGATGCATGAATGCAAACCGACTACGCCGACCGGAGTGTCCTCATCCGCCGTGAGGCCATGCGGAGATCCGCTCTGTGCTCCAGGACTGCTCTCAAGATGGATTCGGACGACCAGATGGCTGGCGCAGTGGCCTCTTTATCGATCTCGGCGCACAGGGTCTCGTCGAATAGTGGCACCAGGCCGTTCACCAGCCTGGTCTCGACCGCGAGAACGAAAGCGCGGTGCGGGGCGTCGGGCATGACGCGCCCATTCAGATAGTCGAGGACCAGAGTCTCGGCGGCAAACAGGGAGAGTGACATTGCGTCGCCCGATGATGGAATGACGATAGGGTAGCGAGGGGCGCCATCGGCGTCTGTTCGATACCGAACACATGCGAGGGACAAGAGCGGTGAGGGAGCGGTCTACATTGATCCCGACGACGCCGCGGCCATTGCCGCAAGGATCGAAGGATCGGCGTCCCGCCCTGACGAGATGCGCAAAGTCGGACTCGCCAATGCCTCGTCTTATACCTGCACACGGATGGCGTCCAGCTATGTCGAAACCTATCGCAGGGCGCCAAAGAACGCAAAGGCCTCTCGGCCGGCCGGGAGTGGAACGGGGGCACCGATCAGAGACTACGGGTTGTCGACGAGCGCCTTGATCGCCGCGATGGCTTCGTGCCTTGCCTCGTGGAGCGCCGCTCCCTCAGTGCGTGCACCGGTTTCGACATTCGCGACAGGTATCCGGTCGTCGATTTGGTAGGACTAGGTCCAACGCTCCCCGATGTGCAAGACGACGATCGTCACCCGGTGCCCGTGATGTTCAAACTGCGCGTTCGCCATGCGATGCCTCCGACAGGCGCGAACCTCGGCTGCCCCCTTGCATCAGATGCAGGTGCGTTTGCTCCACAAGGACATGCCTGGCGAAAGCCAGCAGATCGCCCTCCGACGGACCGGGCCCATTGCCGCACAGTTGCTCCCGAAAAGCGAGAACGATCCTGTCGTGAGCGAGCTGACGTGCAGCCAAGGCTTGCGCGATCAGTAAATCCTCAGACATTGCTCCGGCGGCCGGGTCCATGACTTTGCTCCGAATTCAGGTTACCTCTTTGTCTGGAGAATCTGGGACAGTCGCCGGCATCGAGGTACCACGCTTGCGAGTGGGTGCCGAAGCAACCTCTACCAGCGCCGGACTGACTGTCGCCTTGGAGCATGGGGCGATTCGTGGGCCCCGTCTGTGCGCCGCCGCACGGCCCGCCGAGCGTGGAACCGTGGTACGTGTGGACGCGTCACGGGTGCGTTGAGCGCCTGTGGTGGCGAGGAGGCTAGTTCAAGGGTGCGCCACGAATCGTGTCTGAAGCCATCGCCGCGGATACCAACCTCACCAAGGCCGACGCTGCCCGAGCTTTGGATTCCGCGCTCGAGAACCTGGCCGGCGCCTTGGCCAAAGGCGAGGGCGTGCAGTTGGTTGGCTTCGGCAACTTCATCGTTTCGAACCGCGCCGAACGTTCGGGTCGCAATCCGCCAACCGGCGAGCCTGTGACTATGAAGGCGAGCAAGGCCGTGAAGTTCACTGCTGGCAAGTCCTTGAAGCATGCGGTGAATGGAGCGGTGTGATTTCACGCTTGCTTGGCGTCCTTGACCTGGATTACGGATCAGCTTGTTGCTTCTAGTCGGATTTCTCTGGCGAAGTCGGAAACCCATGAGAGCGGACGGCTGGGTTTTGCTTCGCGACCGGCAGGTTGTCGCTCGTCGACCCGGCCAGTCGCAGTGGCGCGATCAGCTCCCGAATTCGACTGGTTGCCGCCGCTCGAACTGCTGCGCCGAACGACGGAGAGACCGACGTCGGCGACTGACTGCGCACGGCTGACCTGCACCGCTGAACGACGGGCGGCTATGCCCACCGCTTCGCCGTCGCCGCGCCGCCCCTCAGTTCCGGCGGAGTGCACCCGAAATGTGCGGCGGGAAGACAGACGGTTGTCTCGCCGGGTCGAGGTGGGGCTGAGGTTCCCTCGGTACGTAAGGATTCGCCAAGAGCCGCACGACCGGTGCGGTGTCGATGTTCCCCTCGTGCGGGGACGGCCCCATTTCGGGATGCAAGCGGTATTCCCGCTGACTCTCGCGTTGTAACGCTCAATGGCAGGTAGGTCGGAGTCGTACATGTCTCGCGTGCCTTGTCATTTGGTGTCCAGACCTCAGGCCGAGGCCTCCGGAAGTTCATAGTGCATATGTCGCAGCTCAAGTCCAAGGAGAGGTCCCATCTGTGCGGACGCTCGAGAGCTGTCGGGCACCCTAACCATGGCCTCTCGCGGCGACGAACCCGCGCGCAGGGACCCGAGCCCCATTGGACCTGCAGCAAGCCAAACCCCCTGAACATACCAGTATGTAATACAAATTGACTATTGATGAGCGTCGGCCGCTAAATGGCCCGGGCCGCCCATTTCGCACGGCCTGAGGTCAGCAAGGAGTCACACATGTCAGCTGCTGTTGTTCAGTATGTATTCAAACCCAACCCGGGCACCAAGATGCAAGACCTGCTCGGGATTATTAAAGAAGCTGCCGAGATGTGGAGGAAGCATGGCGCGGATGTGAGCCTTTGGAGTGTGCAAGTTGGTGAGGTTGGGAACATGACTTTCGTCGCGCGTTCCGAATCGACCGCGAAACTAGGGGCCACCCTCGACGCCCTCAACAACGACCCGAACTTCGCTGCTTGGCGTGCCAAGAACGTCCAGGCGGGATTGGCAACCTGGGTGCGTAGCAATCAGGCTTACGAAATCCCAATCTGAGCGTCATCCGTTCAGAGGAGAGACGCGCCCGCGAACGACTGGTTCTGGCCCGGTAGGCCCAGTTCGAGGGACCGGATTCGAGCGCGTGCTTCAGACTGGTTGCGGTCAGTGTCGCTTGGAACCATGGCTGTCGCTGATGGGCCCCTGACCCGACATTCGAAACCTCAAATCGGCAACCCTGAAACAGCCGCTCAACATGTTTGGTCCACGAGCGAGGCGAACCGCCACAATGTCAACATGCAAACCCCAGACCTGCGCAGTCGCCTTCTGGCAATCCTGGCCGCTGACGCCGCAGGCTATTCGCGCCTGATGTCGCTTGACGAGCGCGGCACCGTCGCGGCGCTTGACGCCGCGCGCGCGGTATTCCGCGAGCATATCGCCCTGCATGGCGGACGAGTGATCGATACGGCCGGTGATTCGGTGCTGGCGGTGTTCGATAGCGCCGCGGGTGCGGTCACGGCGGGACTCGCGGCACAGCGAGACCTGGCAGGGCTCGCGACCGGCTTGCCCGAAGACCGTTGCATGTACTTTCGCATCGGCGTGCACCTGGGCGATGTGATCGAGAAGGCCGACGGTACGGTGTACGGCGATGGAGTGAACATCGCGGCCCGGCTGCAGGGTCTTGCCGAACCGGGTGGCATCACAATTTCGGATTTGATCCGTCACGCGGTCAAGGGCAAGGTGGCGGTCAACTTCGAGGACCAAGGCGAGCAGACGGTCAAGAACATTGCCGATCCCGTTCGTGCATACCGGGCCCGCCCTTCAGGCGACGCACCGACCACACCCGGCTTGCCTTCGATCGCAGAGATTCCGCCGACCGTCGGCGACATCGCTTTGCCGCTGCCCGACAAGCCGTCGATTGCGGTGCTGCCCTTTACCAACATGAGTGGCGACCTGGAGCAGGGTTACTTCGCCGATGGCATCAGCGAGGACATCATCACCGAGATCTCCCGCATCCCCGCGCTGTTCGTCATTGCACGCAATTCGGCCTTTACCTACAAGGGGAAGGCCGCCAAGATCCAGGACATCTGCCGCGACCTCGGTGTTCGCTACGTCCTGGAAGGCAGCGTTCGCAAATCGGGACAGCGGATGAGGGTGACCGCGCAGCTGATCGACGGCGACACGGGCGGTCATCTCTGGGCGGAACGCTACGACCGGGAACTTGCCGACATTTTCGCGGTGCAGGACGACATCACCGAGCAGATCGTCCATGCCCTGGAGATCAGGCTCACGGAGACCACGAGCACGGCGACCTCGCGCCTGGAAACCGAGAACCCGCAGGCCTACGATTGCGTCTTGCGCGGGCGCGAGCAGTTTCGCCTGTTCACGAAGGAGGGCAACGCCGCAGCGCGGCTGCACTACGACAAGGCGATCGAACTCGACCCGGACTATGCGCAAGCCCATGCGGGTCTCGCCCTGACCTGCTTGCACGATTGGTTCACCGGTTCATCGCAAGCGCTGGAGCGGGCCTTCGAACTGGCGCAGTTGGCCAAGAGGCTCGATCCGGGCCTGCCCCTGGTGTACGAGGCACTGTCCAGCGTCCTTCTCTTCAAGAGGCAACACGACGAAGCCATCGACGCCGCCAGACGATGGACCGAGATCGAGCCGAGCAACGCCGAGGCCTACGGCTGCCTCGCCGGCATCCTGAACTTTGCCGGCCAGCCCGAGCGGGTGGCCGAGTTGATCGAAAAGGCAAAGCGCCTCAACCCGTTCCATCCCTTCTACTACACCCTCTACGTCGGCCACGCCTGCTTCTTGATGGGTCGTTTCAAGGATGCCGTGCAGTTCATCAAGCGAAGCATCGCCCACAACCCCGAGTCGCTACCCGCGCATTTCTTTCTCGCCGCGTCCCACGGCCAGCTAGGCGAGGACACCCTTGCGAAAGAGGCGTTGGCGGAGGTTTGGCGCATCAGTCCCGGATTCTCGATGGCATCGGTGCGGGCCATCGCAGCCTACAGGCGTGCAGCCGATCTGGACTTGCTGACTGAAGGGCTGCGCATGGCGGGGCTGCCGGAAGTAGCGCCCAGGCAGTGACGATTCCGCTGGCGCCTCTGACCAACGTCAACCGCGTGATGAAGTACTCACGCACTGCAGGCCTGCACCGATATGGAACTGGGCCGCTGCTGGGAGCTCAGGAATTGGCAGCATCGGGCCAAGTCCCACCCAAATTGGGCCGCCCACAAGGAGCCGTTCGTCAAAGTCCGCTCCTGGGCCGACTGTAGCCGCACAAGCTGCGCTCCGGGTCACGTTCCTGATTGTCCACGCCGCTGCCTAGCACCTGCGGACTGGAGCTCGGCCCGCAGCGCCTTGTACCTGCGGTGCAGAGTGTGCAGCCAGAGCGCCCCACCGGCGAGTGCCGCGCCGAGAAGCCATGCAGCGCCAGACGGTGCGTACTCCGAATGCCAGTTCTACGGATGCCTGCTCCGTAAGCGGCCAGTCTCCCCACCTTGAGATCAGAGGCCAAGCCGGAGACCATGCTGTCCACCTAAGAACTTATCCGTAAATAGGTAAACTGTCGATCCGAGCCGCATTGGGCGCGGCGATGGATCGAGATCTTGGCGAAACGTGTTGAGTCGTGGGTGGTGACCGATGAGTTCTGGCAGCGTGTGGAGCCGCTGATTCCTGCGCGCTCGGCGGCAGACAAGATCTATGTGCGCAAGCCAG
>NZ_JBFTHX010000060.1:0-24611 GCF_056394465.1 Variovorax sp. 10N432
AGGCTGCCTGATGGGTTGAACCATGAGTACATGGCTCAACCGGGGCGCCTCCGGAGGCCTGGCAGGGGCCTGAAGATTGAAAGAATCAAACCGCAGCCAATCCACTTAACTCAGGTCGATGCGTGTTCAGACGACCGGAGCCGGCTCTCTGCGACTCGCTTTCGACAGCGTCAACAAGCAAGGCGGCGTGAATGGCAATACCTTCACGCTCGTGCGTGCCGACGATCACAATGAGCCCGCGTCCACCGTCGAGCAGACGCGCAAGCTGGTCGCGGAGCAACGCCCGCTCGTGCTGGCGGGCTACTCCGGCAGCCGCAATCTGGCGGCGCTGTTGGCCTCCGGCATTCTGGACCAGCAGCGCCTGGCGCTCGTGGGCTATCGCACCACCGGGATTCCGCCCTCGCATCCCCTGCTGTTCAACGTGAGGGCCGACGTCCGTGACGAGTTGGCCAAGCTCACCGAGCACTTGGCGACCCTGGGCATCACCCGGCTTGGCCTGCTCCACGAGGCCGGGGCCGACGCAGTGGTCGCCGCGGCCGACGAGGCGGCTGGTCGGGCAAGGGCCGCCTTCGTCATTCGCGCCTCTTATGCACCGGACAGCAGGAGCGCCGGGGCCTTGGTGGCGGCCTTTCTCAAGACCCCGCCGCAGGCCATCATCATGGTGGCCAACGGCACCACCACGGCGGCCTTTATCGAGCGTTACCGAATGGAAGGAGGCGCGGCGCAACTGTTCGCGTACTCCGGGACAGACATCGAGCAGCTGTCCCAGCGGCTGGGCGAGGAGCAGATGAAGGGCATCGTCATCTCGCAGGTCACGCCGAACCCCTACAAGACCAACAGCCGCCTCGCCCGGGAGTTCGCGGAGGTCACCAAGGCGAACAAGCTCGACATGCCCATCAGCTACGTGATGATGGAGGGTTACATAGCAGGCCGCGTGATCATCGAGGCAGCGCGGCGGCAGGGACGAACACCCACGCGCGAAACAATGACGGCCGCGCTGAACGCCATGAACGACTACGACCTCGGAGGTTATGCCGTCGGGTTCAGGCCAGGCGCGAGGGCCGGCTCGAAATATGTCGAGCTGTCGATCATCAGCAGCGAGGGCAAGATCCAGCAATAGTGCGCCTCGGCTTTGATGTGCGGCACGTCATTCAGGATAGGAGTCCCTTCGTTCCGTCAAACTCGCCCCGGGGCAACCCATCAGGAACGGTGGAGAACTTCTCTTCGCCCTTGGCGTGCCTAAGGCGCTGTCGCCGTGCGAAGTTGCACACATTTGTATTGCCTGCGGCGATGGCGTTGCATACCCGCTCGTGCGAGCAGGTCAAACCAGTAGCCGGCGGGCTGGGTTTTGCGCCACTCGGCACCGACTCGGCATCCCGCCATAGGCACCTGTCTCGGTCTGGACTCGAATGACAATTATGTTAATCGGGCTTGTGTCGCTCTGCGAGCGGCGACTGAACTGAGCAAGGAGGCGCAAAGAGTCGGCCACCTCCATCTAGCGCTATTTCCGCGACAACATGGATGAGCCCATCGGCAACCTGGCTGCGGGCGCGCTCCTGGGGTTCTTCCTCGAGGAAGTCCCCTGTGATCTACAACTGCGCGGCGTCGGATGTGCAGGAGCGGCTTCAGGCACGCGTTTCGGAGCTCGACTTTGAAGTCCATGAAGAAGAATCCAGTACTGACGCGAGTACGAGCACAAAGGGCTGGAACACCGGTAAGAGATCCCGGCACCCCACCTCAAGCCGTGCGCCGGTACACGAGCGTTCCGATGTGCAACTGTTCCTCCGACCCCTCCTTCACCACCCGAAGCTCGACCAGATCGCGCCCGGCGTTGACCGGAACCTTCACGGTCATGCCGGCCTCGTTGTCGTCGATCACGCGCAATAGCTGCGCACGCCAAGGCTGATCGTCGATCCACACGACGTAGCCAGGCCGCTCGGCCATGGCACCGATCGAGCCGGTTCTCGGCATGAGCTTGCCTTCGATCGATTGCGGATCGTCGTTGATGCAGCGCCACCGGCTGCCCAGCCGTTCTTCCCAGGCGCTCGCCAGCGGCGCGGACATCTCGGGCAGCCATTCCCCCTCGGGTACCTCCCCCCAATACAGGCGATTGGGTGGAAGCAGACGCTGGATCAGGTAGCGATGCCCCCGCACTTCGGAGAACATGTAGCAGTTGCCGCTGGCGCCGTCGGACCACCACCGGCCGTCGGTGCGCAGGCGAAGGCCTGTCCGCACGACGGTCCAGCCTGACGCGCTCCAGCCGTTCAGCGTCAGGGAGCCATCGCCCGCGTCCAGCACCTGCAGCGGCTTGTCGTAGTTGGCGTAGATGCCGGGCAGCGCCGAAGCGTCGATGGCAGTCGAGGCAACCGCAGGCACGGTGGAGACGATGGCCGACGGCATGGAGCGAATCGCGCCGCGCTCGGTCGCCGCGCGCAGCAGCAAGCCCTCGCACAGAGAGCGCGGGTCGTACTCGAAGCCATTGCCGCTCACCAGCACGGCCAGACGCGCTTCGGGCAGCACGAAGAATTCGGTACTGAAGAAGGCAGTGCCGCCGTTCTTGCCCCAGGCGTTCAATCCACCGGCCGCCAAGCCCATCTGGGCCACCGTATCCCAGCCCAGTCCGTAGCGCGATGGGGATGCCGTGATGGGGTTGATGGGCGTCTTGGCACTTTGATCGACGGCCATGTCCCGCAAGCCGCTTTCGGACACGATGCGCCGGCCTTGGTAGACGCCACCGTCCATGATCATCCGCGCCAGTTTCATCATGTCGGCCGGTGTGCTCATCGTGCTGCCGGTGGCGTGGGCCGCCATCATCTCTTGCGGCAAAGTCCGGCCCTCGAAGTTCGGATGCACGAAGCTGCCTTCGGAGGCCGGCGTCAAGGGAAACTCGGTGAGCGTCATGCCCAGGGGATCGAACAGCTCGCGCTGCACGAACGCCGGATAGCTCAGGCCGGTGAGTTGGAGTGTGAGCAACTCCACCATCGTGAAGCCGTCGTTGCAATAGACCGTGAGTTCGCCGGGATCGTGCTTCAGGCGTGACTGTTGCAACGCTTTCAGGGTGTCCTGCGCGTAGCCGGGAATGGGCGCAAAATTGAAGACGTTGCGGCGGTTGAAGCCGGGCACTCCCGAACTGTGAGAGATCAGGTGGCGCACGGTGATCTTGCTGTAGTCCGGCGAGCGCATGCTGAAGGACGGCAGCAGTTCGGCCACCGGCTGATCGAGTGACAGCTTCCCCTGGTCACGCAGGATCATCACGGCCAGTGCCGCAAAAACCTTGGCGACCGAGCCGATGTCGAAGCGCGTATCGACGGTGGCCCGACGCCCGGACTCGCGATTGGCGTAGCCGAAGGCCTCCTGCCAGACCACGCGGTCACCGGCGAACATCGCCACGGAGATGGCGCTCAGGTCGACGTTGCTTTGCTTGAGCGCCGCGAGGATGCCCTCCCGCATCCATTGCACCGATCCGAGGTCGGTGGTCGAGGTGGACGTCTGCGGCAATGTGATCCCCTCGCTGGAACCGCCGCCGCAAGCTTGCAACCAAGGAGCGGCAAGCGCTGCCGCGCTCGACTGCATGAGAGAGCGGCGAGAAGGCCCTGCTTTTTCCACATCGGAGCGCGAAGTTGTTCTTGTGTGCATGGGAGTTCCCAGTGAATGACGGACTTCGCCGTACCCTTCCAATATTCAGTCGTTGCGCTAGCGACTCTGGGGCCGCGCATTGCAGGCTCGACCATGGTGAAGCCATCGTTGCAGTAGACGGCCAGTTCACCTGGTTCGTGCTTCAGGTGCGACTGCGTCAGCGCAACGCAACGGACACGGCGGTGGTGGCGCTTTCGCGTCGGCGCAGCGCCGCTTGAATGGCCTCGCGGCACCAGCGCACCGAATCGGGATCAGCCTGGGGCTTCGGGCTGCCGCGGCGCTGGAGCCGCCTCCGCCACAGGCGTGCACCAGTGGCGCCGCCAGACCGGCGGTCGCCCAGGCGGCGTAATAGTCGAAAGGGTTCGGTTGCATCCTCATCGGCTTTCGTGTCGAGTTGCTGGCCTGGACGTGCCTAGCTACACGTCGGACGAAACGGATTCTGAAGTCAACGATGCGTCAGTGACATCATTTGTTGCACTTGAAATATTGATGGAATGTCTCTATCTGCAAGCACCCTCCCATCTTCCCTATCAGTGGATCGGCCAAGCTGCGGCCGGGCGCGATTCAAAGCAGTGCCACGGCCCGCGCCGCATCCAGACCGGCGATGGCCGACAGCGCAGCGTCGCGTTCGACCGGATTCGCATCGTCCTGGCTCAGCACGCGGTGCGCGGCCACCCAACCCTCGACGGCCAACGTCGGGTCCCAGCGGTCCAGGTCGTGGCGTCGGATCTGCTCGACGATGCGATGCGCGAAAGGCGCCGGCACGCGTCCTTCGCGATAGGCGCTGAGCAGCTGGCAAAGGGCGATCTGTGCGCGCAAGCGCGCGGGCGCATCGGGTGCGCGGTCGATCGTCCGCTGCACCAGCGTCACGGCCGCTTCGAGCTCCCCGTTCGCCGCGAGCGCTCGCGCCTTCGCCATGGCGGCGCCGAGGCCGTTGTCCTTGGACTTGGGAGTGTCGCCTTCAGGCGCAGCAGGCACCTGGACGAGCGTGCCGACCCATTCGAGGGTGCGTGCGCTGGCGAATGGGAGGCCGCTCGCGAACGACAGCGATTCCAGGCTCGGCAGGCGCTGAAGCAATTCGCGTGTCGCTCGTTCGACTTCGCCTCGAGCCGCCGCGCCCGACTCGCCCAGACGTGCCAGTCCGGCGGCGCACAGCGCCTGCAGGTCCAGCCAGAAGGGGAAGGCGGGTAGCTGCGTCTCGGCAAAACGTATGGCATCTTGCGGCTCCGGGTCTTCCTCCTGCATGCGCTGCAGCGCCATGACCACCTGCGCGATGGGTGGCGCGATCTTGGTCAGACCGTTGTCCGCGGGCGGCAACGCATCCAGGCCGCCCCAGTTGACGAAGCGGCTGACGCGGTAGGCGCGGGCGTCTTGAATGTCGGCCGCCATCATGGCGTCGGCCAGCTGGTTGAGGTGGTCGAGGGCGAGCCCCAGCGCCGCTGCCATATCGCCGGCGGGTGCCGCGAGCGCGGCAAACGCGGGAGGCGCGGGAGCGCCACTCGCCGCCGAGACCGGCGCGGATGCCGTGGGGGCGGGGGAGAGGACCACTGTCGGCGCTTCCTCCGCCACCGGTATCTTGTCGAGCAGGCTCAGCAGCTTCAACATCGACGGTCCGTCCTCGTCCTTGGCGCGTAGGTGATCGTCGAGGCGCCGCGCTCCGGCAAGAAGTTCGGCGACCAGGGCCGCGGGCTGTGGATCGAGTCCGATCCAGTTCAGTTCTTCGGCCGCGAGCACGGCGCGGTCGAGCAGCCACTCGATCGCGTTGCGGCGTGCCCGCAACCGCGCGACGGGCGGATACAAGGTGTCCCAGAAATGTTCGACCATGTCGCCCATCACCTGCAGCCCCATCGCCAGGCCGGGCAAGCCGTCGCCTTGCAGCAGCGCGCCGCCGAGATAGCTCGCGACCAGCAGATCCTTGCCCTTATCGGCCAGCAGCTGCGAAGCCAGTTGCCCGACGCGCTGCCAGTCGGTCTGGCCATCGGCGCCCGGGTCCGACATCTTTCCGATCTCGAGCTGCAGGGCCTCGAAGCGCGGGTCTTCGCGCACCTCGCTGCCCGCGGGCCGAACGGCATTGACGGGCTGCCGTCCGATGCCTTCCAACAAGGCGGTATCCACGTCTCGTTTCTCCTGCTGTTGGTTGTCCGGGTCTGGCGCGCGGCTCAGTCCCAGAGCGCCTCCACCGACAGCGCATCGAAGTAGTAGCCGACGCCACGTTCGGTGCGCAACAGCGCGGGTTGCTTGGGGTCGGCCTCGATCTTGCGGCGCAAGCGCAGCATCTGGACGTCGATCGACCGGTCGTAGACGTCGTCGAAGGCGCGGGTGCGTTCGATCAGCTGTTCGCGCGTGACGATCTTCCTCGGCGTGCCGAGGAACAGGACCAGCATGTTGAACTGGCTCGGCGACAGCGAGATGTCGCGCCCGTCGGCCGCGCGCAGGCGGCGCGTGTTGAGGTTCAGCTCCCAGCCGTCGAAGCGATAGGCGCGCGGGTGCTTGCCGCGCGTGACCGGGCTGCGGACCGCATCGGTGCGCCGCCACACGGCGCGCATGCGCGCCAGCACCTCGCGCAGCGAGAAGGGCTTGACCACGTAGTCGTCGGCGCCCAGCTCGAGTCCCATGACGCGGTCGGCTTCTTCCTGGCGGCCGCTCATGCAGATGATGGGAAAGCGATGCTCCTCGTGCCAGTGGCGCGCCAGGTCCACGCCGTCGCCGTCGGGCAGGCCGAGGTCCAGCAAGGCCATGCTGTAGTTGCGTTGCGCGGTGGCGTCCAGCGCCTCCTTGACGCTGCGGGCCTGGTCGCTTTCGATGCCGTGGCCCGCCAGGTAGCTGCTCAAGAGGCTGGCCAGCGAGCCGTCGTCATCCACGATCAGGACAGGTCCGCGGGGTTGCGTGTTCAAGACGTCGACTCCTTCATACGAATCGTTGCTTTCTTCAAGAGGCCGGGCCGGTGCCGTCGAAGACGGGCACTGCGAGGTGGAACACGGTGCCGCGGCCGGGCGCGGTGAGCATGCCGACGAAGCCGCCATGCCCGCTCGCCACGCCGGCTACGATCGCCAGGCCGAGGCCCGAGCCGCCCTGCGCGAAGCGGGTGGAATAGAACGGATCGAACAGGTGCGGCCAGTGCGCGGCATCGATGCCGGGGCCGTCGTCGGCGACCTCGACCCAGCCCAGCTCGCCCTGCCGGTCGCCCAGCTGCAGGTCGAAGCGCGTTTCGCCCGCCACCCCGGCCGCGTGCGTGCCGACCGTCAGCGTGACGCCGTGCCGCGCCGCCTGTGTCGCGTTGCGCAGCAGGTTCTGCACGGCGCGCAGCAGCTGGCCGCGGTTCGCCAGCACCTTCGGGGCGGCAGCGCCCGGCAGCGGTCTGCGCGACAGCCGGATGCGGCTCGGGCACAGGGGGCGCGCCATCTCCAGCACCTCGTCGACCAGCTCGGCCAGATCGACGCAGCTGCGTGCGGGGTCGCCTTGGCGGGCCGCTAGCAGGATCTGCTGCGTCATGTCCATGCCGCGCTCGGTCGCGCGCTCCAGCTGCGCGAGCTCGGCCTGGCCGGGGCTGTCCGGCGGCATGCGCTCGCTCGCGATCTCGGCGCAGGCGCGGATCGTGCCCAGCACGTTGTTGAAGTCATGGGCGACGCCGCCGGCCAGGAAGCCCAGCGATTCGAATCGGCGCGCCTGGTCGAGCCGGGCGGCGAGCCGCTGGCGCTCGCCGATAGTCACGGCCAGCAGCAGCGATAGCACGGCGATGCCGATCAGGTCGACCTGCAAGGCCCAGATGCCGTAGCCGTATTCGACGTAGGGCCCGAAGCCGGCGAGCGTGATGGCGATCATGCCGATGGTGATCGCCGCGTTCAATTGGGCCACCAACACCATGCCGCTGCGCACCGCCGCCCAGCACAGCGGCAAGGTGAGCGCGGCGCGGATCACCTCGTCGTGCATGCGCGGCACCAGCGCCAGGCCCATGCAGGCGAACGCGGCCAGGATCGGCAGCCAGTTGCCGCGGTCGCGGAAGACCGTGGTGGCGGCCGCCGTGTCCCAGGTCAGCAGGGCCGGCACCAGCGTGAGCATGGCCATCGCGTGGGCGACGTAGATGCGCGGCCATTGCGCGGCCCAGTCGGCTTCGGTGCCCCACCACAGCAGGGCGCTCATGAGCACCGACAGCAGCAGCGACAGCGCCACCGGCAGTAGCAGCGTGAACAGCAGCAGTCGGCGCGACGAGTCCAGCTGGCCGTCGGGCGCGATCCAGCGCCTGCCGAGCCAGGCGCCCAGTGCCACGCCGAGCAGCCCGAGCGCCACCAGCGCCGGATCGAAGGCCTGCGGCGCCTGCCGGCTGGTCGTGCCCACCCAGGCCAGCGTGGTGGCCGCGACCAGCAGGTAGATCGGCCATTCGCGCACTCGGCGCCGCCACAACAGCGCAACGCCCAGCGCCGGCGCCGGCCACGCCAGCGTCGACAGCGATTGACTGGCCGCGATGTCGAGGCCGGGATGGACTGGAAAGTAGTAGGAGAGCCCCAGCAGAAAGGCAACGCCCGCGCAGCCGACGACCCCGCCGACCTGACTGGCGCGGGCGGCGGGGCCGAATGCATCGCCAACGGCAACGCCGCAAAAGTCGGAGGGGAGGAGGCCGGAGTCTGGCGACGGCGAGTCTTTCATCTGTAACGAATGCCTTTCCCGCGACTCTAACTGCCACTGACACAATCTTGCGATAAATGAGACGGGTGGACAAAAGATTGAGATGAACCGACTAACGCGGAAATACTTTTTAACCTGAAACTCTGCCGCGTGCCGGTAGGTCGGCCAAGCCGCTCAAAGGCAGCGGTGGGCAGTCGCGGAAAGCCGCTGCGGCGATATCGATTCGCCCCAAAAGCGCGATTGTCGAGGGATTGCAGTTAATCAATTTCCAGGAGTATCCGCATGGCATCCGATGGGTCAGTCGCTCCCAAAGAGCGCGTCAATATCGTCTATCGCCCCGCCATCGGCGATGCGCAGGCCGAAGTCGAATTGCCACTGAAGCTGCTCGTTCTGGGCGACTTCACGCTGCGCGCGTCCGACCAGCCGGTCGAGGAGATGAAGCCGGTCTCGGTCGACAAGGACAACTTCAACGATGTCCTGAAGGCGCAGAAGCTCGAACTCAACATCGGCATCGAGAGCAAGCTCGACCCGAACGCCGAGGCAGGCACGCAGCTGCCGGTCAAGCTGGCCTTCGAATCGATCGACGATTTCTCCCCCGACGCGATCGTCGAGAAGGTTCCGGAGTTGCAGCAGCTGCTGGCCCTGCGCGACGCCCTCAAGGCCCTGAAGGGCCCGCTGGGCAACATCCCCGACTTTCGCAAGCGCGTGCAGGAGCTGGTCCTGGACGAGCAGGTGCGCGCCCGCCTGCTGAGCGAACTCGGCATCCAAGAGAAATAACCGAAAGCAGTCCATGGAAGAAGAACAAGTCCAGCCAGGCGCCGCCGCGCCTGCCGCCGCCGCGTCCTTGTTGGACCAGCTCGTGGAATCCGCCCGCGTCAAGCCGGGCGACGATGCCTATCCCATCACGCGCCAGGGATTGCAGGCCTTCATCTCGCACCTGCTGGAGCCGCAGAACGCAGTCGAGCGCGTGACGCAGGCGACCGTCGACGACATGATCGCGGGGCTCGACCAGAAACTCTGCAGCGCGGTCGACGCGATCCTGCACAACCCGGAATTCCAGGCGATGGAATCGGCCTGGCGCTCGCTGAAGTTCCTGGTCGACCGGACCAATTTCCGCGAAAACGTCAAGATCCAGATCCTCAGCGTCAGCAAGCAGTCGCTGCTGGAGGACTTCGAGGACGCCGCCGACGTGACCAAGTCGGGGCTCTACAAGAATCTCTACACGGCGGAATATGGCCAGTTCGGCGGCCAGCCCTTCGGCGCCATCGTGGCCAACTACGAATTCGGCCCCGGCGCCCAGGACGTCAAGCTGCTCCAGTACGCGGCCAGCACGGCGGCCATGGCCCACACGCCCTTCATCGCCTCGGCCGGCCCGCAGTTCTTCGGCATCGACACCTTCGAGCAGTTGCCGAACCTGAAGGACCTGTCGTCCGTCTTCGAGGGGCCGCAGTTCGTCAAGTGGAACGCCTTCCGCGAAAGCCAGGACGCGCGCTATGTGGGCCTGACCCTGCCGCATTTCCTGCTGCGCACGCCCTACGGCGCCGACACGGTGCCGAGCAAGAAATTCAACTACCAGGAGAGCGTGGCTGGCGGCAACAGGGATTTTCTCTGGGGCAACGCGGCCTTTGCCTTCGCTTCCCGCCTGACCGACAGCTTTGCCGACTACCGCTGGTGCGCGAACGTGATTGGGCCGCAGGGTGGCGGCACGGTGTCAGACCTGCCGATCTACTCGTACGAGTCAATGGGCGCGATCCAGAACAAGATTCCGACAGACATCCTGATTTCGGAGCGGCGCGAGTTCGAACTGGCCGAGCAGGGCTTCATTGCGCTGACGATGCGCAAGAACAGCGACAACGCCGCCTTCTTCTCGGCCAATTCGGCCCAGAAGCCGAAGTTCTTCGGCCAGAGCAAGGAAGGCAAGGAGGCCGAGCTCAACTACAAGCTCAGCACCCAGCTGCCCTACATCTTCGTGGTCAGCCGGCTGGCGCACTACATCAAGGTGATCCAGCGCGAAAACATCGGGATGTGGAAGGAGCGGGCCGACCTCGAGAAGGAACTCAATCTCTGGATCCGCCAGTACGTGGCAGACATGGACAACCCGGCCGAAGGCGTGCGCAGCCGCCGGCCCCTGCGGCAGGCGGAAATCAATGTGGTCGACGTCGAGGGAGAGCCGGGCTGGTACCGGGTCGACCTCAAGGTGCGGCCGCATTTCAAGTACATGGGCGCATCTTTCACCTTGTCGTTGGTCGGCAAGCTCGAAAAGAAATAGCCGCGACAGGTGCGGCGGCCCGATCGATGTTGCCACGGTAACTTGATGACGGCCAAGTGAAATTTTCGGGTCATGCCGCCGACCCACAATTGACTCCAACGCAGCCAATGAATAGCCCCAGGTTGCGACGAAGAATTCCGAGTCGGATTTTCTGAGTTGAAATTCTTTCCCGGGGCTGAACCAACGGCAATTCAATTGCCACAACGAAAGATCAGAAATGCCGATGCCGTGCTACATGACCCTTGAAGGCCAGAACCAAGGGAAGATCGAAGGCTCCACCAAGGTCAAGGGCCATGACGGGAAGATCCTGGTGCAAGCCGTCGAACACACCATTGAGATCCCGAAGAGCCCGCAAACGGGCTTGCCGACCGGCAAGCGCGTCCATGGCCCGAGCATGGTGACCAAGGAAATCGACAAGTCGTCGCCGAAGCTGTTCCAGGCCCTGACCTCGGGCGAGCAGATGAAGTCGGTGGTGCTGGAGTTCTACCGGATCTCGCCGAAGGGCACCGAGGAGAAGTACTACACCGTCAAGCTCGAGAACGCGATCCTGACGAGCATCCGCTCGTGGACGCCGAACTGCCTGAACCCCGACAACAAGCAGATGGGGCACATGGAAGACGTGGCCTTCACCTACGAGAAGATCACCTGGACCTTCGATCCGGACGGCATCGAGGCCGAAGACTCCTGGTTGGCACCGAAGTCCTGATGGACGGGGAGCGATGACTTTCCGTGAATGAGTTCCGCTTGCTCGAACGCGTGGCCCGCTGGGAAAGCGGCACCGCGCGCAGCAACGCCACACGGGCGTCATTGCTCATCGACTCGGTCATCGCGCATCTGCGCTGCATCCTGAACACGCGCCAAGGCAGCGTGCCGCTCGATCCCTTGTTCGGGGTGCCGGACTTCACCAACCTGGCCGGCGGCCTGTCGGCCGGGTCGGTGCGCGACATCGAGATCTCGATCCGCCAGGTGATCTCGCGCTACGAGCCCCGCCTGCGCGCGCCGCAGGTGGTCTTGCGCAGCGACGCCGGGGACCCGATGTCGCTGCGCTTCGATGTCGATGGCCGGCTCGACGTCGACGGCCAGGACATTCCCCTGCACCTGTCGACCATCGTCGGCAGCAACGGCAAGGTCAGCGTGCCGGACCATGCCTTGAGGCGGTGAACGCCGCGCGCCCCGACGCTTTTCGTTGTCATGAGCAAAGCCACTTTCCTTCGCTACTACCAGGACCAGCTCCAGCAACTGCGCGAGCTGTCGGTCGAGTTCGCGCGCGCCAATCCGGCGCTGGCGCCGATGCTCGCCGAGCCCTCGAGCGATCCGGACGTCGAGCGCCTGCTCGAAGGCGTGGCCTTCCTCAACGGCCAGACGCGGCAGAAGCTCGACGACGAGTTTCCCGAGTTGATGCAGGAGCTCGCCAACCAGCTGTTCCCCCATTACCTGCGACCGGTGCCGGCATCGACGCTGGTAGTCTTCGAGCCCAAGGGCCTGCTGACCGAGCCGATGCAGGTGCCCGCGGGCAGCGAGCTCGCCTCGGTGGCGCTCGACGGCACGCGCTGTCGCTTCCGTACCAGCCATGCGCTGCAGGTCGAGCCGCTGGCGCTGCGCGGCTTCGAGCTGATGCAGAACGCCGGCCGGGCGCCGGCGCTGCGTCTGGACTTCGCCCTGCAGGGCATCGATCTGACGCAATGGGAAGGCGACGCGATCCGCCTGTTCCTTGGCGCGGGCTATGCGGAAGCCAGCAACCTGCTGTTGCTGCTGATGACCCGGGTCACCCAGGTCGAGGTCGTGGCCGGCAGCCCGCAACAGGCTGGGGCGCGCTTTGCGCTCGGGCCGAAGGCGCTGCGCTGCGCCGGCTTCGACCACGAGATGCTGGCCTATCCCGATCATGCCTTTCCGGGCTTTCGCATCATCCAGGAGTTCTTCGCGCTGCCCGAAAAGCTGCTGTTCGTCGAACTCGCCGGCTTCGAGCGCTGGCGCAGCACGCGCAGCGGCCCGCAGTTCAGCGTCTGGCTGACGCTGACCGATATGCCCGAGTGGATGCCGGAGCTGCGCGAGCACAGCCTGCAGCTGAACGTGGTGCCGGTGCTCAATCTGTTCGAGCACGCCGCCGAGCCGATCCAGAACGAACATCGCACCAGCGAGTACCGGGTGCGCCCCGAGAACGAGAAGAAGGGGCACTACCAGATCTTTTCGGTCGATCGGGTGTGCGGCTACGTGCAGGGCGCGAGCGAAGAGCGCCGCTATGCGCCGTTCGGCATGGCCGCCTTGCCGGGGGCCTCGGCCGGTGCGCAGGCGAGCTACACGCTGTCGCGCCGGCCCGCGACCGTGGGCCGCGGGCACGACCTGTTCCTGTCGATCGCCACGCCGCCGCAGCAGGCGCTGGCGTCCGAGACGCTGTCGATCACGCTGACCTGCACCAACCAGGACCTGCCCGAAGGCCTGAAGCTCGGCGACGTCAGCCAGCCCACCAGCAGCTCGCCGGAGCGGCTGGCGTTCCGCAACATCCGGCCGGTCACGCCGCAGCTCAACCCGCCCGCGGACGAGCATCTGCTGTGGCGGATGATCTCCCACATCTCGCTCAACTTCCTGTCGCTGGCGGACGCCGCCAACCTCAAGATGATGCTGGGGCTGTATGTCTTCTCCGAACGCCAGGACCATGGCCGCGAGATCGCCAACCGGCACCGCGTCGCCGGCATCGAATCGCTCGCCGCCGAGCCCGAGACCCGCCTGATGGGCCGCCGCATGCTCAGCGGCCAGCGGCTGCGCCTGGTCTGCCGCAGCAGCCACTTCGCCAGCCTCGGCGGCCTCTACGTGTTCGGGTGCGTGATCGAGCGCTTCCTGGGCGACTATGCCGCGATCAACGCCTACACCCGGCTCGAACTCCGGGACAGCGACAGCGGGGCCGTCTTCGAATGGCCGGCGAGACTGGGGCGGCAATGCCTGCTCTGAGGGACGAACTGCTGGCGCATGGCGCCCGCTACGGGTATTTCCAGGCCATCCGCCTGATGCGCCGCGCCGGCGCGTCGCAGATTCGGGTGCGGGCCAACCTGAGCCTGGGCTTTCCCGACACCGACATCGACCGCATCGAGCCGATGCCGGGCCGGATCGCCGGCGGCGACGACGCCTACCGCATCACGGCCAACTTCTTCGGCCTGTACGGCGTCTCGTCGCCGCTGCCGACCTTCTATTCCGAGGACCTGCTCGACGACCAGCGCGAAGGCCGCCATGCCCGGCGCGAATTCTTCGACATCCTGCACGCGTCGCTCTATCCGCTGCTGTTCGAGGCCTGGCGCAAGTACCGGCTGCAGCTGCGGGCGGTCGAAGAGAACGATGACGATGCGCTGGACATGCTGTACGCCTTTGCCGGCCTGGGCTCGGCACCGCAGCGCGACAGCCTGCCCGGTGCCGGCGGCCTGCTGCGCCACTTGGCGCTGTTCGCGCAGCGCACCCGGTCGGCGCTCGGCCTGCGGACCCTGCTGGCGGACGCCTTCGCGCCGGCCGCGGTCGAGGTCGAATCCTGCGTGCCGCACTGGATGCCGATCCCGCCCGACCAGCGCATCCGGCTCGGCGAGCAGGCCCACCGGCTCGGCGAGGACTGCCCGCTCGGAGTCCGGTTCGAGGACTGCGACAACCTGGTGCGCATCGTGATCGCCGATCTGCCCCCGGCCTTGTTCCAGCAGTTGCTGCCGGGTGCCGACGGCCATCGATGGCTGCAGTTCCTGGTGCGCTTCTATCTCACGCGGCCGCTCCAGGTGGCGATCGAACTGCGGCTGAAGAGCCAGGGCGGCGACGCCCGCCTGGGCGACGCGGCCTGGTCGCGCCTCGGCCTCGACACCTGGCTGCCGCAGGCGCAAGGCGAACTTGCCTCGCCCGTCAGCTTCCGCCTGCCCGAACAACTCACGACTTCCACAAGGACATCACCCCATGCTGCTGGTTGACCTCAAGCCGCTCGTCGGCCGCCTCGATGGCTATTGCAAGGCGTCGCTCGAGAACGCGGTCGGGCTCTGCGTGTCCCGCGGCCACTACGAGATCACGGTCGAGCACCTGTTGCACCGGCTGCTCGACGAGCCGCAGGCCGACCTGCCGCTGCTGCTGCGCCAGAACGGCGTCGACGCCGGCACGCTGCGCCAGGGCATCGACCGGGTGCTGGAGGACATGCGCACGGGCAATGCCGGCCGGCCGGCCTTCTCTCCGCTGCTGCTCGAGCTGCTGCAGGACGCCTGGCTGCTGGGCTCGGTCGACCTCGGCCAGTCGCTGATCCGCTCGGGCGCGGTGCTGGCCGCGCTGGTGGCGCGCGCCGGCTTCTATGCCGGCGGCGGCCTCGGGCCGCTGCTCGCGCCGCTGGCCAAGGACGCGCTGCTGGCGCAGTTCCCGGCCGTGTGCGCCGGCTCGATCGAGGGCCACCCGGCATCGGCCCCGGGCGGCGGCGAGCAGCGCGCCGCAGGCGGTGCCGCCGCCGGCGGCGCGATCGCCAAGTACTGCGAGAACTTCACCGAGAAGGCGCGTGCCGGCCAGATCGACCCGGTGTTCGGCCGCGATGCCGAGATCCGCCAGATGGTCGACATCCTGGCGCGGCGGCGCAAGAACAACCCGATCTGCGTCGGCGACCCGGGCGTCGGCAAGACGGCGGTGGTCGAAGGCCTGGCGCTGCGCATCGTCGAGGGCGACGTGCCCGACATGCTCAAGGACGTCAGCCTGCTGGGCCTCGACATGGGCATGCTGCAGGCCGGCGCCAGCGTCAAGGGCGAGTTCGAGAACCGGCTCAAGGGCGTGATCGAGGAAGTGAAGGCCTCGGCCACGCCGATCATCCTCTTCATCGACGAGGCCCACACCCTGATCGGCGCCGGCGGCCAGGCCGGCACCTCCGACGCGGCCAACCTGCTGAAGCCGGCGCTGGCCCGCGGCGAGCTGCGCACCATCGCCGCCACCACCTGGGCCGAGTACAAGAAGTACTTCGAGAAGGACGCCGCGCTGGCGCGCCGCTTCCAGCTGGTCAAGCTCGACGAGCCCGACGTCGCCACCGCGGTGCAGATCCTGCGCGGCCTGCGCGACCGCTACCAGGAAGTGCACCAGGTCGCGATCCGCGACGATGCGATCGTCGCCGCGGCCGAGCTGTCGAGCCGCTACATCAGCGGCCGCCAACTGCCCGACAAGGCGGTCGACCTGCTCGACACCGCCTGTGCGCGGGTCAAGGTGCTGCGCAACGCCAAGCCCGACCTGCTCGAGAACCTCGAACGCCGCATGCAGGCGCTGGAGCGCGAGAAGCGCGGCCTGCGGCAGGATGCCGACAACCGCCAGCCGGTGGAGGCGCAGCGCTTCGGCGACATCGATGCGCAGCTCGACACCCTCGCCACCGCGGCCGAAGATCTGCGGGCCCGCTGGCAGGCGCAGCGCACGGCGGCGCAGGCCCTGCTGGAGGCGCGCGGCGCATTCGGCGCGGCGCGGCGCGAGGCGGTCGACGCGGGCGCAGACACCGCGTCGCCGGCGCTCGAGGCACTGGACGATGCGGTGCTGCAGGCCGAGCGCGCCTTCGTCGAGGCGCAGGGCCGCGAGGCGCTGGTGCGCATCGACGTCGATCCGGACGTCGTTGCCAAGGTGGTCTCGGACTGGACCGGCGTGCCGGTCGGCAAGATGCAACGCGACCAGGCCAGCACCGCGCTCGGCCTGGCCGATGCCCTGAAGCGCCGCATCCGGGGCCAGGACGCCGCGCTCGACCAGGTGGCGGAGATCGTCAAGACCGCGAGCTCGGGCTTGAACGACCCGCGCCAGCCGCTGGGCGTCTTCCTGCTCGTCGGCCCCTCGGGCGTCGGCAAGACCGAGACCGCCCTGGCCGTGGCCGACCTGCTGTTCGGCGACGAGAAGTCCACCGTGGTGGTGAACATGAGCGAGTTCCAGGAACGGCACAACGTCAGCCGCCTGATCGGCTCGCCGCCCGGCTACGTGGGCTACGGCGAAGGCGGCCTGCTGACCGAGGCGGTGCGCCAGCGGCCCTACACGGTGGTGCTGCTCGACGAGGTCGAGAAGGCCCACCTGGACGTGCTGAACCTGTTCTACCAGGTGTTCGACAAGGGCATGCTGTCCGACGGCGAGGGCAAGGAGATCGACTTCGCCAACACGGTGATCTTCCTGACCTCGAACCTGGCCACCGACGTCATCACCGAGATGACCCGCGACGGCGAGCGGCCCGACGCGGCGGTGCTCGCCGGCGCGATCCGGCCGCTGCTGTCGGCCCACTTCAAGCCGGCGCTGCTGGCGCGCATGACCATCGTGCCCTATGCCACGCTCGACGCCCAGGCGCTGGGCGGCATCGTGCGGCTCAAGCTCGAGCGCATCGTCCAGCGGCTGGCGCGCAACAACAAGATGCGCTTCAGCTACGCCGAGGCGGTGGTCGAGCGCATCGCCGCGCGCTGCACCGAGGTCGAGACCGGCGCCCGCAACATCGACTTCATCCTGCGCGGCAACGTGCTGCCGCTGATGTCGCAGCAGATCCTGCAGCGCATGGGCAGCGGCGAGCCGGCCGCGGCCGTCCATCTCGATGTCGACGCCGAGGGCGAGTTCGCCGTGAGCTTCGCCGGCGACGCCAGCGCCTGATCCGGAACGCCATCGCCATGAGCACCGTCGCCCAACGCCTTCCCGCCGACCGCCGCTTCGAGTTCAGCAGCGACGCCTGTCCGGCAGACACCTTCGCCGTGGTGCGGATGAGCGGCGTCGAGGCGATCTCGAAGCCGTACCGCTTCGAACTGGTGCTGGTCTCGGACGATGCGGCGATCGACTTCGCGAAACTGGTCGGCGCCGGGGCGCAGCTGCGCATTCTCGCGCCCGATGACATGACCCGCGCCACGCCCTACGCGGGCATGCTGGCCGAGTTCGACCAGCTGCACCAGGCGGGCGGCTTCACCTTCTACCGGGCGGTGCTGGTGCCGCGGCTGTGGCAGCTGTCGCTGTACCGCAATTCCGAGGTCTACCTCAACGAGCAGACGATCCCGGACATCGTCGAAGGCCTGCTCGCCGGCGCCCGCTTCAGCGCCAGCCGCGACTACACGCTCAAGCTCAAGGGCACCTACCGGCCGCACAGCTATGTCTGCCAGTACCAGGAGACGCCGCTGGACTTCGTCTCGCGCTGGCTCGAGCGCGAAGGCATCTACTACCACTTCGAGCAGGCAGATGGCGTCGAGCGGCTGGTGCTGCTCGACGACAGGTCGGCGCAGCCGGCACAGGCGCTGGCGGTCAACTACCGGCCGGCCGACGAGTTCGACGTCGGACGCGCGCCCGATTCGGTCCAGGCCTTCGTCTGCCGCTCGCGCATGCTGCCCCGTACCCTGGTGCTGCAGGACTACAACCACCGCCGCGCCAGCGTGCCGCTGGAGGTCCAGGCCGAGGTCTCGGCGAGCGGCCTGGGCGAGGAGATGCTCTACGGCGAGAACTTCCGCAGCGAGGAAGAAGGGCAGCGCTACGCGACCCTCCGCGCCGAGGAGCTGCGCTGCGGCGCGCGCGTGTTCAGCGGCGAGGCCACGGCGGTGGGCCTGCGCAGCGGCCACTTCATGGACCTGTCGCATCACTACCGTGAAGACTTCAACGGCCGCTACCTGGTCACCGAGATCAGCCACGAGGGCTCGCAGGCCGGCGCGCTGCTGGCTGGTTTGAAGACACCCTTCAACGAGGGCGAACGCGAGACCACGCGCTATCGCAACAGCTTCGTCGCGCTGCCCGCGGCCACGCAGTTCCGCCCCGCACGCACGACGCCCAAGCCGCGCGTGTCCGGCACGATGAATGCGACCATCGACGCCGAGGGCAGCGGCGAGTACGCCGAGCTCGACGAGCACGGCCAGTACAAGGTGCAGATCCCCTTCGACCGCACCGAGAAGGGCGCGGCCAAGGGCTCGCGGCCGATGCGCATGGCCTCGCCCTATGCGGGCAGCGACCACGGCATGCACTTTCCCCTGCACAAGGGCGCGGAGGTGCTGCTGTCCTTCATCGACGGCGATCCGGACCGGCCGGTGATCCTGGGGGCGGTGCCGAACTCGGCCAACCCGAACGTGGTCAATCAGCGCAATCCGCACGACAACCTGATCAGTACCAAGGGCGGCAACCAGCTGCGCATGAGCGACACCAAGGGCAAGGAGGTGATCTGGCTCAACTCGCCGTTTCACAACAGCAGCATCGGCATCGGATCGATCCATCCGGATGGCGGGGGCAGCATCTACGAGGCGACCGTCGGAGGCAAGGACGCGGTGTCCTTCGGCAACAACAACGCGATGAGCTTTGGCTCCAAAAACACGTTGTCCCTGGGCACCGAGGCCAGCCTGGCGGCGTCGTTCGCCAACAGGGTGACGATGGGGACGTCGCTGTCGGTCAATTTCGCCACCGACATCAAGTGGAACATGAACGCCGTGCCGTGGTCGGACATGGTCAAGAGCGTCACGATCGACGACACGGACGTGGTGACGCTGAAAAAGTCGTTCAGCAGCAATGCCCTGGACAGCGTCACCCTCACCGCGGGCGCGCGCACGGCCTCCGCTGGCCAGCTGGCGCTCGACACCGAATTGAATATCTTGCGCGGCGCCATTTCTGGCTACACGGCACTCAATCTGGCGCAGTCCACCGTCTTCGGCATGGCGGTCAACGGCTCGGCCGGGGGCGTGCTGACGCCCGAACAGAAGCGTGCCGATTCGTCGAGCCCTTCCCAGGCAGGCGGCTTCATGGGCTGGCCGGGCATCGTGACCAAATTCGGCACCGATGCCATCTTGAACGGCGTAGCCCTGGTGCTCATTCAGGAGCGTGCACAGGCGCTCGCGTCAAAGATCAAGGCGCTCAAGAACATGAGCCGCATGACCCTGAACGACAAGGGCGTCATTCAAACGATCAACGAGGGTGCCGACGACGTGGGACGGATTGCGCTGACGCCCCAGACTGGCATCGAAATGGTTGGCGATGAATTCAGCGTCGTGAGCCGCGCAAGTGCCAACATCACGGCTGCGCAGGGCGTGTGGCTGACTTCGCCGCACATCTTCCTGGCCAACAAGACCAGTTCCGCATACGTCTGGATCCACGACAGTCCGGAACAGGTGGAGCTGGGCGCGGCTGGATCAAAGCTGGAGCTGAAAAAAGGAGTCGTCAACCTTCAATCCGAAGCGATCAGCATCGGCAATCCCTCTGTGCCGAACCCCCTCCACGCGACCTTGACGCTTCAAAAGGTGGCGGCCAGGGAAGCGTGTGACTCGGCCTGGCGCGCCTATGCTGCGGAGACCATCGGTACACCCGGGGCCGACATGGCGTTCAAGGCGTTGCAGTCGACCGTGGCGAGTCTCAATGCCATCCAGAAGCAGTTGACAGAAGTCGATCCGACATTGGACGTACCGGTGCTCAATGGCTTGAGGGTCGACAACGAGAAGTCCTTGCTGAGCTTCCTCGCCTCATCGGTCAAGGCAGCGGGTGATGGCGTCACGATCGCTTGCGGGAGCGCGGTCTTCAAGGTGGACGCCATGGGCCTGAGCGGCACTGGCCCGCTGATCAAGCTGGGATGATTCCGTGAGCACCATCGCCCAGCGCCTGCCCCCCGATCGCCGCTTCGAGTTCGCCAGCCAGGCCTGCCCGAGCGACACCTTCGCCGTCGTCCGCATGAGCGGCTTCGAGGCCATCTCGCGGCCGTACCGTTTCGAGCTGGTGCTGGTCTCGGACGATGCGCGCATCGACCTGGCGCGGGTGCTGGCGGCCAAGGCCGAACTGCGCATCCTCGCGCCGGACAACCACGGGCAGGCCACGCCCTACGCGGGCATGCTGGCCGAGTTCGACCAGCTGCACCAGGCGGGCGGTTTCACCTTCTATCGCGCGGTGCTGGTGCCGCGGCTCTGGCAGCTGTCGCTGTACCGCAATTCGGAGGTCTACCTGCACGAGCAGACGATTCCCGAGATCATCGAAAGTCTCCTCAAGGCAGCCAAGCTGAGCCCGACCAACGACTACACGCTCAAGCTCAAGGGCAGCTACCGCCCGCGCAGCTACGTGTGCCAGTACCAGGAAGCGCCGCTCGCCTTCATCTCGCGCTGGCTGGAACGCGAGGGCATCTACTACCACTTCGAGCAGGCCGATGGCGTCGACCGGCTGGTGCTGCTCGACGACAGGGTGGCCCAGCCGGCCGCTGCGCTGGCCGTCAACTACCGGCCCGCCGACGAGCTCGACGTCGGGCTCGCGGCCGATTCGGTGCAGGGCTTCGTCTGCCGCACCCGGCCCTTGCCGAAGACGCTGGTGCTGCAGGACTACAACCACCGACGCGCGAGCGTGCCCCTGGTGGCGCAGGCCGAGGTGTCGGCCAGCGGCCTGGGCGAAGAGATGTTGTACGGCGAGAACTTCCGCAGCGAGGAAGAGGGGCAGCGCTACGCGACCCTCCGGGCCGAGGAGCTGCGCTGCGGCGGGCGCGTGTTCAGCGGTGAAGCCACCGCGGTCGGCCTGCGCAGCGGCCATTTCATGGACCTGTCGCACCACTACCGCGATGACTTCAACGGCCGCTACCTGGTCACGGAGATCACGCACGAGGGCTCGCAAGCCGGCGCGCTGCTGGCCGGTCTGAAGACGCCCTTCAACGAGCGCGAAGGGCAGACCGTCTATCGCAACAGCTTCGTTGCGCTGCCGGCGGCCACGCAGTTCCGGCCCGCGCGCACGACGCCCAAGCCGCGCGTGGCCGGCACCATGAGCGCCACGGTGGACGCCGAGGGATCGGGCGAGTACGCCGAGCTCGACGCGCACGGCCAGTACAAGGTGCAGATCCCCTTCGACCGTACGGAGAAGGGCGCCGCCAAGGGCTCGGCCCCGGTGCGCATGGCCTCGCCCTACGCGGGCAGCGAGCATGGCATGCACTTCCCGCTCCACAAGGGCACGGAAGTGCTGCTGTCGTTCGCCGATGGCGACCCGGACCAGCCGGTGATCCTGGGGGCGGTGCCGAATTCGGTCACTCCGAACGTGGTGGACCAGCGCAATCCGCACGACAACCTCATCAGCACCAAGGGCGGCAACCAGATGCTGATGAGCGACGTCAAGGGCAAGGAAGTGATCTGGCTGAACTCGCCCTTCCACAAGAGCAGCATCGGCGTCGGCTCAGTCCACCCCGAAGGCGGCGGCAGCATCTACGAGGCCACCAGCGGCGGCAAGGACTCGGTGTCTTTCGGCAACAGCAACTCGATGAGCTTCGGGCCGGCGAATTCGCTCTCGCTCGGCACCAAGGCGTCGATCGGCGCGGCTTTCTCGAACGACGTTTCCATGGGTACGAAGATCGCTATCGATGCGTCTTCCAGCATCAGCTGGAAGGCGAATTTCGGGACGCTTCCAGCCATTGCAGCCCTGGGGTTCGCGGGCACGGACGGTCTCAAGAATATATCGATCGACGACTCCGACAGCCTCAGCCTGAAGCGTTCGTTCGGCGGCAAGTCCAACAAGACTGCAAAGATCCAGGCCGGGGCGTTCGAGGACGAGGCCACCGCCGCCGCGCTCGAGACTTCCAAGCTGAAGCTGCGCGCGATGATCGCCGGCTACACGACGCTGAACTTTGCCCAGTCGGCCATCTTCAGCATGGCGGTGAACGCGAGCGCCGACGGCGTTTTCCTGGGGCCGAAGGAGAAGCAGGCCAAGAAGGATCAGGACGCCAAGGACCTCAAGTTCGCCGATGCAGAGGCCAAGAGCAAGGCAGCCGACAAGGAGGAACTCAAAAAGAAGTCGCCGCCGGGCGACGTCGCTGCCGAGGCCGCCAAGGGCGCCCAGGAGATCGTCGATTGGAAGAAGGCGGAAGAAGGCAAGATCGACACGAAGTACGAGGGAAAGAACAGTCCCGCCGACCAGGCAAGCAAAAAGGCCGAAAAGGACGCGTTGGAGAAGCAGTCACCGCCGGCCGACATGGCCAGGCGCGCCGATGCGGCCGCGGCCTGGCGGCTGGCGGAAGAAAAGCAGATCGACGACAAGTACAAGAACCGTGCCGCCGAGCAGGCCGCCCCTTCGAACCCCGGTCGTCAGACGCTGCAGGGCTGGCCCGGCATCATCGGCAAGTTCGGGCTGGATGCGGTTTCCAACGTGGCCGTGATGGCCATGATGCAGGCCTATGCCCGCACGCTCCAGGCCGAGATCGACGAACTCAAGCTGATGAGCGAGATGACCCTTGGGGTGGACGGCATCACGCAGACGGTCAATGGCGACGACGCGGGCCAACCCTTGGCCCGGCCTTTGCTGCCGCTCGATACCCGGTGCGAATTCGAGATGTCACCTTCGAGGGGCGTGAGCATCAAGGCGGGCGACAGATTGAATTGGGACGCGGACCCCCCCATCGGGGGCACCATCAGTCTGGCGTCCCGTCTGGTGAGTCTGAGCGCTGGCACTGTCAGCGTCGATGCGGTGACCGGAACCGTGGGCCAGGTCATCAACCAGAAATTCGTGGGCTTCTCTTGGGACGACGACCTGGCCACCTTGGGCGCCAAGGGCTCCTTTGTCAAGGCAGAGGCAGGTGTCCTGACTTTGAGCGCTCCGACGATCAAGATCGGCAACATGGCGAAGGTCGATCGCCTGGCGGCAGCCAACGCAGCGCTGGCCCTGGCGAAGGGTGAGGTCAAAGCGGCACGGGCCTTGTGGGTCGCTGCGGCCCAGGCCCAACGAAAAGCACTGAAGGCCGCTCGTTTCGCGGCAAATTCCAGTGGGCTTGCCGTACCTCGAGCTCTGGCCGACGACGATGCAGCCTCCGTTGCCGTCAAGGATGCAAAGTTGGCTTACCACGCAGCCTTTCGAAAGCAGGACAGTGCCAAGGTGGAGCAAATCGCCGCGACGGCTGCACTCGACGCCACGCCATTGACCAGAGGGATCAGCATCGACGACAGCTCGGCTTCGTTGACCTTCGGCACCTCCGGGTGGAAGGCGACGGATGCAGGCCTCGAGATGAAGTGCGGCAGCGCTTCGGCAAACTTCCAACCGGTAGGCGTCACTATCGAGGGTGGCCTGATCAAGCTGGGCTGAACCGACCATGAAGATCATCAAGCCCGACCCCATGGCCGTCGTCCATCGCGCGCTGCGCCTGCAAGGACAGGACCGCCTCTGCGTGGGCCTGATCGCGCTGTTCCCGCTGGCATCGCCACGCCTCGACGCGCTGCGCCCCGAGACCGAACTCTGGCAGCGGCTGCCGCAGGCGCCCGGCGCGCCGGCGGTGCTCGACGAGGGCTACCCCAAGCCGAAGGCCGAGTTCCTGCTCTATGGCGAGGCCTGTGCGCCGGGCGGCAAGGCGGTGACCGAACTCGCGGTGCGCGTGCGCCTGGGCAGCCTGGACAAGCCCTTGATCGTCCACGGCGACCGGCAATGGAGCGCGCTCGGCACGCTGTCGGCGGCGGCGCCCTTCACGCGGATGCCGATCGTGCCGGCCACCGCGTTCGGCGGCCCGGGCGATGAAGCGAATCCGCTCGGCAAGGCCGCGCCGGCCCTGCCCAACGTGGAAGACCCGCGCCATCCGATCACCTTCAAGGGCGACCACCCCGCACCGGCCGGCTATTGGGGCGTCGACAGCGGCGCGCCGCAGCGCCAGCGCCACCTGGGCGCGGTCGGCAAGCCCTGGCTGCAGAAGACCTGGCCGCACCTGCCCGAGGACACGGGCGGCGACTACTTCCAGAGCGCGCCGCCGGACCAGCGCCTGGCCGGCCGCTTCGCCGGCGACGAGGCGATCGAGCTGAGCCATCTGGATCCCGAGCAGCCGCGCAGCGCGAGCGCGCTGCCCGCCTTGCGCGGACGCTGCTTCGCCCTGCGCGGCAAGGGCGCGCAGGCCGTGTTCAAGGAGATCGAGACCCATGCCGAAACGGTCTGGCTGATGCCGGGCCTGGGCCTGGGCGCGGTGCTCTACCGCGGCACGCTCGCGGTCGACGACGAGGAGGCGCAGGACGTGGCCTGCGTGGTCGCGGGCTGGGAGCCGATGCGCGACGCGCCCTTGCCGGAGGCCCACTACCGCGACCAGTTGCCTGCGCCGGCGCCAGCGGGGGAGGGCGCAGCCGCCGCAGCCAAGGCGGCGGCCCCGGTGGCCGCACTGGCGGGCGGCGTCGCGGGCGCTGCGGGCCTGCCCGCGGCCGCAGCGTCC
>NZ_JBFTHX010000061.1:0-24396 GCF_056394465.1 Variovorax sp. 10N432
ACTACTCGTCGCCCTACGGCATCACGCTGGAGCTCATCGGGCCGGACAACCGGGCGACGATCACGGCGTTGAACGACGACGAGGCGCCGGTGACGGGCCCGGTGGCGAACAACGGCTGGACGAACGACCTGACGCCGCAACTGGAAGGCACGCTGCAAAAGGCGCTGGACGCGGGCCAGAAGGTGGTGGTGYACCGAGACGGCGTCGAGGTCGGTGAGGCGACCGTGAGCGGCACGGGCTGGACCTACGCCGACAGCGGCCTGGCCGACGGCGGCAAGTACGTCTAYACGGTGTACGTGCAGGAYGCGGCCGACAACCTGGGKGCGGCGTCGAACAACTGGACGGTGAACGTGGACCACACGCCGCCGTCGCAGACGGTGGTGTTGACGCAGATCCTGGACAACGAGGGCAACCAGACGGGTTCGATCGCGAACGGTGGCGTGAGCGACGACGACACGCCGCGCCTGGAAGGCACGATCTCGCAGTCGCTGAGCGGCACGGAAGAGGTGAGGATCTTCCGCAACGGCGAGGACATCGGCAAGGCGACGCTGAACGGCGACGGCGTGAGCTGGTGGTACCAGGATGCGTCCCTGTCGAACAAGTCGACCTACAGCTACGAGGCGCGGGTKGTGGATGCGGCGGGCAATGAGAGTGCCGAGTCCAACAGCATCAGCTTCACCCTGGACAAGGATCCGGGCAGCCAGACGGTGACGATCCTGCAGGTGCTGGACGACCAGCTGCCGGTGACCGGGACGGTGGCGCAGAACGGCACGACCAACGACGCCACGCCGCTGCTGAGCGGGTCRGTGGGTGCGGCGCTGCAGGCGGGCGAGGTGGTTGTGATCTACCGCGACGGCGTGAAGCTGGCCGGCACCGCGGTGGTGAATGGCACGACCTGGACGTACCAGGACAGCGGCCTGGTCGACGAAAAGGCGTACAAGTACGAGGCGGTCGTGGTGAGCGCGGCGGGCGTCGAGGGCGGCATGAGTTCGCCGTACGTGATCAACTTCGACAAGACGGCGCCGACGGCGACGGCAGCGATCGACAGCTACCACGACGACTTTGCCCCGCAGACGGGAGACTTCCAGTCGGGCAGCACGACCAACGACACGACGCCGCTGCTGAACGGCWCGGTGRYGGGTGCGCTGGSYGCGGGCGAAGYGGTGGTGGTGTACCGCGACGGCGAGAAGCTGGGCAATGCGGTGGTGACGGGCTCGACCTGGACGTACCAGGACGGCAACCTGGCCGACGGCCAGACCTACAGCTACACGGTGCGTGTGGAAGACGCGGGCGGCAACCAGGGCACCGAATCCGGGGCGTTCACGCTGACGGTGGACACGACGCCGCCGTCGCTGACCAACACGATCGAGATCAAGAGCATCTCCGACGACACGGGCACGGATGGCGACTTCATCACCACCGACAACACGTTGACGGTGAACGGCACGCTGAACGTCGCTTTGACTGCGGACGAGCACGCGCAGATCTCCATCGACGGTGGCAACACCTGGGTCGACGTGGTCGTGGACGGTACCGGAGTGAACTGGAGCTATGTGGACACCCGCGTGCTCCCGGCGGGCGAGCACACCTACGACGTTCGCGTCGTGGACTTGGCCGGCAACGTGGGCGACACGGACTCGAAGAACGTGACGGTGGTCCCGGTTGCGGGCACCAACACGATCACCATCGAGGGCATCAACGACGACACGGGCCTGCTGGGCAACGACTTCGTGACCAGCGACAAGACGCTGGACGTGTTCGGCACGCTGCGCTCGCCGCTCGACGCGGGCTCCAAGGTGCAGATCCAGGTCGACAGCGGCGCGTGGGTCGACGTGACCAACGTGAATGGCGTCAACTGGAGCTACCAGTACACCGATGAACTGAGCGAAGGCTCGCACACCTACGTGGTGCGCGTGATCGACGCCGCCGCCGCAGAGATCGCCCGCGACGATCAGCAGGTGACCATCGACACCCAGGCTCCGACCAACACGACGACGGTCGACCTGGCCACGGAAAGCGACTGGGGCCTGTCCAGCACCGACAACATCACGTCGAACGTGACGCCGACCATCAAGGGCAAGGTTGGGACGGGCAGCGACTCGGACCTCAGCAAGCTGAATGTCACGCTGTTCGACGACGTCAACAAGGATGGCAAGCTGGATGCGGGCGACCGCGTCTACAGCAACAGCATCTCCGTTGCTGCCGACGGCAGCTGGACGTATGACCTGCCGAGCCTGAGGGACGGAAGCTACAAGCTGTCGGCGCTGGTCACCGACCGGGCGGGCAACGCGTCGTCGACGGTCTCGACCCTCGACGGCAATAACTCCAGCCTGGTGATCGACAGCAACAGCCTGAGCCAGGTCATCCAGGGCGCGGCGGCCAACGACAACTTTAGCTACGACGTTGCGTCGATCGGCGACTTCAACGGCGACGGCTACGAAGACCTCATGGTGGTCGCGCCGATGATCGACCGGGATGGCCCAGGTGCGGCCTACATCCTGTTCGGTTCGGCCGCAGGCATCGACCTCGTCGGCACCAGCATCTCGAGCTTGACGCCCGCGCAGGGTCTGGTGATCAACGGCCCGACACCGACCTCGTACACCCAAAAGTGGATGGGCCTGGCCACGAACTACCTGGGCGACATCAACGGCGACGGCTATGCCGACATCGTGATGGGTTCGCAGCAAAGCGACAAAGCCTACGTGGTCTTCGGCGGCGCGAACGGCACCTGGGCCAATGGCAAACTGAGTCTGGCGGCGATCGACCAGGGGCAGAACCAGTACGGCTTCAGCATCAAGAATGGGTCGGACCAAGCTTTCGCCGTTGGCGTGGGCAGTGCCGACCTCAATGGCGACGGCTATGCCGACCTGCTCGTGGGCAACGACCAGGATGGCGCCGGCAGCCGCGGTTCCGGCACCTTGATCTACGGTCACGGCGGCAACTGGTCCAACATCCAGCTGGTCCAGCAGGGCAATAACTGGGTTCTTCCGAGCGGCGTGCAGGGCACGACGATCCTAGCCGCCGGCAGCGGAACTTACGCCAATGCGGACCTAGGCAGGAGCATCAATGGCGTCGGCGACGTCAATGGCGACGACATCGAGGACTTCGTGATCACCGATCCCAACGGGAACAACCCGCTGGGCGGGACCAACGGGGGTGGAACGGCCTACCTGATCTACGGCAACAAGGACGGCCTGCCGGCCACCCTTGACCTGGGCACGCTCACGCCGGACCAGGGCATCCGCATCAACGGGATGGCCAAGGAGCATCTGGGCGACCTCACTGGCACCAGCGGCGCCACCATCTCGCAGCAGTCGAGAAGCGTGCTCACTGGGCTGGGTGACATCAACGGCGACGGCATCGACGACTTCGCGATCGCGGCGCCTTCCAATCCGGGCGTACCGGGTCGGGTGTGGGTGATCTACGGCAAGGAGGGCGGGTATGGCCGGGACATCAACCTCGATGCGTTGTTCACCACGGGCGATTCCGCGAAGCCGAGTGGTTACGTGCCGACGTTCACGGCGAACGATGGCTTCCTGCTGGTCAACGAGAAGTCGACGGCCAGCAACCAGACCGAGTCGTGGGATGTGTTGGGCTCGAGCATTCGCGGCATCGGCGACGCCAACGGTGACGGCATCTCCGACTTCATCGTCGGTGCCATGCGAGCAGACAGCGACGGCAAGATCGACAACGGGGCAGCCTACGTGGTCTACGGGCGCAGCGAGAACTTCGATGCGTCGGTGATCTCGATCGCGGACATCGTCGCTGATCCGTCGAAAGGCTACGTGGTGCGCGGGGAGGGCGGCGTGGACCTCTATGGCTCGGGTGTCACGGTGGGTGACTGGAACGGCGACGGCGTGGCCGATATCGCAGTCGGCGCATCGCTGGCAGACAGCGGGAGTACGTCGAACACCGGCGCGCTGTACATCTACTACGGCACGCCGAACTTCACCCAGGAGTACACGACGGGTGACGACACGCTGGTCGGCACCGCTGGCGTGGACTTCCTGTCGGGCGGATTTGGCAATGACACGATCTCCCAGATCGGCGCCAACGACGTCGCGCTGGGTGGCGCCGGGAATGACACGATCCGAATCGTCGGCACGAACTTCAAGAACGTGGACGGCGGCGCGGGCATCGACACCCTGGTGATGGACGGCCGCGGCATGAACATCGACCTGGCGCTGCTGCAGAACAAGGTCCAGGGCTTCGAGCGCTTCGACCTGGGCAACGGCGGCAACACGCTGAACGTGAACTTGGGCGACGTCTCGCGACTGGGCCAGACCAACCAGTTCATCGACGACGGCAAGAAGCAGTTGGTGGTGAACGGCGACGGCAGCGGTCAGCTCAACCTCGTGAATACGCAGGCGGCAGCGGACCACTGGACCGACGCGGGCACCAAGTCCGTCGACGGCACGACCTACCACGCCTACACCAACGTGGCCGGCACCACCGAGCTGCTGGTCGACGACAGGGTGCACGTCACGATCCTGTAAACGCCCGCTAGCGGCGCGCGGCGGCCAGTGGGCCGCCGCGCCTCGCATCCCCCATCTTTTCCAGAGTCCCATGCAAACAAGAAACAACTTCCATTCCCCGGCCGCCGCACGGCGCGCGCGCGCCGGCCGTGCACTTCTGGCGGCCGTGCTGCCGGCCCTGTTCCTGATGGCCGCTGCGCCGGCCGTCCTTGCGCAAGGCGCGATGCGCGCTGCGGGGGGCGCCGCGAATGTGCAAACCCAAGGGCCGGCCTACCGTGCGGTGCCCGGCGTGGCGCCGGACCAGGCCCAGGTCGTGTTCTACCGGAACCCGCTCGGCACCACTGCCGTCGCGGACGGCGAAGCGGCACACGTCTACATCAACGGCGAGTTCCACACGGCGCTGCAGCCGCATTCGTTCACGCGCTTCTGCGTGACGCCGGGCAGCTACGCGATCGAGGCCCATATCGGCGATGCACCGAAGTTCGCGGCCAAGGCCGATCCCCGCACGCGCGTCGCGCTGGAAGGCGGCAAGACCTACTTCGCGCACGTGTCCGAAAACCGCAGCGGCGACCCGGTGCCGACGCGCCGCGACGAAGCCGAGAAGCAGCTCGAAGGCGCGTCGGAACAACGCCATTTCGTCAATCGCGCGAGCGTCGTCGTGCCTTGCCATGAGGTCCAGGCGGTCGCAGCCGAGAAGATTCGCTACACCCTCAGTGCGGACGTGCTGTTCGACTTCGCCAAGAGCGACTACGGCTCGATCACACCGCTCGGCCGCGAGGAACTGCGCAAGGTCGCCGAGCAGATCCGCGAACACTCGCCGAGCACGGTGACTCGCGTCAGGGTGCGCGGCCATGCCGACCCGATCGGCTCCGTGCCGGGCAACCGGGTGCTGTCCGAGCAGCGGGCCCGCACGGTGGTGCGGGTACTGGGCGAAGAAGGCCTGGCCAGCGACCGGCTGAGTTTCGAGGGCGTTGGCAGCTCGGAGCCGGTGGTGTCCTGCGCATCCACCGGATCGAAGCAGGCGCGCGTGGCGTGCAATGCGCCGAATCGCCGTGTCGAAATCATCGGCGAAGGGGTGAAGTAGCCGGACGCCTGAACTTTCCGGCATTCGCGCTGTCGATGGACGGTGCGACATGGCGTTGACGTCGGTGCCCCTCCGGGCACGGTCAACGCCCTTTTTGGTTTCCGAGCGTCGCGACAGCGATGCCGACAAGACGCTGAACTCGGGGGCACGGCATTCCGCTGCCCTCGCATCGTTTCAACAAGGACATATTCATGGCGGCAGTGATGGCGCAGGACGAGGTGATCGCGCAAGCGCAGCCCGCGGTCGAGGTGGAAGAAGAGCAGGACACCCTGCTGGGCGCGGTGCACTGGCTGTGCGCGCACTATGGACGGGGCCTCAGCGAGCCCGCCCTGCAGGCGGGATTGCCGCGCGAGGCGCGGCTGACGCCCTCGGTGGCGGTGCGCATGCTCGGGCAGGCCGGCATCGACGCCGGCTGGGTGGAGCGCGACATCGGCAGCCTGCTCTCCTATCTGTTCCCGGTGGTGGCGCTGCGCAAGGACGGCAAGGCCTGCGTGCTGACCGCGCGCCACGGCAGCGGCAAGACCGCAAGCTACGACATCCTGTTCCCGGAAGCGGGCGGCGTCAGCGTCAACGTGAACGCGGACGACGTCAAAGAGTTCTACGGCGGCCACGCGCTGCTGGCCAAGCCGCAGCCGAGCCTGGACGACCGCGCCGGACCGGCGGCCGAGACGGCGCCGGGGCACTGGCTGTTCTCGACGCTCTGGCGTTACCGCCGCTACTACTACAGCGCCGCGCTGGCGGCCCTGCTGATCAACATCCTGACCTTGGCCAGCACCTTCTTCACGATGAACGTGTACGACCGGGTGGTGCCCAACCAGGCCTACGCCACGCTCTGGTCGCTTGCCATCGGCGTGAGCTTCGCGATGGTGTTCGAGTTCAGCGCGCGCCACGTGCGCTCGCACCTGGTCGACGTGGCCGGCAAGAAGGCCGACCTGATCCTCGGCGCCATGCTGTTCCGCAAGCTGCTGGCCACGCGCATGGAGCACAAGCCGGCCTCCTCGGGGTCGTCGGCGAACCAGCTGCGCGAATTCGAGTCGGTGCGCGACTTCGTCACCTCGGCCACGATCTCGACGCTTTCCGACCTGCCGTTCTGCCTGCTGTTCGTGGGCATCATCGCGCTGATCGGCGGGCCGCTGGCCCTGGTGCCGCTGGCCTCGATCCCGGTCATCATCCTGCTCAGCGTCGCCATCCAGTGGCCCCTGGCCCGCGTGATGCAGGAAAACCTGCGCGAGGGCTCGCTGAAGCAGGGCCTGCTGATCGAATCGATCGAAGGCATGGAGTCGCTCAAGGCCGTGCGCGGCGAAGGCGTCATGCAGCAGAAGTGGGAAAACTTCAGTGCCCTGGCCGCAACCAGCTCGATGAAGTCGCGCAAGCTGTCCAGCCTGGCGGTGAACACGGTGACCTTCATCCAGCAGATCCAGACCGTGATCCTCGTCACCTGGGGCGTCTACCTGATCCACGACGGCACGCTGAGCATGGGCGCCTTGTTCGGCACCGTGATCCTGGCCGGGCGCTCGACCGCGCCGCTGGCCGCGGTGGTGGGGCTGGCGGTGCGATTCCAGCAGGCCAAGACGGCGCTGACCTCGCTCAACCAGGTGATGGCCCGCCCCTCCGACCGGGCGCCCGACCGCCGCTACCTCGCCAAGCCCGATTTCGCGGGCCAGATCACGCTCAAGCGCATCAACTTCGCCTACCCGGCGCCGCCGATGCAGCCGTCGCCGCCGGTGCTGCAGGGCGTCAGCCTGGACATCCGGCCGGGCGAGCGGGTCGGCGTGCTCGGCAACATCGGCAGCGGCAAATCGACCCTGCTGCGGATCATGGCGGCCCTCTACCAGCCCACCGGCGGCCAGGTGTTGATGGACGGCGTCGACGTCGGCCAGATCGACCCGGCGGACGTGCGCGCGGCGGTCGGCATGCTGAGCCAGGAGCCGCGCCTGTTCCACGGCACGCTGCGCGACAACGTGACCATCGGCGATCCGGGCGCGAGCACCGCGGCGTTCCTCCAGGTGGCGCGGCTGACCGGCCTCGACGCCATCGCGGCGCGCCATCCGCGCGGCTTCGACATGCCCATCGGCGAAGGCGGACAGGGCCTGTCGGGTGGACAGCGCCAGCTGGTCGCACTGGCGCGCTGCCTGCTGCTGCGCCCGCGCATCCTGCTGATGGACGAGCCCACCAGTTCGATGGACCTGCAGACCGAGCATTACTTCCTGCGCCGCATGGCGGCGGCCACCCAGGGCCAGACCGTGGTGGTCGCCACGCACCGCCTGTCGGTGCTCGACCTGGTCGACCGCATCGTGGTCATGGATGCCGAAGGCAAGGTCTTCATGGACGGCCCGAAGGCGGTTGTGATGGAGCGCCTGCGCACCAGCGGGACCGCTGCCAACAACGGTTCCGCCAACAACGGCGCGGCCAACAACGACCAAGCACAAGGGAGCCAGGCATGAGCGAAGCCAACACCGTTGCCCTCGCGACGCCCACGCCGCGGGCCACCCCGCCGTCTCGCGGCCCAAGCGGCCGCGCCAAGGCCGAGGACCTCGCGTTCGTGCAGGACCTGCGCGAAGCGATGCTGGTCCAGAAGACGCCCGGCAGCATGCTGGTGCTCTACCTGATCGCGGTCATCCTCGTGGTGGCCGTGGTCTGCGCGCACTTCGCGCGCGTCGAAGAGATCACGCATGGCGAAGGCCGGGTGATCCCGGCCAGCCGCGAGCAGATCATCCAGAGCCTGGAGGGCGGCATCCTGGAGACCATGAACGTGTCGGAAGGCGACATCGTCGAGAAGGGCCAGACCCTGCTCGAGATCGACCCGACGCGCGCCGGGGCGGCCTATCGCGAAGGCTTGTCCAAGGTGCTGGCCCTCAAGGGGTCGATCGCCCGGCTGCGCGCCGAGGCCTACCAGACGCCCCTGGACTTCCCGCCCGACGTGAAGGCGGTGCCCTCGATCGTGCGCGACGAGACCCAGGCCTTCAACGCCCGGCGCCAGACCTTGAACGAGAGCGTCCAGGCCTTGCAGCGCAGCCTGCAACTGGCCGAGAAGGAAGTCTCGCTGTCCGAGCCGCTGTCCGCACGCGGGCTGATGTCGGAAGTGGAAATCCTGCGCATGAAGCGCCAGGCCAACGAATTCCGCCTGCAGATCGCCGAGCGCCAGAACAAGTTCAGGGCCGACGCCAACTCGGAGCTGACCCGGCTCGAGGGCGAGCTCGCGCAGTCGAAGGAGAACGTCGGTGCGCGCGAGGACGTGATGAACCGCACCACGGTCAAGGCGCCGGTCAAGGGCACGGTGAAGAACATCCGCGTGACCACCATCGGCGGCGTGATCCAGCAGGGCGCGGACATCATGGAAATCGTGCCGCTGGAGGACCAACTGATGGTGGAGGCCAAGATCAAGCCGTCGGACGTGGCCTTCGTGCGCCCGGGACTGCCGGCCACCGTGAAGATCTCGGCCTACGACTACGCGATCTACGGCGGCCTGCATGGCACGGTCGAGCACCTGAGCCCGGATACGTTGAAGGACGACGAGAAGGCCCGCGCGGGCCGCGCTGATGCGACCTACTACCGCCTGATGGTGCGCACCGACCGCGCGGCGCTGTCCGCCGGCGGCAAGGAGTTCCCGATCATTCCGGGCATGACTGCCACGGTGGAAGTCCGCACGGGCGAGAAATCGATCCTCAGCTACCTGTTGAAGCCGGTGCTGAAGGCGCGTGAAGCCTTTCGGGAGCGTTGAGCGTGAAGCATTCCGAGTTCAGGAAGCGCTCGCCGGGCGGCGCTCCGACCGTGGGGCGTCGACTGGTGCGCGCCATGGTGTTGCTGCCTTTGTCGCTGAGCGCCCAGGCCATGGCCCAGGACGCATCCGCGGAGCCACCGCGGGTGCTGGAGTGGGGCAGCTTTGCCGACGACGGCCCGGCGGCGGTCGCCAAGCCGGTTGCGCCTGCGCCGGTCATCCGGGCCGCGCCGGCGGCGCCCGTGGCGCCTGTGCCTGTGCCTGTGCCTGCGCCTGTGCCTGCGCCTGTGCCTGCGCCGGCACCTGCCGCTGCGGCACCACCATCATTGCCAGCACCGGTGCCAGCGGCACCTCCGCCGCCGCCACCCATGGCAGAGGCCGAACCGGCCCCACCGGCGCCCGAGAAGCAGTGGACCGACGGCGCGCCAGCCCCGCTCGGCGGTACGCAGGACGCGCCGCCCACGGCCGCCGTCCCGGCCCCTGCTTCCGTCCCCGCCAGCGGCCCGGCGCCGGGCGGCGAGCCGGCGCACGACTTCCTCGAGCGCACGGTTGCCAAGGCCCTGGCGGTGAGTCCGGATGTGCGCGAGGCCACCGCCCGGTGGGAGGCATCCCGCTTCGATATCGACGAGGCCAAGGGCCAGCGCTGGCCGCAACTGCAGGTCGGCGCGGCTTCGCAGTCGGCGACATTCGGCAGTGGCACCAACGACACCTCCCGCGATGCCTACGGCAACGTGCAGCTGACGACGCCGGTGTACGACTGGGGGCGCATCAGCCGCACCGTCGAGAGCCGCACCGAGACCGCCAACGCGGCACGCGAACAGATGCTGCAGGTGCGCCAGCAGGTGGCCTACGACACCGTCAGTGCGCTGATCGAGTTGCGCCGCAACCAGCAGGCGATGGTGCTCAGCGATGCGTACGTCGGCCGCATGACCGAACTGGTCGACATGCTGGCCGAGATCGTCAAGAGCGACCGCGGCCGCGACAGCGAACTGGTGCAGGCGCGCGGTCGCCGCCTGCAGGCGCTGGCGACCCGCGACCTGGTGGCGGCGAGGATGCGCGAGGTCGAGATCAACCTGGCCAAGCTGGTCGGCGAAGAGGTCAAGCTGCCACCGCAGCTGACCTGGGGCACGCCGGTGGTCGACGTCCAGGAGGCGCTGCTCGCGGCGCCCGAGCATCCCGCGCTGCGCCAGGCGCGGGCCGAGGCCAAGGCGGCGGACCTGTATGCGAAATCGGTGCACGCCTCGCGCTACCCGCAGCTCAACTGGGTGGTGTCGAAATCCACGCAGCAGGACATCAACGGCAACACACAGCCGTGGGCGACCGGCCTGTCGGTGCAGTGGAACGCCTTCCAGGGCGGCTCCGCGGCCGCGTCCGAGCGGGCGGCGTTCGGCCGCGCCCAGGCCGGCGAGGAAAAGGCGATGGCCGCCACGCGCGACCTCGAGTACCGGCTGCGGACCTCGGCCCAGCAGCGCGACGCCGCGCTGAGCCGGGCCGAGGAGTACACGCCGCTGATCAAGGACTCCGACCGCGTGCGCAAGATCTTCTACGAGCAGTGGTATCACCTCGGCCGGCGCACCCTGCTGGACGTGCTGATCGCCGAGAACGACCACTACAACAACCAGATCGCGCAAGTGAACAGCCGCTACGACGGCGAGGCGGCCGATTTGCGGATCCGGGCGGATGCGGCGATCTTGCTGCCCTGGCTGGGGGTGGGTGGCTAGTCGCAGCTACTTTCAGGAAGATTGCAGTGCCAGTGACCGTGTCTGAGACAGAGTGACAAGATGAAAACGCCCTTCGTGCTTGATGCGCGCGGGGCGTTCATACCCAAGAAGTTCTGAACAGTCCGCGCGGGAATTCCTTGAGCGCGCGGTCCGAGGGCAACGGGTTCAATTGCCGCTTGCCAGTTGAATGATCTCCCTCCGCCCCTCCAGCGCCTGCGTATGCATGGCGCGAAACAACGCATCCAACTGCCGCGCGAAGCGCTCGGGCTGAAACAGTGCGGAACTCGCTACTCGCTCGGCCAAGGTGGCGCGCAAGGCGTGGCGGCGTGGCGCATCCTTCGCCAAGGCGATCGCCAGTCGCCGGTACGCCGGGCTGTCCGCGGTCACCAGTTCCGGCGAACCGATCGTGTTCAGCAGGCTCGCCGCCATCCGGCTCACGAAGGTCTCGCCCGCGCGCGTGACCAGTGGCACGCCGGCGCGCAGCACGTCGCTGGCCGTGGTGCCCGAGTTGTAGGGAAAGGTGTCCAGCGCGATGTCGGCCAGCGCGATCCTCGCCTGGTGCGCCGCCAGCGGCCGCCGCTGGGCGAAGACCAGGCGCTCGGGCGCCACGCCGCGCCGGGCGGTCTCCTCGCGCAGGTTCTGCGCCGTCGTCTCGGACCCGGGCGGCGCCAGCCACAAGACGCTGCCGGGCACGGCCTGCAGGATGTGGCACCAGTCGTCCCACAGTTGCGGGGTGAGCTTGAAGATCTGGTTGAAGCTGCAGAACACCAGCGCGTCCTCGGGCAGGCCCTCGTCGGCACGGCTGGCTGGTGGCGGCAGCGGATACAGGGCCGCATTGGGCTGGTAGCACTCGGGCATCAGGGCCAGCGTTTCGCTGAACTGGTGCGCCAGCGCCGGGGGCGTGGCGATGGCGTCGCCGATCACATAGTCGGCCAGGCGCGGTTCACCCAGGCTTCCGATGTAGCCGAGCCACGAGGCGATCACCGGCGCAGGGCGCAGGGCGGTGATCGCGAGCCGCGCATGGGTCGTGTAGCCGGTCAGGTCGACCAGCACGTCGATGCCGTCGTCGCGGATGCGCCGCGCGGCATCGAGGTCGTCCATGGCGCCGATGTCGGTGAAGTGGTCGGCGGCGCGTTGCAGGGCGCGGCGCTGCGGGTCGTCGGCTGGCGGGCCATAGGCATAGAGGAACACTTCGGACTGCGTGCGATCCTGCGCGGCGATCACCTCGGTCACCAGGTGGGCCACCGGATGGTTGCGGAAGTCGGCCGACAGGTAGCCGATGCGCAACGGTCCTTCGCGCGCCGTGGCGGCGTCAACCAGCGGCGGCTGCGCCAGCGCCCAGGCCCATCGCTTCGTTGCAAAGCGCCGCGCCGCGCTGCGCTGCAGTTCGGCACCGCACTCCGGCCAGGCCAGCAGATAGAGGGGTGCCAGGTCGCTCGCCCCATCGCGCTCCAGTGCCGCCACGAGACTGGCGACCGTCGCCCTGCCGTCGGTGCGCCAATCCGCGACTTCGCGGCAGAGGCCGAGCGCGTTGCCGATGAAGGCGGGATCGCGCGGATCGAGAAGGATGGCCTGCCGGTAGTACTTCAGCGCCTCCGCGGGTTGCTTCAGCCGCTTGAGCAGGGCGGCCAGATTGCCGATGGCTGGCAGGAAGCGGGGTTGGAGCCGCAAGGCCTCGCGATAGCACTTCTCGGCGCCGGCCAGATCCTTGCGGTTCTCCAGTTCGCGTCCCAGGTTGGTATGGGCATTGGCGTAGTCGGGCTTGGCCGCCAGCGCCTGCCGGTAGCAATGCAGGGCCTCGTCGCGGCGGCTGGCCTGGAAGCTGCGCGCCAGCAGGTTGCCCAAATTGTTCCAGGCCTTGGCCTGCCGCGGATCGAGCGCCACGGCCCGCCGGTAGGCGGCCTCGGCTTCATCCGGCCGATGCAGCGCATTCAGCGTGACGCCGAGGTTGGTGTGGGTCTCTGCGCCCGCGCCTGCTGCGATCGCTGCCTGCAGATAGCGATCGGAGGCCGGCAGGTCGTCTTGCAGGAAGCACGCCGCGCCGAGCAGCGAGAGGCCGTCCCGATGGTGAGGTGCTTGCGGCAGCAGCTTGTCGCGACACAGGGCGATGGCCGCCTCCCAGTGGCGTTGCTGGTACAGCGCCAGGGCTTGCTCGTAGAGCGCGTCGGGCCCGGCCGGCTTCGGCGCCGCCGCGAAGCGGGAAAACAGGGGGTGAGGCTTGGCAGCGCGGGGTCGGTTCATGCGAAGACGGATGGACAGGCAGCGTGCACTCTAGCGGCGCACTTGCGGCTGATTCATCGACCTGCGCGCTGCTCCCGACAATGCGCCGTATCCGCTCGCGAGTCAGGAAAGTGACTGCGGCATGAACCGCCTTTTCAGGCGTTGGATCGGCCCGAGACCCCAGGTTCCATGCCCCAGCTCACGCAGCGCGCGGTGGCCGGGCTTGAGCGTGAGCACCGTGCCGGCATCGTTCAGCAGCAGGCCCAGCAGGCCGCCCGGTGGGTAGCGTGCAGGCGGTGACCAAGGAGCCGGTCAAACTTCGGATTGACGCGGACGTGCTCGCCGCCTTGCGTGCCACGGGCGATGGCTGGCAAACGCGCATCAACGACACGCTGCGCGCCTCGCTGCAACCCGGTTGGACCTGGCGTTGGGTGTCGGGCGGGTGCTTCAAACGCCCCCGGACCATAGCGTCACCGGCCCTCGCGGCGTGTCGAACATCGCCCGCAGGCCCGGTGCGCCCGAGGTCAGCGACAGCTCCGACAACCCGATCGTCCCCAACGCCGCCCCCAGGTCCCCCGCCCGCGGATGCGACAACTCCAGCGCACGCAGCACGACGCCGGAGTCGCCCATGCTGTCGGTCGGATGCACGGCCCCCCATTCGATCAGCGTCGGCAGCGCGCCATAGAAAAGCCGCTGGCCGTCATTGCGTACCGTGATGCGCCACGAGAGCCGGCCCGCCGGCGTGTCGCGCGAGGCCTCGATGATGTGGCCCCGGTCGATGCGCAGCGCGGCCAGCCGATGCACCGCCGCCTCGATGTCCGGCACCTCGGCCACGAAGTGCACCAGCCGCGGGCCGTGGCGCGCCAGCGCGGCCTGCAGCGCGCCGTCGTCGAGATCGAACCAGCGGTGGCGGACGCCGCCGGCGCGCGCTTGCTTCGCATGCGGGTCGATCGCGATGATCTCGAAGTAGGCGCGCGGGAACGCGGCCGATCCGATCTTCAGCAGGCGGTTGTGCGTGCCCATCAGCGGATGAATGCCGCCGGGGCCGGGCGTCACCCCGAAAGTCGCTTCGCACCAGCGCACCCCCTCGTCGAGGCTGCGGGCGGCCAGCACGAGGTGGTCGATGCGCGTCGGCATGGTGCGGGCCGTTTCAGCGCAGCGTGGTCGTCAGAGCATGACGCTGCCGTCGACGCAGGTCACCGAGTCGCCGCCGACCCACACCTGGCCGTCGGCATCGCGCTGGATGTGAACACGGCCCGCGCGCCCCAGGGTCTGGCCTTGCGCCGCGACATAGCTTTCAGGCAGATGCCCGTCAGCGATCAGCCATTGCGCCAGGCTGGCGTTGAAGCTGCCCGTGACCGGGTCTTCCTCGATGCCGACCGGTGCCGCGAAGGCGCGCACCTCGATGTCGGCCGGCGCTTCTTCGGTGCGCGCGAAGGCGCGCGCCTCGCGGTTCGAGCGCGCGATCAGCACCGGCGAGGCGGCCGACGACGGCAGGCCCGCGACGCCGACCTTCTGCCCCAGTTCGCGCAGCGCGCGGTGGTCGGGCTTGAGCGTGAGCACCGTGTCGGCATCGGCGAGCAGCAGCCCGAGCCAGGCGGGCCCGTTGTCGAGCAGCTGGGCGGTGACGATCTGTTGCGCCTTCAGCCCCAGCGCGGCCGCGACCTTGGCCAGCAAGGTCGGGCTCGGCGCGATGCGCTTCACCGGCGGCGCGGCGAAGGCCAGGCGCTCTCCCTCGCGCCGGATCGGCACCAGGCCCACCGCGCTCTGCTGCACGATGTGGCCGGCCGCCTTCGGCTTGCCGCCGGCCTGCAGCCACGCGTGGCAGCTGCCGAGCGTCGGATGGCCCGCGAAGGGCAGTTCGCCGCCCGGCGTGAAGATGCGCACCCGGTAGTCGGCGGTCGGCTCGGTCGGCGGCAGCACGAACGTGGTCTCCGACAGGTTGGTCCAGGCGGCGAAGCGCTGCATCGCGGCGTCGTCGATGCCGCTGCCGTCGAGAACGACCGCGAGGGGATTGCCGAAATAGGGCGTCGACGTGAAGACGTCGACCTGCTTGAAGGGGCGGGAGATCATGGTGGTGGTCATTCGAGGGCCAGGTCGAGCACGCCGCGGGCGGCGGCGCGGGTGCGCAGGTCGGCGAACCAGCGCTCGACATGCGGCCAGGCCGGCCGCGTGTATTCGGTCTGGGGCAGCCCGAACCAGCGGTGCGCCTCGCAGCCGACCGGGATGTCGGCCATCGTGAAATGGTCGCCGCACATGAACGCGCGGCTGGCGAGATGGGCGTCGAGCAGTGCGAACAGCGGCTCGGTGGCGCGCACCGAATAGGCGATCGCCTCGGGCTGCCGCTGCTCGGGCGGCGTCCGGATCCATTGCCTGAAGGCGCCGCCGCTGACCGGGTTCAAGGTGGTCTGCTGCCAGTCCATCCAGCGTTCGGCGTCGAAGCGTGCGGCCAGCGGCTCGGGATAGAGCTTGCCGGGCGAGTGCTTGGCGCACAGGTAGCGCACGATCACGTTCGACTCCCACAGCGTGACCCGGTCGGCGCCCTCGCCGTCGTCGATGGTCGGCACCATGGCGTTCGGGTTGAGCTGCAGGTATTCGGGCGTCTGCACCACGCCGAAGCGGCCGCCCGCCTCGGTGCGCTGGAAATCGAGCCCGAGTTCCTGGGCGCACCAGACCACTTTGCGCACGTTGATGGAGCTGATGCGCCCCCAGATATTGAGCATGTCGGAGATCCTTCGATGGACGAGGCGAGCGAGAGCCGTAGCGCCGGCCCGCCATCATCGCAGCGAGCAGAGCGCGCTGGAAGCCGTTGCTGCGGCCTTTTCTTTTGTCAGGCGGGGCTGGCGGCCAGCTGCCGCTGCACCTCGGCCGCCATGTGGTGGGCAAGCTGTTCGCGCACGACCTCGGCCAGGGCCGCGATCGCGGTGTCGATCTCGTCGACGCTGGCGGTCACGAAGGACAGGCGCAAGGTGCGCGGATCGCCTTGGCCGGCATAGAAAGGCGCGCCCGGCACGAAGGCCACGCCGCGCTCGACCGCCTTCGGCAGCAGCGCCACGGTATCGATGCCCTCGGGCAGCCGCACCCACAGGAACATGCCGCCGGCCGGCTTGACGAACTCGACCGACAGGCCTTTCATCTCGCGCTGCAGCGCCGCCACCATGGCCTCGCACTGGCGCTTGTAGAGGGCCCGGATGGTCGGCACGTGGCGCGACAGGAAGCCGTCCTTCATGACCTCGTGGACCATGCGCTGGTTGAAGCTCGGCGAATGCAGGTCGGCCGCCTGCTTGGCCTGCAGCAGCTTGGGGAAGATCGCCTTGGGCGCCACCATGAAGCCCAGGCGCAGGCCCGGTGCCAGCACCTTCGAGAACGAGCCCAGGTAGATGCAGCCTTCGGGGTTGCGGGCCGTGAGCGGCAGCGCCGGCGCGCTGTCGAACCAGAGCTCGCCGTAGGGGTTGTCCTCGACGATCGGCAGGCCGGCCTTGGCGGCGGCGGCCGACACCGCGGCGCGGCGCTCCTCGGTCATGGTGCGGCCGGTCGGGTTCTGGAAGTTGGGCAGCAGGTAAATGAAGCGCGCGTCCTGCGCCTTGGCGACCATGTCGTCGACCACCACGCCCTCGTTGTCGCTGGCGACGCTGACCGGCTCCGGCTCCATCGGCGAGAAGGCCTGGAGCGCGCCGAGGTAGGTCGGCGTCTCGACCAGCACCCGGCTGCCGGGGTCCAGCAGCACCTTGGCGACCAGGTCCAGGCCCTGCTGCGAGCCGGTGGTGATCAGCACCTGCGCCGGGTCGACCGGCCAGGGCAGCATCGCGGCCACCGCTTCGCGCAGCGGGGTGTAGCCTTCGCTCGCGCCGTACTGCAGGGCGGCCTGGCCGTCCTTGTGCAGCACTTCGGCGCAGGCTTCGGCGAAGGCGTTGATCGGGAAGGCCTTGGGCGAGGGCAGGCCGCCGGCCAGGCTGATGATGCCGGGGCGTTCGGTGACCTTGAGGATTTCACGCAGCACCGAAGGATTCATCTTTTCGGCGCGGGCGGCGAGTTTCCAGTTCATGTTGTGTCCTTTGGAGTGCGAGAGACTAACGGGAGGCCGCGGCGGCGACCAGCGGCGCGCGCGGCTGGGACAGCTTCTTGCCTGCGACCACGGTGGCCACCACGGCCGCGGCGAAGCCGAGGGTGACGACATCGAGCGGCTCGCCGAGCAGCGGCACGGCCGCCAGGATCGAGAGGAACGGCTGCAGCAGCTGGGTCTGGCTGACGCGCAGGGCGCCGCCCATGGCCAGTCCGCGGTACCAGGCGAAGAAGCCCATCCACATCGAGAATACGCCGACGTAGACGAAGCCGACCCAGGCCGAAGCCGCCACCGGCTGTGCGGGCCACAGCACCAGGGTGCCGGGCAAGGTCACCGGGAGCGCCATCGCGCAGACCCAGCAGATCACGCGCTCGGCGCCGAGCGCCGGCGTCACCTGGGCGCCGTAGATGTAGCCCAGCGATGCCGCCACGACTGCGCCCACCAGCAGCACGTCGGCCCACTCGAAGCCGAAACCGCCGCCGTGCGACTGGGCCCGCAGCACCGAGAACGCGACCACCAGCGCACTGCCGGCGATGGCGCAGAGCCAGAAGCCCAGGCGCGCGCGCTGGTGCAGCACCCAGGCGGCGCAGGCCGCGGTCACCAGCGGCAGCAGCGCGGTGATCACCGCGGCATGGCTGGCACTGACCACGCGCAGCGCATAGGCGAGCAGCAAGGGGTAGCCGATCGCGTTGCCGAGCACCGCCATGCCGAGCGGCTTCCAGTGCACGCGCTGCGGTCGCGGCGAGCGGGTGACGAGCAGAAAGATCACCGACAGGACGCCGGCCAGCGCCGCCCGCCCGAGCGTCACGAACCAGGGCGAGAGCTGCGGGGCGGCCTGCGTCCCGGTCGCCAGCCGGGTCATCGGCAGCGTCACCGCGAAGATGGCGACGCCGAGCACGCCCAGCCACATGCCGAGGGTTTCGTCCCTGGTCTTCATGCGCCCGCCATCCACCAGGCCGTGAGTGCCAGCAGGGCCGCCATCGCGCGGTTGAACCACAGCAGGCGCTGTCCCTGGGCCAGCCAGTGGCGCAGCACGGCGCCGGCCAGCGCATAGAGGAAGTTGCTGGCGAAGGCATAGACCAGCATCACCGGCGCCACGATCGCGTAGCGCTGCAAGGCATCGGGCTGGCCGGCGATGAAGTTGGCGACCAGGGTCAGAGCCAGCAGCCAGGCCTTGATGTTGAGGAACTGGAGCATCACGCCCTGCTTGAAGCCGACCCGCAGCTGCGCGCCGTCGGCCTGGCCGAGGGCCCGGCTGCCGCTGAGCTTCCAGGCCAGCCAGAGCAGGTAGGCGATGCCGAAGGCCTTGATGAACCAGCGCAGCGAAGGCGCCGCGACCACCAGGGCGCCGATGCCGGCCGCACACAGGGCGAGCAGCAGGCTCCAGCCGACCGGCACCGCCCAGACGAAGCGCATGGCGCGGGGCAGGCCGCCGTTGGCGGCGAGCGCGGTCGACAGCGTGGTGTTGGGGCCCGGCGAGAAACTCATCGCCGTGGCCAACACCAGCAGCGCAGTGAATTCTTGCCAGTTCATGGGACACACTTTAAACTGATGACCATTACAGTACCGGTACAGATAAACGAACATAGGCGCTGTCTGTATCGGTCGGCTCATTGACACAGAACAATACGCGTCATGCTGACACGAACCTCCGCCCAGTCACTGACCGGGCAGCTCGCCGACCGCTTTTCCGAGCGGATCCGCAACCGCTTGCTGCCGCCCGGCGCGCGGCTCCCTTCGGTTCGAGAGTGTGCGCGCCAGCAGGGTGTGAGCCCGCACACCGTGGTCGCCGCCTACGATCAATTGCTGGCCCAGGGCCTGGTCGAGGCGCGCCGCCAGCGCGGCTTCTACGTGCGCGATTCGGGCCCCGCCGCGGGTCCGCCGCCGGACAGCGCCGGCCCGGCGCCGGCCCTGGCACCCGCGCCCCTGGTGGCGGCCGATGCCAGCACCCTCATCCGCGGCATGTTCCATCGCCCGAGCGACAAGCCGCAGCCCGGCATGGGCGTCTTTCCGCCCGACTGGCTCGAATCGACCTTCATGCCGGCGGCGGTGCGCCGGGTGACCAGCGGCAAGGCGCTGCAGGAACTGTCGCTGCAATATGGCGAGCCGGCGGGCGACGGCAGCCTGCGGCGCAGCCTGTCGACCCGGCTGGCCGCCATCAGCGTGCCGGCCGCGCCCGAGCAGATCGTGACCACCATCGGCGCCACCCATGCGCTCGACATCGTGAGCCGCACCCTGCTGCGGCCCGGCGATCCCGTGATGGTCGAGGAGCCGGGCTGGGCGCTCGAGTTCGCGCGACTCGAGGCGCTGGGCATGCGCATCCTGCCGGTGCCGCGCAAGGCCGACGGCCCCGACCTGGAGGTGATGGAGCGCTACTGCACGGCGGGCGACGCCCACAAGCCCAAGCTCTTCGTCAGCGTGAGCGTGCTGCACAACCCGACCGGCTACAGCCTGACGCCGGGCAGCGCGCATCGGGTGCTGCAGCTCGCCAACCGGCACGACTTCCACATCGTCGAGGACGACACCTACAGCCACCTGGCGCCCGAACACGCGACCCGCCTCTGCGCGATGGACGGGCTGCAGCGCACCATCTATGTCGGCGGCTTCGCCAAGATCCTGGCGCCCAACTGGCGCATCGGCTTCGTCGCCGCCTCGCCGGCGCTGATCGGCCGCCTGCTCGAGACCAAGCTGCTCGCGACCCTGACCTCGCCCGCGCTGTTCGAGCGCGCGTTGGCCTGGTGCATCGACCAGGGCCAGCTGCGCCGGCATGCCGAGCGGGTGCGCGTCAGGCTCGACGGCGCCCGCGGCCGCACGGTCAAGCTGGCACTGGCCGCCGGCTGCACGCTGGCCTCGGAGCCGGCCGGCCTGTTCGGCTGGGTCGACACCGGTGTCGACACCGACGCGCTGACCCAGCGCATGCTCGACGAGGGCTATCTGCTGGCGCCCGGCTCGCTGTTCCATGCCCGGCGGCCGCCGACCACGCTGATGCGGATCAACTTCGCGACCGCGCAGGACGCGACCTTCTGGAAGGTGTTCGCGAGGGTCCGCGACCAGATCTGACCGGGGCTGCGCCCAGCGCTCAGAGCAGGGCGTCCGGTGCCAGGGGGCCGAAGAGCTTCACCATCGCCCGCAGGCCCGCGCTGGTGTCGGGCTCGGCGGTGGCGTCCTCGAGGCCGCTGCCTTCGGGCGCCTTCCAAACCATGCGCCCGTCGCTGCGCACCACGTGCCAGGCGCCTTCGCGCATCACCTGGTCGATCTTCTGGGCGGCCGTCCGCGACAGCGTATCGCTGCGCACCAGCACTGCGATCTCGGTGTTCTGGTGCTGCGAGCGCAGGTCCAGGTTCATCGATCCGACCACCAGCAGCCGGCCGTCGATCACCAGCACCTTCGAATGCAGCATCGAGCGCGATCCGCCCGGCGCGCTGCCGCCGCCGCTGCCTGAACCGAATGCGTTGCCGAGTCCGGCCTGCTCGCTGCGCAGTTCGTAGAGCTCCACGCCCATCGCGAGCAGTTCGTCGCGATGCCGGGCGTAGCCCACATGGGCCACGGGCGCATCGTTCGACGCCAGTGAGTTGGTCAGCACGCGGATTCGCACCCCACGGGCCCGGGCCGCGGCGAAGGCCTGCTTCATGTCGGCGCCGGGCACGAAATAGGGCGAGATCACCAGCAGGTCGCTGCGGGCCTGGCCGATCAGCTGCAGCAGTCCATCGACCACCGTCTCGCCATCGGCCGCGGCGTCGGCTGCGGCAGCAAGCGACGCATCGTTCTTTGCGGCCCCGCCCTGCGGGCGCCGGCCCGTCTGCGTCACCGTGAGTCCGGGTGCCTTGCCGACATCGGCGCTGGCATTGGCGCCGTCCGGCGGGATCTTGCCCGGCTTGTCGGCCAGCACGACCGCCGGGGCCCAGACGAAATCGGCGGTCCGGAGGTCCAATGGCCGTTCGTCCCAGACCTGCGCGCGGACCTCGGCGGCGGACGCGCCGGTGTCCGCTGCGCCATCGGCCGGCGGCGGGTTGCCGGCCTGCCGTTCGCGCTCCGCCTTGGCGTCGGCGCGCGCCTGCTCGCGGATCTGGTCCAGTTCCTTGGCCGTCACCAAGGACTGCACCGGGTAGGCGCGCTCGTTGTTCCAGTAGGCGTCGAAGCTGCGCGACAGGTCCTGCACCAGCGGCCCCGCCACCAGCACGTCGAGATCGATGAAGTTGCCCTTGCGGTCCTTGCCGAAGTAGGCGTCGCCGAGGTTCCGGCCGCCGGCCACCGCCAGCACGTTGTCGGCAATGAACAGCTTGTTGTGCATGCGCTGCTGGATCCGCGCGGCATCGTCGATGGAGCCGAACAGCCGGCCCAGCGTCGAGGCGCGGGCGCCCGCCAGCGGATTGAACATCCGCATCTCTACATTCGGCACCAGCGCCATTCGCATCACGACCGCGTCCCGGCCGGTGCTGTGCAGATCGTCGAGCAGGATTCGAACCCGCACGCCGCGCTCGGCGGCCTCGCGCACCGCCTTCAGCAGCCGGGCCGTGCTGGCGTCGGCGTGGATCGCGTAGTACTGCAGGTCCAGCGTCTTGCGGGCGCCCTCGACCAGCGCCAGCCGACTGCCATACGCGGCCGGTGCCCCGTCGAGCAGGACGAAGCCGGATTCGTAGCGCGTGCCGGCGGCGGCCCGCCGCTGCTGCACCAGCTCGCCCAGCGGTGTCGTTGCGGGAGCGGGCAGCGCGGTCGAGACCGGCCGATCGACGTTCTTGGGCAGTTCCGCGCAGCCCCCGAGGCCCAAGGCCAGGACGAGTGCGAGACAGGCTGCGGTTCGCCCGAGGGCGTTTCTGAAGGGCATGCGGCGAGGAAAAGAGCGAGGACGGCGCTATATATAGAGCGCCGTCGTCCCCCGCCGCGTCGGACAAAGCCTCCGCTAGCCTGCGGACCCGAGCGCTTCCCAGCGTTCCAGCGCCGCCATCAGCTCTTCGTCGATGCGGGCATGGCGTTCGGCCAGCTCGGCCGCGCGCGAGGCGTCGGTGGCGTAGATCGCGCCGCCGTCGAGCGCCAGGATCTCGCTGATCCGCTTCTGTTCTTCTTCGAGCTCCGCGATCCGCGCCGGCAGCGTTTCGAGTTCGCGCTGTTCCTTGTAGCTGAGCTTCTTGCGGGTCGCCGCGGGCTTGGCGGCGGCCGCGGGGGGCGGCGCGGCAGTGACCGGGGCGGCGGTGGCCGGCGGCGGTGCGGCCGCGGCGCGCTGCTGCGCGATCTCGCGGGCACGCTTGGATTGGGTCAGCCAGTCCTGCACGCTGCCCTCGTACTCGCGCCAGCGGCCGTCGCCCTCGAAGGCGATGGTGCTGGTCACCACGTTGTCGAGGAAGGTCCGGTCATGACTTACCAGGAACACGGTGCCGTCGTAGTTCTGCAGCAGGTCCTCGAGCAATTCCAGTGTGTCGATATCGAGGTCGTTGGTCGGCTCGTCGAGCACCAGCACGTTGGCCGGCCGCGCGAACAGGCGGGCCAGCAGCAGCCGGTTGCGCTCGCCGCCGCTCAGCGATCTCACCGGCGAATGGGCGCGCGCCGGTGAGAACAGGAAATCGGCCAGGTAACTCTTGACGTGCTTGCGCTGGCTGCCGATCTCGATCCATTCGCTGCCCGGGCTGATGAAGTCTTCCAGCGTGGCGTCCAGGTTCAGCGCATTGCGCATCTGGTCGAAATAGGCCACCTGCAGGTTGGCGCCACGGCGGATCTTGCCGGCATCGGGCTCGAGCTCTCCGAGGATCAGCTTCAGCAGCGTGGTCTTGCCGGCGCCGTTGGGGCCGATCAGGCCGACCTTGTCGCCGCGCAGGATGGTGCCCGTGAAGCCGCGGATCACGGTCTTGTCGCCGAAGGACTTCGTCGCCTCGGTCAGCTCCGCCACGATCTTGCCGCTCGACTGCCCCGAGGCCACGTCCATGTTCACGCTGCCCTGCACCTCGCGCCGCGACGCGCGGTTGGCGCGCAGCTCCTGCAGCCGGCTGATGCGGCTCTGGCTGCGTGTGCGGCGCGCCTCCACGCCTTTGCGGATCCAGATCTCCTCCTGCGCCAGCAGCTTGTCGGCCTTGGCATTGATCACCGCTTCCTGGGCCAGCTGCTCTTCCTTCTGTAGAAGGTACTGCTCGAAATTGCCCGGGTAGGAGCCGAGCTTGCCGCGGTCGAGCTCCACGATCCGGGTGGCGACCCGGTTCAGGAAGCTGCGGTCGTGGGTGATGGTCACCACGCTGCCCTTGAAGTCGATCAGCAGCTGCTCCAGCCACTCGATCGAATCGAGGTCCAGGTGGTTGGTGGGCTCGTCCAGCAGCAGCACGTCGGGGGCGGCCACCAGTGCCTGCGCCAGGGCGACGCGCTTGCGCGTGCCGCCCGACAGCGAGCCGACGCGGGCGGCGCCATCGAGATGCAGCCGATGCAGTGTTTCTTCCACGCGCTGTTCCCAGTTCCAGGCGTCGAAGGACTCGATCTGGGACTGCAGGGCGTCCAGGTCCAGCCCGGGCGCGCCCGACAGGTACTGGTCGCGGATCGCGATCACCTCGCCCAGTCCCGCGCTGGCGGCCGTGAAGACGTCCGCCTCCATGTCCAGCACAGGCTCCTGGGCGACATAGGTCACGCGCACGTTCTGTTGTATCTGGAGCGTGCCGTCGTCGGGCTTCTCGAGCCCCGCCAGTATCTTGAGCAGCGAGGACTTGCCCGCGCCGTTGCGGCCGATCAGGCCGATGCGCTCCGCTTCGATGAGAGAGAAGTCCGCATGGTCGAGCAGCGGGACGTGGCCGAACGCGAGTTGCGCGTCGAGGAGTGTGATGAGTGCCATGTGGGAGCGATTATCGGAGCGAAGTGCTGGCGAGGCCCCAAAAGTGTCATATACTCGTGGGCTCGGCAAAACGCGAAGGCAACTTCGCCGGATAACTTAGCCGGGTTCCTCGAAGGCAACTTCAAGGGGCCCCACATGAAGAAGATCGAAAGATCGCCGAGAACAAAAAAGGCCCTTCGGTCTTGATCTGGTTCTAAAAACTGTGTCATAATCGAAGGCTCCGCTGAAAACGACGGCGACGAAGCAGCTTTAAGGGTTGCGAGTTGATCGAAGTGACTGGCGGGAGAGAAAAAGCCTCTCGAGGTTGACG
>NZ_JBFTHX010000062.1:0-23279 GCF_056394465.1 Variovorax sp. 10N432
GAGCGCGTGGTGGCCAGCCTGCTCAACGCGGCGCCCGACCTGGCGGCGCGGCTGGCGCAGGACCTCGGCATGGACCTGCCCGCCCCGATGCCGAAGGCGCTGGAGAATCCGGCGTCCCCCGAAGTCGAAAGCTCGCCGGCGTTGTCGCTGTTCGCCCGGCCCGGCGACGGTGGCATCCGCACCCGCAAGGTCGCGGTCCTGGTCGCGCATGGCGTCGAAGGCGCATCGCTTGGCAAAGTCGTGTCGGCACTAAGGGCCGCCGGCGCCGTGCCCCGCCTCATCGGCGCGCGGCTTGGCACCTATGTTGGCATCGGAGGCGAGAAGTTCGCCGCGGACGCGACCATGGAAAACTCGCCGGGCGTCCTGTTTGACGCCCTGGTGCTCCCCGATGGAGAAGGGGCGGTAGCGGCTCTCGATGCCGACGCTCACACACTCGAGTTCGTGCGGCTCCAGTATTGGCACTGCAAAACCATCCTGGCGTTCGGTGCTTCGGAAACGCTCCTCGCAGAAGCTCAAATCCCAATGACGATGTCCGACGGTTCTCCCGATCCGGGACTGGTCCTTGCAGCTCCTGATGCCGCTGACGAAGCCATCGCGGACTTTATCGATGCCATGGGCAAACACAGGCATTTCGGTCGAGAAAACGATCCGCCGAAGGGGTAAGCCATCTCCCCGGGAGGCCGCGAATGGAATGTCACGCCATAGGCTACTTCCACTGTGCTGCGCGGCAAAAAAGGGGATTGACTCGGTCCTGTCTTGTGTCGCCGGGATCCTCAACCGGGAAAGGAGAATGCGATGAACCAGTCCTCAACCTCCGGGGGGCAAAACCCCCCCAAGGATCCTGCTAGAAGCCTCGGCGACGAAGCCCCCCAGGGCACGCCCGGGACCGGGGAGACGATTTGCCGAAATTGTGGAGGCTCCGGCCGTGACTCCGATCGACGTCCTTGCACCAATTGCTCCGGTACCGGAAAGGTCACCGTGGGCATCGGCGGTGGATAGCGGCGCCCGAGGAGTTCAGGATGAATGACACCAGTGCGCCATTGACACCCAAAGCGAAGTTGGCGGCATCGCGCGCTGAATTGTTGGGCGCGATGGGATTTCGAGAAGTGGCTGATACATCTGCTGACGGGGCCGGGGAGCCGCGGGCCTTTCGCCTAGTTCAAGATAAGGAACCTCCAGTCAAGGTGAACTCCCTGACGCGTTGGTGGCGTCGCCAGCCAGCAATGTTGGCCTATGAATTGCTGGAGCCGGGCCTGCATCGATATGCCAGGCGGCACCCGCAGCGATTGGTCGCGTATGCGGCTGCAACCGGCGGCCTTCTGGTGATGCTGAGACCTTGGCGCTTGTTCTCCGTTAGTGCGGGGGTCGCACTAGCGTTCAAGGCTATCGACATCATTGATCTCGCTTCCGTCTTCTTAGATAAGCGTGGTCGGGACCATGACGCCGGACTGTTGCTTCCTGCCACCCGTCAAGGGGACTGAGAACACGTGAAGGTCGCGACTTTTAATGTCAATGGCGTCAAGGGCCGAATGCCGCGACTCCTTGAATGGCTCTCGGAGACCAGGCCAGACGTTGCATGTCTTCAGGAAATAAAGACAGGGGATGCGACATTCCCATACGATGTGATCGAGGCGGCGGGCTACCAGGTTGTCTGGCATGGTCAACCGCGTCACCACGGCGTTGCCATTCTGTCGCGCCTTGCCGCGCCTGAGGAGGTTCGAAGAGGGCTTCCCGGCGGTGACGCGGATGAACAGGCGAGGTATTTGGAAGCGGACGTCGGCCCGCTTCGCGTAGCTTCGGTCTATCTACCGAACGGCAACCCGGTCCCGAGCGATAACTTCGCCTACAAGCTTCAGTGGTTCAAGCGCTTCAACGCTCATGCGAGAACGCTTGTCGACCGCGACGTGGTCCTTTGTGGAGATTTCAATGTCGTCCCTACCAACATCGACATCTATAACGCTGGTACGTGGCGATTCGACGCTGTGCTCCAGCCGGAGGCCAGACAAGCGTACCGGCGACTGCTGGCCCAGGGCTGGGTCGACAGCGCGCGACATCTCAACCCTCAGGGGCGCGAGGAACTCTATACGTTCTGGGTTAGCGGCTACGCTTTTGGCCGCAACGCGGGGTTCAGGATGGACTTTGTTCTCCTAAGTCCTGGTCTCAGCGCGAAGCTCCGAGCTGCCGGGGTCGACGCCGAGTATCGCGGACGAGAAAGGCCAAGCGACCATGCGCCCGCGTGGGTCGAGCTTGGATAAGCGTGTCTACCCGGCCATCGCCCCCGCGTGCAAACTGAACGGGGGATAGGGATGGATCCACGCTTCTTTCCCCTGACTGTGTCGATTCGACAGTAGGGCGGGAGCGCAGCTCGGAGCCTTTGCGCTCGGCAGGGCATCCCCTGCAAGCCGCCGATTCTCCTCCGCCATGCGCTTTTTGGCTCTTCATTTCGAGGAGGGCGGAGGCTTCGTATGCCCGGCACGACCCGAGGGGCCGTCGCCGCGATCTCGGAACGCTCAGGAAACTCCTACGAGCTGGTCGACCGATACGGTTCGCGTTTATCCCGGGGGCGTTCGTACTGCTTTCTTCTTTCCTCTGCGTCCTCCTTTGAACGATCTTCTCATCGGCCCTTCGTAGGTCGCAAATGTTGTTCGCAGGGGCGAGTTCTGGACCCATGGCCCCTGACCTACGCTGAAGAGGTCACTGCGCGTACGTCGCGCCCCGTATCAAAGTCTAGAGTGGAGGGGACTCCTTCGGTTTCGAGGGGATAGGAAGCATCATGAAATTTGCGCTGATATCTGTTTGGACCATTGCCCTGATCTTTTGCACCGGCGCCGCCGCGCAGACCACGTCGGTTCCGGCCGCACCTGACCCTGCGGTAGGGGGCCAAGCCAGCACCAAGACTCCCGCAGGCGTCGGCAATCCGACGCAACGGCCTGACGGGTCCAATCCCGCATCCCGAGACGCAGTGAAGGCGGAAGCCCGTGCAGAGCACAAGAACACGGCCAATACCAACTTGCCCAAAGGCGAGGCGACCACCACCATCAATAACCAACCCAACCCCGCCGAACCCACCGGCGCTATGACGCGAGCAGAAGTCAAGCCTACAAAAAACGAACTTAAGCCGCAGATGGGAAAGAAGGGCGAGCGCCCCGATGTCCCGACCAATCCGCAAGAGAAGACGGGCACGCCGCAGTAGGAAAGTAATCATGAAAGCTCTCGTCTATCACGGCAGCAAGGATGTCCGGGTTGATACGGTGAAGGATCCCGTCCTGCAGGAGCCTGACGACATCATCCTTCGCGTGACCGCCACCGCGATCTGCGGTTCGGATCTCCACCTATATCGAGGGAAGGTGCCCACGCTGCTTTCAGGCGATATCCTCGGTCACGAGTTCATGGGCGAAGTGGTTGCTGCCGGTACAGGAGTGACCGAGCTCAAGGTTGGGGATCGAGTCGTGGTCCCCTTCGTCATCGCCTGCGGAACGTGCTACTTCTGCAACACGCGTTTGTTCGCGGCGTGCGAGTCGACAAATCCGGACCAAGGCACCATCCTCAATCCGAAGGGCATCCGCCCCGGCGCAGCGCTGTTTGGATTTTCCCATTCCTACGGGGGAATCCCTGGCGGGCAAGCCGAACTGGTTCGTGTGCCGAAAGCCAACGTGGGTCCCATCAAAATCCCCGATTCATTGAGCGACGAAAAGGTACTGTTTCTGAGCGACATCCTTCCTACCGGATACCAGGCGGTGCTCAACGCGGAGGTAAGAGAAGGATCCACGCTGGCCATTTTCGGTGCCGGTCCGGTAGGCTTGATGGCTGCGGCATGCGCCCGAATGCTTGGCGCGAGCGAGATCATCATGGTCGACCACCATCCGTATCGACTTGAGTTTGCCCAGCGAACGTTTGGTGTAATTCCGATCAACTTCGACGATGTCGATGCGGCCGAGATCATCATCGAGGCGACCCATCGGCGAGGTGTCGATGCGGTGATCGATGCGGTGGGATTCGAAGCCAAGGGTAGCGCGCTTGAAACGGCACTCACAAAACTCAAAATCGAGACGAGTAGCGGAAAGGCACTTCGGCAGTGCATCGCTGCGGTGCGTCGGGGCGGCGTCGTCAGTGTGCCCGGCGTGTACACAGGATTTCTTCACGGCTTCCTATTTGGCGACATCTTCGAGAAGGGCATCACCATCAAAGGTGGTCAGACACATGTCCAGCGTTTCCTGCCAGAGCTGCTGACCCATATCGGGGAAGGCCGACTTTCCTCCGAGGTGATCGTTAGCCACCGACTGCCGCTATCTGAAGCAGCGCAAGGGTACAAGGTGTTCGACCAGAAGCTCGAGGATTGTCGCAAGGTAGTGCTGACGCCGTGAATCGCTCCGCTTTCTTCGTCTGTCGAGCCATCTAACATGCGTTCCAACTGGCCGCAGACGCTTTGGCTGATCCGGCACGGACAAAGCGCCGGCAACGTGACACGCGATGCTGCCGAGGCTGGAGGCTTGGCACGGATCGCCCTTGAATGGCGAGACATCGATGTTCCGTGGTCCGAACTCGGAAAAACGCAATCCGCGGCCTTGGGCGAATGGTTTGGTGCCTTGGCACAAGACGAGCAACCGCAGGTGATCCTGTGCTCTCCCTGCCTTCGCGCGAAGCAAACGGCGGCGCTTGTCGCTCAGGGCGTGCACCCGGGCGGACATGCGTCCAAGCTGCGTATAGACGAGCGCCTCCGCGAAAAGGAGTTCGGCATCCTTGACCGGCTGACCAAGCTTGGCATCCAGCAGCAGCATCGACGAGCAGCGCCGTCATGTCGGCAAGTTCTATTTCCGTCCGCCCGGCGGTGAAAGCTGGTGCGACGTGATTCTGCGCCTTCGCAGTCTGCTCGAGATGGTGACGCGCGAGTACGCCGGCTGCCGGGTACTGGTGGTCGCGCATCAGGTGATCGTGAACTGCATGCGCTACCTGCTGGAGCAGATGGATGAGCACCAAATCCTTGAAATCGACCGCCAGGGAGACGTGCCTAACTGCGCGGTCACCTCCTGTCGGGCTGAACGACGCAACGACGAAAGACGAAGTCCTTCAGTTGGATCTCGTGAACTTTACGTTGCCGCTTCGTGAGGCTGCCACTCCCGTCACAAGCGAGCCTGACCGGCCCGCGGGGCCCAAGCCCTAATGTCTGATGGCTGACACTCATCCTAGGGCCCTGACGGAAGCCGCGCTGCGGCGGTGGCCACTGCCCACGCTCGCCGCCGATGCGGACAAGGAGAGCCGGGGTCACGTTCTAATCGTCGCCGGCAGTCGCGAGATTCCGGGTGCCGTGTTGCTCGCTGCTGGGGCAGCGCTTCGCGCGGGGGCAGGAAAGCTCACCATCGCGGCGGTGGAGCGTGTCGCGGCCGGTCTCGCGCTCGCCATTCCCGAGGCAACGGTCATTGCACTGGCGGAGACGCGCGATGGCGGGTTTCACGCGAGCGGTTGCCGTGCATTGGCGCCGATCGCGGAGAGCGTGAGCTCGCTTGTAATGGGCCCCGGCATGTTGGATGAGGATCGTAGCGTGTCATTCGTGCGTGAGATGCTGCCGCTGTTCCGAAGCAGCGCGCTTGTTCTTGACGCACTCGCCATGTCGGTCGTAGAACAAGGGGCTTTTGTGCAGCCAGTGATTCTGACGCCGCATGCAGGCGAGATGGCGCACCTGAGCGGCCTACCCAAGGAAGTCATTTGCGAACATCCGCTGGCAGTGGCACGTGAGGCCGCGCAGCGCTGGAATGCCTGCGTGGTTCTTAAGGGTGCCGTTACTTTCATCGCCGAATCGGACGGTACCGCGTGGCGCTTCGGCGACGGTGGACCGGGCCTTGCCACATCCGGTTCCGGCGACACACTGGCAGGGCTCATTGGCGGCTTCGCAGCGCGTGGGTTGCCTCCGTTGCAGGCCAGCGCATGGGCCGTGCTTCTGCATGCGCGTGCTGGCGCGGCACTCGCGCAGCGCTACGGCGCGCTTGGCTACCTGGCGCGTGAATTGTCTGCGGAGGTGCCAGCACTGGCTCACGCGATTGGTCGACGGCGCTAGCAGCGAGTTTAGTTCAACATCCGTCGCCGCTGCTCCAACTGAGGCGTTCTACATTGGCACCCAATCATGACCTTCCTAGTCGGCGCCCGGCAAGGCGTGGCAGAGCCAGCCTTAGTCTCGGAAAGCAGAAGTCCTTGGGCAAGTCGAGGAACTTGAACGCCGGCAAGCCGTCAGCCTCCGGGTCGTCGCCGCGTTGACCTCAGCGCCGATGAGCAGTGCCAGCACCGAAGAGAAGGCGAGGCCTTTTGGTTCGCGCTCTGCTCGGAATTGCCGACGGCCAACACGACACGCACAGGCTGGCTGGGTCGTCGTCGGAGCAGACGCGCCGCTCAGTATCACAGTGCGCGCGCTTCCTGAGGCTGCTCGTTCTCCGACGGCGTGACTTCGACAATGCGCTCGGGATGGCTGTAGATCAGGCGCCGCTGTCGACCCGCGAATCCGATCAGCGTCACTCCGGCTACCTCGGCTGCGCGGATCGCCAAACCGGTAGGCGCAGACAGCGCGGCAAGCATTCCGATGCCGCCGGCGGCGGTCTTGTGGACCATCTCGAAGCTGGCCCGGCTGGTGACGAGGGCGAAGCCGCCCGCACTTCGCTGCGAGGCGAGCGCCATGGCGCCGACCAGTTTGTCGAGCGCGTTGTGGCGGCCGACGTCCTCGCGCAGCAACTGCAGTTCCCCGTCCCAGGCGGCGAAGCCGGCCGCGTGCGCGGCGCCGGTTTCGCGGTGCAGCGCCTGGCCCTGCGACAGGCGCTCGAAGGCCGCCTCCAGAGCGCCGAACCGTAGGTGCCCGCGGCTGTCGACCTGCTTCGGCGGTCGGACCGCCTGGGCCAGGCTCTCGATGCCGCACAGGCCGCAACCGGTGCGCCCGGCAAGGGCACGCCGGCGCAGCCTCAGCGCCGCCATGCGCCCTTCGGCGATCCGCACCTGGAGCGCGATCCCCTCCGGGCCTTGCTCCAGCTCGACGTCGTGGATCTGCGCCGCCGATTCGACGATGCCCTCGGTGATGCTGAAGCCGACCGCAAAGTCCTCCAGGTCGATCGGCGAGGCCAGCATCACGGCATGCGAAATGCCGTTGTAGACCATGGCGACAGGTGTCTCCTCGAGCACCCGGTCACTGACCCTCCGGGCGGGCGCGATGCCCCACTGGGTGACGTCCTGCTGCAGCGTCGACGCTTCATACATGGGAGGCCTCGGCGGTGACATGCAGGCGGATCGGAATGGCCTTTGCCGCCGGCACCTTGCTTTCTTCTGCGTGGTGGGCCAGCGGCACCAGCGGGTTGCACTCCGGGTAGTAGCCCGCAACGCAGCCCGGCGGAATGTCAAATGGGGTGATCCGCAGGCCGGCCACCTCGCGCAGGTGGCCGTCGTCGACGGCCGTGCGGGCGGTCACGATCGCCCCTTCGGCCAGGCCCAGGCGCTTCATATCGCGGATATTCACAAGCAGCACCTTGCGCGTCCCGTGGATGCCGCGGAAGCGGTCATCGAGGCTGTAGATAGTGGTGTTGAACTGGTCGTCACTGCGCAGCGTCATGAGCCGGAGCACGTCGGCGCCCGTCTCGGGCGTATCGGGGTCCGCCACAAGGGTTTCGTAGCCCAGGAAGTTGGCCTTTCCAGTCTCCGTCTTCCACTGGCGCTCGCAGGCGGCAACCGGCCGGCGGAAGCCGCCCGGCGCCTTCAGCCTGTCATTGAAGTCATGGAAGATCTCCGGCAGCGCCAGTGCGATGTGGTCGCGGACCTTGGCGTAGTCAGCGACCCATTCGTCCCATGGCACCCTAGCGTTTGGCGGCAATGTCGCGCGGGCGATCGCAGCGATGATGGCGGGCTCGGATTTCAAGGTCGACGCGGCCGGTTCCGCCACGCCCTTGGAGGCATGCATGAAGCCGGTCGAGTCCTCGATCGACACCATCTGCTCGCCGCCGTCTTGGCGGTCGATCTCGATGCGACCCAGGCAGGGCAGCAGGTAGGCCACCTCGCCATGGACGAGGTGGCTGCGGTTCAGCTTCGTCGCCACGTTCACGGTCAGACGCAAGCGACGCCAGGCCGGCTCGATGCGGTCGGTGTCGGGCACGGCGCGCACGAAGTTGCCGCCCAATCCGATGAAGGCCTTGACGCTGCCGTCGAGCACCCCCTCGCAGGCCTCGACGGTGTTGAGCCCCTTCTCGCGCGGCGGCTCGAAGCCGTACAGCTCAGCCAGCTTGTCGAGCGGCGCCAACTCGGGCTTCTCGGTGATGCCGACGGTGCGCTGGCCTTGCACGTTGGAGTGGCCACGCACCGGCAGGATGCCTGCGCCGGGTCGGCCCATATGGCCCCCCAGCAGGAGCAGGTTCGACACCATCTGCACGTTCTGCACCCCCTTGCGGTGCTGCGTCAGACCCATGCCATAAACCCCGATCACGGCGCGAGCGCGGGCGATGACCCCGGCCGCCTCCTCGAGGCTGGCCCGCGTCAGGCCGGACTCGCGTTCGATGTCCGTCCAGGAAGTGGCGCGCAGGTGCGCTGCGAAGGGTTCGAAACCACGGGTGTGCTCGGCGATGAAGGCGGCGTCAAGCACGCGAGGCTGCTGAGTGCGCAGCGCATCGTCGTCGGCCTCGACCAGCGCCTTGCAGAGGCCGGTGATCGCGCCGAGGTCGCCACCGTTCTTCAGTTGCAGGTACTGGGTGCTGATCTGCGTTTCGTGCGGCGTCAGCATGTCGGTGGGCGACTGCGGATTGGCGAAACTCAACGAGCCGGGTTCTCGCAATGGATTGAAGGTCACTATCGGCACGCCCCGCTTGCGGACGTCCTGCAGGTCGTGCAGCATGCGCGGGCTGCTGACGCCGGTGTTCTGGCCGAAGAAGAAGATCGCGTCGGTATGCTTGAAGTCGTCCAGCGTGATTGTGCCGACCGGCACGCCGATGGTCTTCGGCAGGGCCACCGAGGTGCTCTCGTGGCACATGTTCGAACTGTCGGGCAGGTTGTTATTGCCATATAGACGGGCCAGCAACTGGTACATGTAGCTGCTTTCCAGCGAGGCGCGCCCGGAGGCATAGAAGACCACCGACTTCGGGTCCTCGGCCTGGAGCAGCCGCAGCTGGGCGCCGATCTCGGCGAAGGCCTCGTTCCAGCCGACCTGCATGTAGCGGTCGCTTTCTGCGTCCCAGCGCAGCGGCACGGTGAGGCGGCCGCCTTCTTCGAGTTGATGGTCGCTCCATGAGAGCAACTCGCCAACCGTGTGCTCCCTGAAAAATTGCGCGGTCCTGCGCTTGCTGGTGAGTTCCCAGGCGGTCGCCTTGGCGCCGTTCTCGCAAAACTCGGCCGGATGCGGATCGGCGGGCTTGGCCCAGGCGCAGCTAACGCAGGCAAAGCCGCCAGGCTTGTTCTGCTTGCGCAGCGCCGAGGGCCCGGCGAGCGGGATGCCCTCGCGCAGCAGGTAGGTAGTGACTGCCTTTAGAGACCCCCAGCCGCCGGCGGAGTGGGTGTAGGCCTCGGATCGTTTGTCCTTGCTTTGCTCGCTCATGGTGATGCCTCAGTGGAATAAATTTGATGGCTTCGTCCTACAACACCGTGGACAGGATTGCGCCAGCGTTCCGTAGGTCGACGCAGTGCCCTGATGTCGGACGGCGGGGCACTTCACCAACAAAAGCACCTGCGAGGGAAAATTGCCACTGCCTGGCCTCCATGCCCCGACCGTGTGGGCACATCGCGTGACGTGGGCCCTGCTCGCGGCCTGCGCGTCCGATGCCGCCGCAGGGCAGGGGGCACTCGACCCAGCCGGCGTCCAGGCCGCCCGCATCCATTCGCTGTGGCAGCTGACCGTCTGGGTCTGCATCGCCGTCTTCACGCTGGTCCTGCTGGCGTTGATGATGGCGCTCGTGCGGGCCACCCGCCGGGCCCGCCGCGAGTCCTCGGAACCGGCGCGCGGCGAGCGCCATGAACCCGGTGCGACCCGCGTGGTGCTGATCGCCTCGCTGCTTTCGGGCGCCGCGTTGGCCGGGCTGGTCGCGCTCGACGTGCTGACCGATCGCGCGCTCTCGCGACTGCCGGTGAACGACGCGCTGCACATCGAGATGGTTGGCGCCCAGTGGTGGTGGCGCACGCGCTACGCGAACGACCCCGACGGGCCTGGCTTCGAGGTGTCGAGCGATCTGCATGTCCCGGTCGGCCGGCCTGTGGTCGTGACGCTGAAGAGCGTCGACGTGATCCACAGCTTCTGGGTTCCGCAGCTGCACGGCAAGAAGGACATGCTTCCCGGGCGCACCACCACGATCCAGTTCCGGGCCGACCGCGCAGGCAGCTTTCGCGGCGAGTGCGCCGAGTTCTGCGGCCTGCAGCATGCCTTGATGGTGTTCAACATCACGGCCGACCCGCCAGAGCGCTACGCCCAGTGGCAGGCGCTGCAGGCCAGTCCGGCGAGCCCACCCGCGCAACCCGATGCGCTGCGCGGGCAGGCGCTTTTCCTGGCGCGCAACTGCGCCCAATGCCACGCCGTGCGGGGTACGCCGGCCGGCGGCACGCTCGGCCCCGACCTCACGCACGTGGCCAGCCGCCCGACGATCGCGGCCGGCACGGTGGCCAACCGGCCGGACCTGCTGGCGGCCTGGATCGTGCAGCCGCAATCGCTCAAGGCCGGCGCCACCATGCCACCCAGCGCGCTGGAACCCGAAGAGGTGCGCCTGCTGGTCAGCTACCTGGAGACCCTGAAATGACGCCCGACCGCGCCCTTCGCGAAATGAGCGATCGCGCGGGGGGCCGCGACGGTCCGCGGGCCGGCCAGCTCGCCGTGGCCGCGCTGCGCCGGACCTGGAGCGATCCACCGGGCTTCATGGGCATGCTGGAGGCCATCGACCACAAGACCATCGCGCGCCGCTTCATCATCGCCACGCTGGTGTTCTTCCTGCTCGGCGGGCTGCTTGCCCTGCTGATGCGCGTCCAACTGGCGCGGCCGCAGGCTCACTTGGTCGGGCCCGAGGCCTACAACCAGCTGTTCACGATGCATGGCTCGACCATGATGTTTCTGTTCGCGGTGCCCGTGATGCAGGCCGTGGCTGCCTACCTGGTGCCGCTGATGGTGGGCGCGCGCTCGATCGCCTTTCCGCGCCTGAACGCCTTCGCCTACTGGATCTTCGTCATGGGCGGTGCCTTTCTCTACCTCAGCTTTGCGCTTGGCGCCGGTCCGAACGTCGGCTGGTTCGCCTACGTCCCGCTCTCGTCGAGCGACTATGCACCTGGCAAGGGGGCTGACATCTGGGCCCAGATGATCACTTTCACCGAGCTGGCTTCGCTGTTGCAGGCGATCGTGCTGATCACGACGATTCTCAAGATGCGCGCCCCCGGCATGCGCCTCGACCAGATGCCGTTGTTCGTCTGGGCCACGCTGGTGACCCAGTTCATGGTCCTGTTCGCGATGCCGGCGGTGATGATCGGCAGCAGCTCGCTGATCCTGGACCGCCTGGTGGGCACGCATTTCTTCAACCCGGCCAGGGGCGGCGATGTGCTTCTCTGGCAGCACCTGTTCTGGTTCTTCGGCCATCCCGAGGTGTACCTGATCTTCATCCCGCCGCTCGGCTTCATCTCATCGATCGTATCGACCTTCTCGCGCCGTCCGATCTTCGGCTACCGCGCGATGGTGCTGGCGCTGATCGCCACCGCCTTTCTCGCCTTCAGCCTGTGGGTTCACCACATGTTCGCGACCAACCTGCCGGAGATCGGCAAGAGCTTCTTCACGGCCGCGAGCCTGGCCATCGCGGTGCCATCGGCGGTGCAGATCTTCTGCTGGATCGCAACGCTCTGGAATGGGCGGCTCGATTTGAAAAGCCCGCTCTACTTTGTGCTGGCCTTCTTCGTCATCCTGGTGCTGGGCGGGCTGACCGGCGTCATGCTGGGCTCGGTGCCGCTCGACCTGCAGGTGCACGACACCTACTTCGTGGTCGCCCACCTGCATTACGTGCTGCTCGGCGGCGGCGTGTTCCCGCTCTTCGGCGCCTTCTACTTCTGGTTTCCGAAGCTCAGCGGGCGAATGCTGTCGGAAGCGGCCGGCAAGCTGCACTTCTGGCTCTTCTTCGTCGGCTTCAACCTGACCTTCTTTCCGATGCACCTGCTCGGACTGCACGGGATGCAGCGGCGCATATGGACCTATCCCGCGGGCCTGGGCTGGGACGGCATGAACCTCGCCGCCACGGTGGGCGCCTTCCTGATTGCGCTGAGCGCGCTGGTGTTCATCCTGAACGTGGTCTTCAGCCTGCGGCACGGGGCTGTGGCGCGCGCCAATCCCTGGGGCGCGGGCACGCTCGAATGGAGCATGCCGAGCCCGCCGCCGCCGCACAATTTCGACGCCATTCCGGTGGTGCACGGGGCAGATCCCCTCTGGTCGCCGCCTGGGCAGCCGGCGTTTGTCGGAGGCCTTGCCACCCAGGCACGCGAGGTACTGGCCACCACCGCCTTCGAAGCCCGGCCGGACAGCCGGCCGCTGTTTCCGTCGCCGACCGCCTGGCCGTTCTGGAGTGCTGTGGCGACCACGGTGCTGTTCGTCGGCTCGGTGTTTTCGCCCTGGGCCGTCGTCTGGGCCTCGCTGCCGCTGGCGGTAGCCCTGATCTGCTGGTTCTGGCCCAAGCCGCGCGAGACCTCGCGCTCGGTCGCCTTGGAGCAGCGGCCATGACGGCGGCCAGGGAGCAAGGCGCGGCCGACACGCTCGACGTTTCGGCGCTGCCGACCTACCGCTTCGGGCCCGGCAGCCTGATGTGGTGGGGCACCATGGGACTGATGCTGATCGAAGGCACGGTGTTCGGCCTCGGCATCATGATGTACTTCTATCTGCGCGGCGTCGCCCCGGCCTGGCCGATCGATGCCGCGCCGCCGGACCTGTTGTGGGGCTCGCTGAACACGGTGATCCTCCTGCTGAGCGCCTGGCCCAACCAGCTGGCGAAGGCCGCGGCCGAGCGCGAAGACCGGTCTGGCGCACGCCTGTGGATCTTGGTGTGCCTTGCTTTCGCGGTGGTGTTCCTGGCGCTCCGCGCGCTCGAATTCACCGCCCTCAACATCAGCTGGACGGCGAACGCCTATGGCTCGGTGATCTGGCTGCTGCTCGGGCTGCATACGACGCACCTGATCACCGACACCGTCGACACCGGCGTGCTCGCGGCGCTGCTGTTCAGCCGCCGCTTCGAAGGCAAGCGCTTCGTGGACGTCAGCGAGAACGCGCTCTACTGGTATTTCGTGATCGGCAGCTGGCTGCCGATGTACGCCGTCATCTATCTCGCGCCACGAATCTGAGGCCGGCCCTAATGCGACCCCTTTCTCTGCGCTGTCGATTGCTCCCGGTCTGGGCGCTGGTCCCGGGCGTCGCGTCGGCGCACGTGGCGGATGCGCAGCCCGACGCCGGCATGGCGGCGCTGACCTGGAGCGCCGACCCGCTGGTCATCTCCCTGCTTTTGCTTGGTGCGCTCTTGTACGGGATCGGGCACGCGAAGCTCCGAATGCGCTCGCAACTGGGCCGCCGCACCCACGCGCTGCGGGGCACGGCCTTCGCCGGCGGATGCTTGGTGCTGGTGGTGGCCCTGGTCTCGCCGCTCGACGCGCTCGGTGGCGTGCTGTTCTCGGCCCACATGCTGCAGCACGAACTGCTGATGATCGTGGCCGCGCCGCTGCTGGTGCTGGGGCGGCCGCTCGCGGTCTGGCTTTGGGCTTTCGGGCCGCGTGCCCGGGCAGCGATCGCGCGCGCGGTGCGCGCGCGCGCGCCTGTTGCGGCATGGCGCTGGCTGACGGCGCCGATCGTCGCATGGGCACTGCACGCTGTCGACGTGTGGGCTTGGCACGTGCCGCGCCTCTTCGAGGCCGCGCTGCACCATCCTGCCGTCCATACCTTGCAGCACTGGAGCTTCTTTCTCAGCGCCTTGCTGTTCTGGTGGACGGTGCTGGGCATCCATCGGTTTGGCCAGGCGGGCGCCCACGCCATGCTGTCCGTATTCACGACCATGGTGCATACCGGCGCGCTCGGCGCCTTGTTGACGCTGGCACCCGTCATCTGGTATCCGAGCTACGCCGAAACCACCGCCTGGGGCTTCGATCCCCTGGACGACCAACGCGTCGGCGGCCTCGTGATGTGGGTGCCCGGCGGGATGGCCTACATCGTCGGCGGGCTCGCGGTGGCGGCCCGCTGGCTGGTCAGGCGCCAGGCGCCCGGGTCCCCGGAAATGATTGCTCGACCATGACTGCCTCGACGACGCGCATCCTCCGCGGCGCCACTGCACCGCTTGCTTGGGCGCTCGCCGTCGCCACGGCAAATGCCGACGCGCCGGCACCACAACAACTCGCGCGCGGCGAATACCTTGCGAAGATCGGCGGCTGCGCGAGTTGCCACACGGAGCCCAAGCACGGTGCGCCGTTCGCCGGCGGGCGCGCCGTGCCGACGCCGTTCGGCGCGATCTACAGCACCAACATCACGCCCGATCCGGCGCACGGCATCGGCCGCTACAGCTTCGAGGACTTCGAGAAGGCGTTGCGAGAAGGCACGGCACTGGGCGGCCGGCACCTCTATCCGGCGATGCCGTACGTGGCCTACGCGAAGGCCAGCGAGGCCGACCTGCGAGACCTGTACAGCTACCTGCTACACGGCGTGGCGCCGGTGGCGCAGGAGTCGCCCCACAATTATCTGTCGTTTCCATTCAACCAGCGATGGGCGCTGAAGTTCTGGAAGTTGATGTTCCTGCCGCGCGGCGAGTACGTCGCGCGCCGGGACAAGGCCGCAGAATGGAACCGCGGCGCCTACCTGGTGCAGTCCTTCGGCCACTGCGGCGCCTGCCATACGCCGCGCGGGCTGGGCTTCCAGGAGCGCGGCTACGACGAGCACTCGAAGCACTATCTCACCGGGCAGGTCAACGACCTCTGGTTCGCCTCAGATCTCACGGGCGACCCGGGCTCGGGGCTCGGCCGGGTGTCGGCGGAAGGGATCGCCTCGTTTCTGGCCACGGGCCACGGCGACGGCATGGTCGCCTTCGGCACCATGGCCGAGGAGGTGGAGCAAACCCTGCAGTACCTGAGCGAGGACGACCTGCGCGCGGTGGCGGGCTATCTCAAAAGCCTGCCGGTGCGCAAGGGGGCAGGCAGCTACCAAGCCCAGGCCGAGACCGACCCGCCGCCAGCCCGTGGCAACTACACGGGCGACGTCGAATCTGTCGGCGCCGCGGTCTATCGCGGCTTCTGCGTGCAGTGTCACCAACCGGACGGCCGCGGCGTCCCGAAGGTCTTTCCGCGTTTGGCCGGCAATCCGTCGGTGCTTGCCGAAGATCCTTCGGCCGTGATACGACTGGTGATTGAGGGCGGCCGCAGTCCGGCCACTGCCAAGGGTCCGCCGCCGCAGGCCATGCCAGGATTCGTTGGCACCCTGACCGATGTGCAGATGGCGCAGGTGCTCAGCTATACCCGACAGAGCTGGGGCAACGACGCGCGGCCGGTCTCGACCCATGACGTTTCGAAAATCCGCCGTCAGTTGCATCGATGACGATCCGCAACATTCCACGGGCGCGCGAAGTTACCTCCCTCGCCGTGCCCGCGGCACCGGAGGTACTGCCCTGTACGATCGGCAGTGCGCCCTCCAGGCCCGCGGTGGGCAGGGAGGAGCGCGGTCCCCCCCTGCGGGCGCAAGCAGGTGACCGACTGGTGCGCATGGCCCTCCAGCCGGCATCGCGCATGCGACTGTTTCTCTCTCACTGCCAGAAAGGAAGCCACATGAGCACCCCTCCAGTCACCGGAACCGGCGACGGAACACGGGCGAACCAGGAGCGAAGGTGCCGACAACATCGGCGCCGGAGTAGAGTCCCTAGCACGAAGACAGCGGCCAGCAGATTCCCGTCTCGCCCGGCGCCCGGCGCGAACAAGTCGGCAAAAAGAACCGTCGTAGCCACCAAGCACGACGACTCCGCGGCTTTCGAATTGACGGCAGATCTGCCTCCGGCCCGCTATCCCGAGCCGGACGCTGGCGGGCGGGCCTGAGCGCGCGACAAACCAGGCCAAGCGGGAGTTCGCCATGAAGCAGTACGCCCAGACTGATGCCAAGCGCGGCAAGGCCATCTCGGTAACGCGTTTTGCTCTTCGCCTGACGCTGGACAGTTTGCGCAAGCTTTGCGAGATTAGCCTTCAGCTCCGAACGAGACGAAAAATGGTAGGTCCAACCATGCAATTTGATCACCTGTGAGCATCCGCAACCGCCTTCTACTGTTGGTGTTCGCGGTCTGGCTGCCCTCGGTAGTCGCTTTCGCGCTGCTCGCCTTCACCACCTACCAAACTACATCGATGCCGAGCAGGCCGCCGAGCGGCTGAGGGACGAGCCGCCTCCTTCTCGCGCTACGACGTGCTGCTTACACACCTTCAGCCTATCCCTGCCCAGATGCATGGGGTCACGGAACTCATCATCAACGCCCGGAAGGTGGATGCGACCTATCTCCAGGGTTCGACGGTGCCACTGAATGTGACCTGACTCCCGCGCGATTCGGTTTAGAACACCATCCTTTCTTGCTTTTGAGTCAAGGAAGTGCGCCTGATTCCTGAGGATCACATTGCTGAAAATCAACGGGGAGCGTGCAGGCAGCGGGGGACGGCCCCCGGCATCGGGGACCGACCCGAATCGGGCGGATGCCGAAGCTTCCCCTACCAGCGCCGGTGGCCGTCCGTTCTGTTGTCCAGCAGCTACGCTACTACGCGGCGCTCCGGGCGGGAGGTATTCGCGATCGCATAGCGCGCATAGGGCTGGCGGGACCGCAATGTCGAGAGACTTGCGGAAAATCGTCACTACGAAGGCGCGTGGTGCCATGCTGGCCGGCCACGGCCACGGGCACGGGCATCAAGGTCCCCGCCCGAATTTGAGGCAGGTCTTAGTTCCCCTGCCGACACCCGTGACCTTCCGCAACTGCTGGAATCTTCATGCATTTGAAGCATGTTTCGTTCCACGACCAAGTGCGGCGGATAGCCAAGGGCAAAAAACAAAAACTCCGTCCAATACCTCTCTCTTGCGCCAACTTCATGGCGCCTACTATCGCTGTGGCTCCGCCCCCCAATTGCGGTCCGACATTGCAATACCTGCGGCAGATTTTGCCGGTGTGGTCACTCTTCGCGGCGATCTTCGGGGGACGCCATCCGGCACGTCAATTGCTTCGATGGGCCGCGGAGAACTCTCAATATGTTCTGGAGCGAATGCTACGAAAAGATTCAGCAGCTGAGTCCAAGGGCCGCCAAGTTGGCCTCGCGGATGCTGTGCAAGGATCCTCGGATTCCTTCTCACTGGACCTTCGCCCTCGACGTGGCCCTGGCCGGCCGCGGCAAGGCGGCCGGACCCCTCACTCCTGCGGATCTGGAAGCCATCGTCGCCAGCCAAAGCCAAGAGCGACCGGAGGCGACGGACGAACTCGACCCGGCGCAGCGGGAAGCCTGGACCTTCGCGGCCTCCGTTCGCTCGCCTGCTGGCGCCGCGAACAAGGGCGCCCAGACACCTCAGGTCCCTCCGGAACCGGTGTGGGACCCACGAACGCCCACGCCGGAGGAAGCGTGGCTGCTCGCCTTTTCGCATGAGTTGCAGCGAATCTCCGACCTCGGCCCCGATGACATTGCCCGTCGTGCCCTTCGAAGACTCGAGACGGATGGAGAGCGCAACCCCTTGGAGGCAGCCAGGGACGAGCTCGTCGCGCGCGAGGTCGAGAACGTTGTGCCGCACGAGAACGTAGGCGTTCCGCCCGGTGCGTAGGCGGCGTATCAGAACCGGCTGGATCGCTTAGATGCGAACTCACGCCTCGTCGAGCGACACCTTGTCCTGGCGCCGGTCGTAAGGCCCGGTGATGCGCGCATGTGGGAACCCCATCCGCCAATCCTGCGCCACGGCATCACGCTGACGCCCCGCGCGGCGTGGATCCACTTGTTCCGCGAGGAATGGGTGCGCTTGGCCGAGGGACTCGCCGATGACCAGAGCGTCTTGGAGGTCGCGGCCGAGCTTTACGAAAAAGAAGGCGAGCGCGACCCTGTCGAAGTTGCCCTGGAGTTGTTCGGGCCCGGCCGCTAAATGGTTCAATGGTTCTGGCTTGGTCAGAATCCGGCCATGGGGTGCTTGCCAGCACGTATCTCTGCTCGTAGCTGTCGGCTGGCCTCAACTGCCCTAAGTCCAACCTCCCGGGCTCGGCGCGCTCGCTCACAAAGAGCGTCAACTTCACCGCGTTGACATTCTTCGCCTGGGATTTCCTTCACTTCCGCTGGTTCGTGAAGCCGAGCGGGGAAAGGAGAGTCAGCTTCTGCCATGCGGAACATTCCTCGCATGGTTTTCGGAACGCAGGCACATATGCGGCTATGCCTGGCCCGCTGATTCTGAGGCTGTCATTGGGGGGGGACATTCGCTGACAGCTACAACCCTGTGGTGCCAAGGGGCAGACACCTGAACACCTGAGTGTGCCCACGCCACTTTGACGGCTGCTCGCCCGCGGACGGCGGGACGAAAGTCAGCTTCTCCTCAGTTTCGGGGCCCAGACTCGGTTGCTGGCAGCCCGCTCTTCTCCTCCTCCCTCTCTCAAGGGCTGTACTTAACCCGCTCCGGCGGGTTTTTTCTTTACCCGTCTAGATTGCGCCACTCCTCAGGAAGATCCAGTCGACAAACCTCAACAGTCGCCCCTGAACACCCGTGCCAGTTCGTAGGGCGCCACCACCTCGAGCTGGTCGAAACGGCATGCGAGCGGCGGCTTGTCGAACCGCCACCTCAGGAAAATCGCAGCGTGGCGGAAGCGCCGCGCCTGCAGATGGTCGTACCGGACCTCGCACACCCGCTCGGGACGCAGCGCCTGCCAGCTCAGGTCCTTGCCGCCGCTCCAGCGGCTTTGGGCACCGGGCATGCGGCGCTTGGCGTCGCTGCCCGCCTCTGCCCAGCGCGCCCAAGGATGACCTTCGAGTGTGGGCGGGCGCAAGGGCGCCAGCTCCTGCACGAGCGCCCGGCGCTCGGTCATGCTGAAGGCCGACGTCGAGCCAACGTGGTGAAGCACCCTTGCGTCATCGTAAAGACCGAGCAGAAGTGAGGCGATGGCGTCTTGGCCCCTCTTGTGCCAGCGAAAGCCGGCCACGACGCAGTCGGCGGTGCGCACGTGCTTGATCTTGATCATCGCGCGCTCTCCGGGGCGATAGGGACCATCGGCTGCCTTGGCCACCACGCCGTCGAGCCCGGCGCCCTCGAAGGATCCCAGCCACTTGATGGCCTCGGCATGCGACGTGGTCATCGGCGTGAGGTGGATCGGCGGCGGCGCATCGAGCAGGAGTGCTTGCAGCAGCATTCGGCGCTCGTCCTGCGGCAAGCCCGAGATGTCCATCCCGTCAAGCCCGATCAGATCGAAGGCCACGAAGGACGCCGGTGTCTCGCGGGCCAGGCGCTCGATGCGCGAGACGGCCGGGTGGATGCGCTGCTGCAACGCGTCGAAGTTCAGGCCATCTCCGCTCGCAACGACGATTTCGCCATCGAGCACGCAGCCGTCGGGCAGACAACGCGCCAGCACCTGGACTAGTTCCGGGAAGTAGCGGTCCAGCTGCTTGGCGTCCCGGCTCTGTAGGCGGGCCGCGCCGCCCGCCCGGAACACGATAGCGCGGAAACCGTCCCACTTTGGCTCATAGAGCCAGCCCGCGCCCGCGGGCACCGTCAGGGCAGTCGACGCAAGCATTGGCGCAAGACTGCCGAAGGCAGGCAAGGGGGCGCCTGTCATGGGATCCCCCCGAGCGCACTGAGCAGGACCATTCGAGCCGGGGCAGTTCGCACGGGCGTCGAACGGGTCACTGAGAGGCGGGGCATACCCGCTACCGCATCTGCCCGTCGCTATACCGCGCCCACGCTGCGTGTGATGGGCAGCACGATGCCGGTGATGTAGCTCGCGCAACATGGTGCCGCCAGGAACACGTAGGCCGGCGACAGTTCCTCGGGCTGCGCCGGGCGCTTCATGTCGGTTTGCTGGCCGAAGTCCTTCAGCTCGTCGCCGGCGCGGTCGGCCGGGTTGAGCGGTGTCCACACCGGCCCCGGCGCGACCGCGTTGACGCGGATGCCCTTGTCCAGCAGGTTGCTGGCCAGCGACTTCGTGAACGCGTGAATGGCGCCTTTGGTAGTGGAGTAGTCGAGCAGCTGCGCGCTGCCTTCCAGCCCCGTGACGGAGCCGGTGTTAATGATGGAGCCGCCCTTGGGCAGGTGCGGCACTGCCGCGCGCGCCATCTGGAAATAGCCGATCACGTTGGTGCGCAGTGTGAGGTCGAGCCGCTCGTCGGTGATGTCCTCAATCGATGCCGCATGCAGCTGGAAGGCAGCGTTGTTGACGAGGATGTCCAGCTTACCGAAGGCCTGCAGCGTCTGCTGCACCGCCTGGTTGCAGAACGCAGGGTCGCGCACGTCGCCAGGAATCAGCAGGCACTGCTCGCCCTCGGCCTCGACGCAGCGCTGAGTCTCCTGCGCGTCGACCTCCTCCTCTTTCAGGAAAACGAGTGCCACCCGGGCGCCCTCGCGCGCATACAGCAAGGCCACGGCGCGGCCGATGCCCGAGTCGCCGCCCGTCACCAGCGCCACCATGCCGTTGAGCTTGCCGCTGCCCAGATAGCCCGGCGCCTTGAAGCGCGGCTGCAGATCCATCTCGGCCTCGAGGCCGGGCTTTTCCAGGTGCTGGGCAGGCATGGGGTTCTCGGGCTCGGGGCGGTGGCCGGCCTGCATCGGCTGGTCGCTCCTGGCCTTGGTCTGGGTCGCGCGATCCTTGTCGTCCTGCTCGCGCTGCACCTTGCGGTGCTGGACGGCGACGTCGCCGCCTTCGGTGTTCGATCGGTCGTCGGATGAGGTCATGGGCTGCTCCTGTGTGCTGCTGGGGTTGAAATTCCTTCACCGGGGGCAGGCGCGGCGGCGCCAGCCGCTGTCAGTTTTTTTACGAGCGGCTGGTCGCCAGCCAGCAGCAGGTCGTAGCCCGCTTCTGTGCAGCACTTCGCCAAGTCGACCGCCAGGGGCCGGGCGGTGGGTTGGGTGGCCATGGTCTGCGCCAGCGTTCAGTGTTTCATCGCCATGCTGCCGCCGCGACTGAGTTTCTCCGCCGCTGCCCGATGCTCCTTCAGGGTCGGCAAGGTCTTGCCGAACCAGGCCTTCACCTCGGCATCCTTGGCATTCTTGCTGGCCTTCTCGAACAGTGCGATGTCGGTTCGATGGTCGTCCATGCCGACTTCCTTGATGAACTCGCGGTCGATGTCGCTGGACCTCGACAGCTTGTCTATCTTGGCCTTCTTGTCGGCCGGCATGTCCGGAGGCAGCACCATCCCCTTCATGGAGGCGAGCCCCTTTAGTTCATCGTTCGCCGCGGTATGGTCCTTGACGAGCATGTCCGCGTAGGCCTTGACGTCCGGATTTTTCGCCTTGGAGGCGGCCATCTTCGAGACCTCGACCTCGTAGACGCCCCCGCCCGCCGCCTTGGTTACGAATTCCTGGTCCGCCTTGGCGGGCGCATCGGCGGCAAATGTCGGAAGACACGACAGGGCGCATGCACACGCCCCCGAGACAGCAAGCAGACGAATGGTGTTCATGAAGAATTCTCCTGGTTGGTTGCCCCGCGGCCCCTGCGCGGGATGGCTGGACAAGCTACGCATGGCGCGCCGGCCGCCCATCGGGTTCGTGCTTATTGCGAGGTCGGAGAGGTCCTACCGCACACACGTGGCAGCGCCGACACCGCGTCGCTGCCAGGTTCTTAAGCCTCTTGCCTTTCCAAGGAGACTTCTCATGCAAGCTTCTGACTCCAGGAACGTCCGGGCCGAGACGATGCCCGCCCCGGAAGAGGACTGCCGCAAGGTGGTATTGACTCCCTGAGTTGTTGCGTTCGATGGAGGCGTCCGTCTATGAAACCCATCAAGTCGGCTCGCAAGCCCCTCGCCGACGTCCCGACCAGCAAGGCGGCGAAGACGCTGGCGCGCGTGGTCCTGACATCGAAGTCCGACGAGGACTTCGACATCGGCCGACACTACGCGCTCGACCTCGAGACCCTGGCGCTCGAGATCCTCGAGGAGTGGCGCATCGGCAGGTACGCTGAAGGGATGGCAAAGCTGTTTAGGCTGTTGGCGCAGGTCGACCGGATGTCGATGAGCTGAGGCTGGAGAGCCAACCTGCCAGCCAGGCAGGGGGACTCTGCTTACCTGAGGCGTCAGCTGGCACTGCGCCGCGCTGCACTGGATCGATGTTGAGGCCCTGGCGGTACTTGGTGACTCTGCGGCGGGCGATGCCAAAGCCCTGTTGGCAGAGCTCAGGTGCTAGGGCGTCGCTCCAAAAGGAGGGGTTGCGCTCGCTAGTGGCTGGCGCCTGCGTGGGCCGCGCCTCCGGGAGAAGAAGTACTGCAGTTCGAAGACGCGGTGCGGAGTCGCTAGTTCTTGTGATGGGCGCGCGCGAGACGTGAAGGAGGCACCACCCCGACAGCGTCGGCGACTTCGCGCAAGCCCAGCGGATTCATCGCCAGGGCGCCGTAGTCGAGGAAGAGCTTCTGCTGGGACACGATCGCGACTGAGATGTCGCGCACCGTCGAGACCCGACGCGCAGCGCTGCACGGCCCAGCGCGCACAAGGGTGGTCGTCCTTGTTCGGCGGGGTCTTGCTTGGCCTGGTCGTTCGGCCAGGTCTTTTTTACACGCCCCAGACGGCCTGCGCGCGGGCGCGCCGCTCGCCTGCCAGGGATCTGGGCTTCCGCCGGCCAGCGGAAAATGGTGCACGCAGGGACATTTCTTGCTGCATGGCTCGCGCTCATGCCGCTTTTCGTTCTGACGTGCTCTTTGTGGAAGCCGGCCGCTTCGTAGCGGTCTTCTTTGGGGCGGGCTTTTTCTCCGCTGTCTTTGATGAGCCTTTCCCCCCGGATTTGGTACCGCCTTTCAGACTCCGCTTAAGCAATTCAGTCAGGTCGATGACGTTGCTGCTCTCAGGGGCTTCTTCCTCGGGCTCGATGACCGTCTCGGTCTTGCCAGCCTTCACCTTCTTGTCCACGAGCTTCATGACCTGGTGCCGAAACTCGTCCTTGAAGTCTTCTGGGTCCCACTTGCCGGACATCTCGGCAATGAGCTGCTTGGCCATTTTGAGTTCTGCCGCGCTGAGGTTCTTCCGTCCGGCAGGCGGCAGGTCCAACGAATCGAGCGTCTTCACTTCGTCGCCCCAGCGCAGCAGGTCCAGAACGAGTGCGGGTCCGGATGGTACAAGGGCCGCAAGGTGCTGCTTGGTCGCGATGACAACCTTGGCCAATGCAATCT
>NZ_JBFTHX010000063.1:0-22300 GCF_056394465.1 Variovorax sp. 10N432
GAAGTAGGCCGCCGGGCTGTTGGGTTCGCGGTTGACGATGAAGTTGATGTCGCCCTGGCGATAGAGCACCACGTCCTTCGAGCGGTGCCTGGCCACCAGCGTGAAGCCGAGCTTCTCGAAGAAGGGCTCCAGCGTGTCGGGCGTCGGCGCGGCGAACTCGACGAATTCGAAGCCCATCAGGCCCATGGGGTTCTCAAAAAGATCCGGCATGGCACTGATCCTGTGGCTGCATTGACGATGAGAGTGAGCGGCGTGCACGCATCAGACGAGCTCGGTCAGCGCGTTCTCGAACGCGGTGCGGGCAATGCCGGTGCGGGCGCCGGAGCGCGCATGGCAGCGTTCGAGCGCCGACGCCACGGTGGCCGAGACGTCGTCGAAGATCGCCGCGTCGGAAATCTCCACGTCGTCCTGCATCAGGAACGCGAAAGCACGCGCCATCCCGCAATTGGCGATGAAGTCGGGAATCACCGCCACCTTCGAATCGGCTAGCTCGTAGATCGGGCCGTAGAAGATCTCGCGATCGGCAAAAGGCACGTTGGCGCCACTGGACACGACTTCGAGCCCACCCTTGACCAACTGCTCGATCTGCTGCTGCGTCACCAGGCGCGACCCGGCGCAGGGCAGGAAGATTTCCGCGCCCGCACACCAGACAGCACGATTGACGACGTCGAAAGGAAGCATTTCTTTCGCGGCCAATTGGTTGCCCTTCTTCTGCAGGAACAGCGTGCGAAGCTGTTCGAAGCTGAAGCCGTCGGGATTGAGCAGCCCGCCCTCGCGATCGATGATGCCGACCACGCGCGCGCCGGCCTGCGCAAGATAGTAGGCCGCGGCAGAGCCCACATTGCCCCAGCCCTGCACGATGACGCGCTTGCCCGCGACCTCGCCGCCGTAGAGCCTGTAGTAGTGAAGCACCGATTCGGCCACACCCCAGCCCGTGATCAGGTCGGCTACCAGGTACTTGCGGGCGGGGTCAGGCGTGTAGTGCGGGTCCTCGACAACCTTGGCCACGCCCATGCGCAGCTGCCCGACCTTCTGGATGCGCTCGCTGTCGCTCGGCTCGAAGTGGCCGTTGACGACACCCTCCTGCGGGTGCCACAAGCCGTAGCTCTCCGTGATGGGGATCACCTCATGCACCTCGTCGACGTTCAGGTCGCCGCCGGTGCCGTAGTAGGTCTTGAGCAGCGGCGTCACCGCCTTGTACCAGCGCCGCAGCACGTCGTTCTTGCGCGGATCGGCGGGATCGAAATCAATGCCCGACTTCGCGCCCCCAATGGCCGGGCCGGAGACGCTGAACTTGACCTCCATGGTCTTTGCCAGCGACTCGACCTCTCGCCGGTCGAGCCCCGGGCGCATGCGCGTGCCACCACCGGCAGCACCACCGCGCAATGAGTTGATGACCACCCAGCCCTTGGCGGGCGTCTCGGCGTCGTGCCATTCGAAGACGATCTCAGGCGCCTTGTTTTCGAAGCGATTCAGCAGTTCTTTCATTTCGGTCTTTCAGATTCTCTGGAGTCAGGCCAGAAGCAATTTGTCGTCGTCGAGCTTCTCGCCACGAGTCTTCTCGAACATGTGCAGCAGGTCGGGCACGTCCATTCCGGCGCGCTCGACGCCCTTGACGTCGAGGATCACGCGGCCTTCGTGCAACATCACCGTGCGCGTGCCGTAGTCGAGCGCCTGGCGCATGCTGTGCGTGACCATCATGGCCGTCAGCTTGCCGGCCTCGACGATCCTCGCGGTGAGTTCGAGCACGAAGGCGGCGGTCTTCGGATCGAGCGCGGCCGTATGCTCGTCGAGCAGCAGGATGCGCGACGGCTGCAGCGAGGCCATCAACAGGCTCACGGCCTGACGCTGCCCGCCGGAAAGCAAACCCATGCGGTCGCTCAGGCGGTTCTCGAGCCCGAGATTGAGGATGCTCAGCTTCTCGCGGAACAGTTCGCGCAGTTTGCGCGTCAGCGAGAAGCCAAAGCTGCGGCGCGCACCGCGCTTCCACGCCAGCGCCATGTTCTCCTCGATCGTGAGCGCTTCGCAGGTGCCGGCCATGGGGTCCTGGAAGACGCGCGCGACCAGGTCCGAGCGCTGCCATGCCGAGCGGCGGGTGACGTCGCTGTCGTCGATCTGGATGCTGCCGCGGTCGACCGCGAGGTCGCCGCTCACTGCGTTCAGGAAGGTCGACTTGCCGGCCCCGTTGGAGCCGATCACGGTGACGAACTGCCCTGTGGGGATGTTCAGGTCCAGCCCGCGCAGCACCCGGTTCTCGATCGGGGTGCCGGGGTTGAAAGTGATTTCAAGGCCTTTGGCGCGCAACATTACTTGGCCTCCTTCACGACGTGCGTCGGATTGGCGCGCACGCCGGGCCACAGGCCAGCCAACTTGCGCTTGTAGGTTGGAACGAGCAGCGCAAACGCGACCAGAACGGCGGTCACCAGGTTCAGGTCCTGGGCCTTCAGGCCGATGAAATCGCTGTTGAGCGCCAGCGCGATGAAGAAGCGGTAGAGCACGGCCCCGAGGACGCAAGCCAGCGTCGTGATGACCAGGCTGCGCGCCGGCAGGATGGTCTCGCCGATGATCACGGCGGCCAGGCCGACCACGATCGTGCCGATGCCCATCGAGATGTCGGCGCCGCCCTGGCTTTGCACGAACAAGGCCCCGGCCAGTGCGACCAGCCCGTTGGACAACGCCAGGCCCCAGACCGTCAGCCGGTCGGTCGAGATGCCCTGCGAGCGGGCCATTCGCGGATTGCCACCTGTGGCGCGCATGGCCAGGCCGACTTCCGACGCAAAGAACAGGTCGATCAGAACCTTGGCGGCGACCACGACCGCAAGCAGCACCAGCGGCTTGAGGAGGTAGTCCGGCAGACCGCCGAATTCGAGCAGGCTGAACACCGTGGGCTCGTCGATCAGCGCAATGTTGGGCTTGCCCATCACGCGCAGGTTGACCGAATAGAGCGCGATCATCACCAGGATGCTGGCGAGCAGCTGCATGATGCGCAGCCGCACGTTGAGCCACGCGGTGAGATAGCCCGACAGCGCGCCGGCGACGATGGCCGCCGCAGTGGCGGCAAACGGGTTCCAGCCCGCGACAATCAGCGCCGCGGCAACAGCACCGCCGAGCGGGAAGCTGCCGTCGACCGTTAGGTCGGGGAAATTGATGATGCGGAACGAGAGGAAGACGCCCAGCGCGACCAGTCCGAATATCAGACCGATCTCGATGGCACCCAGTGAAGCAATGAGCGACATGTTGGCGATGCCGGTTTACTTGATCACCACTTGCGCGGACTTGACGAGCTCGTCCGGCAGCGTCACGCCCTGCTTCAGCGCAGCGCCCGGATTGACGTGCAGTTCGAAGGTGTTGCTGGTCTGCGAGGCGATCGTGCCCGCCGCCTGGCCCTGGAGGATGCGAACCACGATCTTGCCGGTCTGGTGGCCGATGTCGTAGTAGTTCAGGCCCAGCGCCGCGACGGCGCCGCGCTTGACCGCGTCGGTGTCCGCCGCGACCACGGGGATCTTCGCCTGCTGGGCCACCTTGACGATGCCCTCGAATGCCGACATCACGTTGTTGTCGGTGGGCGCGTAGATGACATCGACCTTGCCGACCAGGCTCTGCGCCGCACTCGCCACGTCGACGGTTCGCGCCGCGGCGCCCTCCACCAGCGTCATGCCGGCGGCCGGCACGGCCTTCTTCAGCGCCTCGATGATCGCCACCGAATTGGCCTCGCCCGGGCTGTAGATCACGCCGACGCGCTTCGCGTTGGGAACGACCCGCTTGATCAGCTCGAGGTGCTTGGCCAGCGGAGAGAGATCGGACACGCCCGTCACGTTGGTGCCCGAGGCCTCCCAGCCCTTGACCAGCTTGGCCGCGACGGGGTCGGTCACCGCGCTGTAGACGATCGGGATGTCCTTGCTCGCCGCGACCACGGCCTGCGCCGAAGGCGTCGCGATGGCGACGATGACGTCGGGCCGCTCGCCCACATATTTGCGGGCGATCTGCGCGGCCGTGCCGGTGTTGCCCTGCGCGCTCTGGTATTCGTACTTGAGGTTCTTGCCGGCTTCGAAGCCGGCCGACTTCAGCTCGTCCCTGACGCCGTCGCGCACGGCGTCGAGCGCCTTGTGCTCGACGATCGCTGTGACCGCGACCGACTTCTCGACAGCAAAACTGGGCGTGGCCGCGGCTGAAGCGATGGCGGTGGCGATCAGGGCCAGGGAGGAGCGCAAGAAAGAATGTTGCACGTTGATGTCCTTGTGAGAAATAGTCGGCATGGTTCAATTTCGAAGACTGCTTCGACCGGGAACCTGTTTGATCACCGTCTGCGGCTGTCTTCTAGGGGAAGAAGTGTGAACTTCCGCACGAACAATCTGTTTTCATCGCGGGCTGGGGCGAACCCTCGGACAAGCAACATAATTTCTCGTTGATCACAAAAAAGGAGACGATCTTGTACGACCCCGATTTCGACCGTACCGACCGCAAGATCCTGGCCTTCCTGCAGGAGCACGGGCGCGCGTCCAACCTGGAGCTTGCCGAGGCTGCGGGCCTCTCGCCCGCCCAATGCCATCGCCGCCACCGCCGACTGGAGGAAGCGGGATTCATCGCACGGTATGAAACGCGCCTGGCCCCAGCGCGGCTTGACCTGCATGTTGTGGCCTTCATCCTCGTGGCCATGGAAAAAGGGCATATCCGCGACCTGTCGAAATTCACCAACGTGGTCATCGACATGCCGGAGGTGCTCGAGTGCTACTCGATCACCGGCGACTACGACTTCGTCATGAAGGTCATCGCGCGCGACCTCAAGGGGCTGTCGCGGTTCCTGATCGACAAGTTGATGCGGCTGCCGGGCGTCGACGGCGTGCGTTCCAGCGTCTGCCTGGACGAATTCAAGTGCACGAGTGCCCTGCCGCTACCTGAATGACGGCGACGCCTCGGCGAAACAGCGCGCTCGGAGAACGATAGTCAACGGGTTCTGGGGCGAGAAACGGGAGTCCGGTGCGCTCAGGCCCTGCGGCGCGAGGCCTCCAGCGCCTCAGGATTGACGACATCCACGAGCCTCCCTTCGGCAAACGCATTGATGTTGTCAAAGGCGATGCCGAAATAGCGCTCGTAGTTGTCCTTCTCGACGTACCCGATGTGAGGTGTGCACAGCACGTTGGGCAATGCGAGCAGCGGATGATCCCGTGCCATGACGGGCTCCTGTTCGTAGACGTCGATCGCCGCGAACCCGGGACGGCCCGCGCGCAACGCCTGCTCGAGGGCGCCCTCGGCGACCAGCTCCGCGCGGCTGGTGTTGACCAGCAGCGCCGTGCGCTTCATCCGGGCGAGGTCGTCGGCCGTGATCAGTCCGTGGGTGTCCGCGGTGAGCCGCACATGCAGGCTGATCACGTCGCTTTCGGCGAAGAAGGCTTTGCGCGACGGTGCTACCTCGAAGCCGTCGGCGCGCGCCGCGTCGGTCGATGCCTCGCGGCCCCAGACCCAGACCTTCATGCCGAACACCCGGCCGTAGGCGGCCACCTGGCGGCCGATGCGTCCGTAGCTCCAGACGCCCAGGCGCTGTCCACCGAGCTGCTGGCCGACGTGCCCCTGCCAGAGCCCCTGGCGCATGCGGTTGGCCTCGTCGACCAGATGGCGCCGGCTCGCGAGCGCGAGCGCCCAGCTCAGTTCCGCAGTGGCGGACCCTGCGCCGCTGCCTTCGGCCACGAGCACGCCGCGCGCCGTGCAGGCCGCCACGTCGACGTGGCCCGCGAGCTTGCCGGTCTGGCTGATCAGTCGGAGCTTCGGCAGGCGGTCGAGCAGCGCCGCATCGATGCGCGTGCGTTCGCGCGTCAGCACGATGGCGTCGGCATCGGCGAAACGCTCGGCCAGCGCGTCGGTGCCCTTGACCGTGTCGTTGAAGATGCGCGCCTCGTGTGCATCGAGTTTCGAGAAGCAGTCCAGGCCGCGGACGCAGTCCTGGTAGTCATCAGGGATCGCGATGTGCATGTGAGAGCGCTCCTTTTTCATTGCAGCGTGATGTGAAGCTCTTCGACCGTGCGCTTCCACATCGCCAGGTCGTTGCGCACGAGCGTCGTGAACTCCTCGGGCGGCATGCCGCCGGGAGCGATGCCCTGGGCCTTGAAGAGATCGCGCACTTCCTTCGTGTCGAGGGCGCGCTTGACTTCGGCGTAGAGGCGCTGCGTCACAGCCGCCGGCGTGCCGGCCTTGAGCAGCAGGCCGTACCAGCCATGCACCTCGAAGCCGGGATAGCCCTGCTCGGCCACGGTTCGCACGGCGGGGAGTCCGTCGAAGCGCGTGGCCGTCGCGACGGCGAGTGCGCGCAGCTTGCCGGCCTGAATGAACGGCAGGGCGCTGCTCATGTCGAGAAACATGAACTGGATCTGCCCGCCCAGGAGGTCCTGCACCGCGGGGCCGGCGCCCCGGTAGGGCACGTGCGTTGCGCGGATGCCGGCACGCTGCGCGAACAGCGCCGCGCCCAGGTGCGCCGAGGTGCCGTTGCCGGACGAGCCGTACGACAGACCGTCTGGTCTGGCCTTCGCGCTCGCTACCAGTGCCTGCAGATCAGGCGCGGGGAAATCGGTGCGCACCACCACGGCGTGGGGCACAAAACCCACCACGGTCAACGGCGAGAAATCGCGCAGGGTGTCGAAGGGGTAGCCGGGCATCAGCGCCGGATTGGTGACCGCCAGGATCGACGGAAAGACCAGCGTGTAGCCATCGGCCGGCTGGTGTTTCACCTCGCTCATGCCGATGACGCCGCCACCACCGGGCTTGTTGTCGATGATCACGGGCTGGCCCAGGTGCGCCGACATGATCTTGCCGATCGCGCGCGCCATGAGGTCGGTCGGGCCGCCGGGCGAGAACGGCACGACGATGCGGACCTGCTTCGATGGGAAGGCGTCGGCCCAGGCGCGCGGGGCAAGTGCCATGAGCGCGAGTGCGCCTCCCATGGCGTTGAAGTGACGCCGGGACGGGGCGGGAGTGGGGGGCATGAGGGTCTCCTTGGGGGTGCATCGCTGCGTGCGAACATCTTTTGACTCGACGCGTCAGTCTAGGTCTGGGGTGCACCGGCCGCATCCGGCTCATTCCATTGCATGGAATTGACGGGCGCGCTTCGAAGGGAGACGGACCGAGTTCTCGTGCAGGGTCTCTCAAGGGCCGCGTCGGACCAGCAGCCTGCCGGCGGCTCTGCAGCGCCACATCAGACGAGGTTCGGGCGGACCGCTGCGCCGGAAAAAACGAACGCGCAACACTGACGGACTCTGAATCCGTTGGTCGCAGGTTCAAGCCCTACACGGCCTACCAGGCAGCACAGAGAAAGCCTGCTATCACTTTGGTAGCAGGCTTCCTTCTTTTGCGAGGGCCTGTAGGTCCTCTGCAGGCAACCTGCCCGCGACTTTGCATTGCCCAGTGCGCGGATGGACTACCAGGCAGACCAAGCCCGACGCACCAGGTAGATGAGCGCCCCGACTGCAGCCAGTACGGTGAGCGTACTGAGAGTCAGGTCGGCTCTCTCAGCGTTCTGGTCCCCGCTCATCCGATTGTCTCGGCGCACTGGCTTCGCGGCGGCCTCAGCGAATGGGGTGTATACCGCCCCCCCAAAGTCTGCGTCACCCTCGGTACGCGTCGTCATCAGGGCGTCGTTCGGGCGCTCGCTCGACACGACCGACGCGTTGCCGGTACTCACGCGGGCCGCGTCCTGCTGCATACGAAAGGTGGCACCTGCTGCCGGCAGTACCGTCACGGCAAGTGCCGCGAATGCGACCGAGATTAGAGCTTTGAGCGACATGCTGGTCCCGCTTTCGGATTCAACTACCTGTCCTTTACTTGACATTACAGCGAATAGTGCAAGGACGCCAGTACGTTTCTCCCGTGTCACCCAATAGTTACGAATTTCATTCTTTTTTGGCGCTACATCGGTGCACTGTCACCCTCGAGTTACGGAATAAAAATTCCTTCGAGTCACTTTCTTTCTGAGAGATAACAGCCCTCTTCTCAGCACAGTTAATTAATTCATTGACAGTGGCCAAGCCTCGGCCTAATCTCCGCCGCCAGTCAGCGCCAAACGAGTTCATTCAAGGTAGCGTTCTTTGCCTCACTTGCGGCTTCATTGTCGAGTCGTTCAATCCAACCTGACAGGAGTTCACCGTGAATAAGAAGCTAAGAGATGCAGGTCAAGCGCTCATAGTCGCATCGGCGTTGATTGTGCCCGCTATCGGCAGGGCTGATGCTGTGCCACTTGACGAGTTGAGTGCGCAGTGGTGGCAGTGGTTGCTCTCCATCCCGGAAAAAGACAATCCCAACCTCGACATCAGCGGTGACGATTGCATGGTGGGCCAGCGCGGGTCAATTTGGTTTCTCGCCGGGACGTTTGGTGGCGCCGCCAGTCGTACCTGCAGCATTCCGCAAGGCACCACCCTCTTTTTCCCAGTCGTTAACAGTGTGCAAGTGAATACACCGGGCGACTGCGGGCAAGATTCAAGCGTGACCTTGGATGTCGATACAATGCGAATGAACAACGCCGGATTTATCAATGGAATCACGATCAAGACGGTTACAGTTGATGGCGTTGCTGCTGGAAGCATTTCCAGAGTCAAGTCGGTGCCATTTGTTACCGCATTGCCAGCGAAGAACATCTTCGTCGATTTCTGCAGGAAGGTTCGCCCCAAGGGTCAGCGACCTGGAATCTTTTCGCCATCCGTCGATGATGGTTACTACGCAAAGATTGACAATCTGAGCCTAGGGAGCCATATGTTGCAGATCACTGCGAGTAACGGCAATGGCTTCGACCTAAGCATTTCGTATGTGCTGAATGTCGTACAAGTTTCATTGAAATAGCGAAGGACGTTCTGGCGTCGGCAGTCATGCCAAGGCGCGCCGCATCTCGCGGACCACTATCGAGGGCCTCTCTTCCAGCGCCCGCGCCACCCCGGTAAAGACGAAGCCGCAGCGCTCGTACAGGGCGATCGCAGCCTCCTCGTCGTGTCCAACCCAAAGGCGGGCCATGACAAAAGCTTGTGATTGCGCCCAGCCAATGACGTTGTGCACCAACAAAGTTCCCGCGCCGCGCCGCCGGTATTGCGCATCGACCCAGACACCACCCAGCCTTGCCCCCTGGCGAATCTGACGATCCTGCAATCCGTAGATCATTCCGATCGGGCGTTCGACGTCGAGCGCGACAACCATCGCGTCCACCGAGCACACGCGCTGCGTCAGAGCATTCCAATAGTCAGCGTCCTTGCGCTCGAGCGATTCCAGTGTGTCGCCGAAGGCGCGTGGCGATTCCCTCAACGCTTCGAGCCGAAGCTGTCGGTGCAGATCGGCTTCGTCAGCCCGCAAGTGGCGAACATTCAGTAAGGTCACCGCGCGACGATACCTCAACGAAGGTGGATTGACTTGCCTGCTCGCCGACGGTCCCGGGCGCTACTGGAGCTTCGCGTACGATCTCTTCCATGACGACCAGTCCCGCCTCGCGCGCAAGGGATGCGCAACCTTATGGGCGCCCCGCGGCGGGGTTGCGGCTGAAGGTGTACACGGTCATCTTCGAGGCCGACACGCGGGCCGGACGATGGTTCGACCTGGCGCTGATCGCAGTCATCCTCGCCAGCGTCGCGGTGGTGATCCTCGACAGCATCGCCTCGGTGCATGCCAGATACCAAGCGCTGTTCGGAGCGCTGGAATGGATCTTCACGCTGGCTTTCACGCTGGAATATGCCGCCCGCCTCGCATGCGTCCAACGTCCGCTGCGGTACGCGCGCAGCGTGTTCGGCGTCATTGATCTGCTCGCCGTGCTCCCGACATACCTTGCCGCCTTCGTGCCGGGCCTGCACGCGCTGATCGACGTTCGGGTGCTGCGATTGCTGCGCCTGTTCCGGATCCTGAAGCTGACCGAGTATGTCCATGAGTTCGGTGCGCTCGGCCGCGCGCTGGCCGCGTCCCGGCGAAAGATCCTGGTCTTCATGGCCTTCGTGATGCTGGTCGTCCTGATCATGGGTACGCTGATGTACGTGGTCGAAGGGCCCGCCCACGGGTACACGAGCATCCCGGTCGGCGTGTACTGGGCGATCACTACGATGACGACAGTCGGCTTCGGCGATATCACGCCGAAGACCGATCTCGGCCGCATGATCGCCTCTCTGATGATGCTGCTCGGGTGGGGCACCCTGGCGGTGCCCACCGGCATCGTGAGCGCGGAGTTCACGGCAATGCGCACGGCGCACGAACCCACCACCCGTACCTGCCACGAATGCCTGAGCGAGGGGCACTCGCCAACGGCGCGATTCTGCAGCGATTGTGGTGCGCCGCTGCCGCCCTGGCAGAACGACTAGATGGCCCTTCCCAACCCCGCCCTGCTGGCCTGACCCCGGTCCATCAGCGCGAAGCAGGCTCGCCGAGCAGGAAGCCCAATGCGCTGCGCCACCAGGCATCGTCGACGTAGCGGATCCAGTCGTTGTGGTCGGCGGCGCGGACCACCTCGAGCCGCTTGGGTCCGGGCAGCGTCTCGTACAACGCCGTGCCAAAACGGGCCGGAATGATGCGGTCTCGCTCTGCGACGGCCACCAGCACGGGGYGGCCGATCTGCGCGAGGTGAACGACGCTGTCGTAGCGGTCGCGCAGCAGCCAGCCGACCGGCAGCCACGGATAGTGGTGAGCCGCGACCTGTTCGAGCCTGTCCCAGGGCGTGATCAGCATCAGGGCCGCGACCTGCTCGCGTTGACTCGCGGCCGCCGCGGCGGCCACGCCAGCACCGAGGGACTCGCCGATGAGCAGCAGGGGCGAGCCGTGCAGCCGATGCGCCAGCGCGATGGTCTGCGCAGCGTCATCGACCAGGCTGCGCTCGCCCAGCGCGCCGTCGCGCGGACCGTAGGCCGGGTACTCGGCCAGGATGACGCGCAACCCGAGGCGGGTGAGCATCGCGGCGTAGTAGCCGCGATGCCCGGCGTGTCCGGCATTGCCGTGGAAGACGATCGCCGTCCCGCGCGCAGGGCCTGGTGGCTCGGCCACGAGGCCACGGAATTCGCCCTCCGCCGGCCAGGCGACGAGGCCGGCGGACGCCATCTCGGCGGCCGGCGCGCGGGCGGGGTGGTAGAGCAGGCGGTCCTGGAACATGGCGGGTGCTGCCAGCGCCATCGCGCAGGCAGTGACGAGCCAAAGCATGATCGCGGCAGGTTTCATCCTCTTGGGTCAAGGCGCTTCGACGATCGATCATCCTTCGGCGAAGCCGATGCGCTGTCAAGCCCGCCGGGAAGCGCCGCGGCCGCCACGCCATACAGCAGCAGCGCCGCGACGACCACGGCGGTGAAGCCGATGTGGATCGCGAGCAGCGTGGCCAGCACCGCGGCCGTGACCGAGGCGCAGCCGTTGATGCCCCAGGCCCAGGGAACGAGCCGGGCTTCGGCCGCTTCCACCCGGGCCAGGCCCAGCGGGAAAGGCATGCCCATGAAGAAGGCCAGCGGGGCGATGAGGGTCACCGCGATCAGGATCCGCGCCGCATCCGGCAAGCCCATCGCGTGCTTGAAGAGCCAAGGCAGCACGAGCAGGCAGAGCGCCGCCGACATCGCGATGCCGGCCGCCACCGCCAGCACCGGGCATCCCTCGAGCCGAGCCGACACGCCGCTGCCGATACCGGCGAAGAGCAGGAACGCGAACAGCACGACGGCGATCGCGTACAGCGGATGGCTCAGGAACAGCACGAACTTCTGGATGAACGCGATCTCGATGAACATGAAGCCGAAGCCGATCGCGAGGAAGTAGACCAGCCCGCGTCCGCGCGACACGCCGGGCGTTGCGCTCACTCCGCGCAGCGCGCCGGAACGCGCGACCCATGCCAGCGGCAGCCCGATCAGCAGCAGGCTCGCGACCAGCGCCTGGACCAGCGTGGCGACGAGCACCGGGTAGCCCCATTCGATCAGCGGCAGGCCGCCCTGCTCCTTCAAGGCCAGCAGTTCGGGTAGCGACCGCCACTTGAAGAAGTGGAAGAAGTGCGGCTTGTCGTCGGTGGCTGGCTCGATGTGGAACTTGTAGCGCCCCATGAATTCGCCGCGCTCCGGACCGAGCAGCGCCTGCGCCCCGTCGAACAGGTCCGGCCCCTCGACCACGTTGAAACGATTCGCTTCGCCCTGCCGCATGCCGGGGTAGAAGGCCAGGTCGAAGGAGCGCGCGACGCAGAAGGCCTTGACGGCCGCGATGTCCTCCGGGGTCAGCGCGCCGTTCTTGACCAGCAGCGTGGCGGTCTTCCAGCTTCGTATCAATGCCAGCCGGGAAGCGGGGTCGCCGACGCCCGATCGCTCGAGCGCCACCACCGCAGCGGCGAAAAGCTTGAGTGCATCGCGCGCAGGCAGCGTGACCCAGCGCGTGACTGCGAGCAGGCCGCCGGGCTGCAGGTGGCGCAGGTCGTCCTGCAAGGCCTCGACCGTATAGAGATAGTTCTCGGCCAGTGCGTAGAGACCGGCCGACGACGCACTGAAGGAATCGAGCAGAGCGACCTGGATCAGGTCATAGCGCTCGCGGCTGGCCGCGATGAAGCCGCGCGCCTCGGCCACGTGGACATGCGCCATCGGCCCGTAGACGCCCCCCGCGGCAGCCGCGAACGGGCCCTGCACCAGCTCGACGATCTGCGGGTTCAGCTCCACCGCATCGATGCGGCGCGCGCCGTGATAGTGCGCCTGCAGCACGTCCTGCCCGGCGCCGGCGCCCAGCACCAGCACGTGCGGCGCGCGAAGCAGGTGATAGGGCAACGCCGAGCTGATCTGGTCCAGATGGGCCAGGGTGCCGCGCCGGCCGTCGAAACGGGTCAATGCATTGAGCCCCTCGCCATCGGTGAACACGCCCCATTGCGGCGGCGGCTCGGTCGATGCGGTGAGGCTCAGGCCCGGTGCATGGCGCAGCGGGATGCGCGGGCTCTCGACCACGCTGACGAGGCCCAGGGGGCTCGATCGCTGCGCCACCACCCGCGCGCCCGGAATTCGCAGGGTCTGCGACAGCTCCTTGTAGGGCGACATCGCGGGCGCCATCCATTCCGAGGGCAGCACCAAGGGCACGCCCGCCAGCGCCAGCAGCGCCAGCGCCGGCCAGCGCCGGCGACCGCCGCATTCGATCCAGCCGACTGCCGCCGCGACGCAGCCGAGCGCGCCGATCAGTTGCAGCGCGTCGGCCGGCGACAGCACGAACAGCAGCGCCACGATGCCCAGGCTCCCCGCGCCGGCGCCGAGGATGTCGACGCTGTAGATGCGCGACACCTGGCCGCGAAAGCGCGACAGGGTCATGCAGACGCAGGCGCCGGCGCACAGGAAGGGCAGCAGGAGCAGCAGGTAGACCGCCAGCAGCCATCCCGGCTGGCGCGGGTCCCAGAACATCTCCAGCGGATTGAACGGTACCCGCTGCGCCAGCATGAAGCAGGCGATCGCACCGAGCCCGAAGCCCGAGGCGGCGGCGCAGAAGAGCGGCGCGAAGTGCTTCCGCACGGCGGCTTGAGCGAGGGTCAGCAGCGCGCCGCTGGCCCCCCAGCCGAGCAGCGCGAGGCTGATGATCATGTAGGCGAAGTGATGCCACAGGATGACCGAGAACAGCCGCATCAGCAGGATCTCGTAGGCCAGCGCCGCCGCCGACACCAGGGCCACGGCGATCAGCGGCGCGGCGGCCATCGACGTTCCGGGCTCAGCGCCCGCCGGTGAGCGGAACGAAGGCCACCGGCAGGATCTGGCGCGTCGTCACCGTTCCGTCCGGCTTCTTCTCGATCAGCATCAGTTGCTGCACCATGAACGCCGCGCCCAGCGGGATCACCATCCGCCCCCCGGGCTTGAGCTGGCGGATCAGCGGCGGCGGGACGTGGCTGGCCGCGGCGGTCACGAGGATGGCGTCGAAAGGCGCATGTTCCTCCCAGCCGTGGTAGCCGTCGCCCAGTCGCACCTGGACATTGCCGTAGCCCAGTCGCCGAAGGCGCAGCATCGCCTGCTGTCCGAGCGGCTCGACGATCTCGATGCTGTAGACCTCGCGGGCCAACTGCGCCATCACCGCCGCCTGGTAGCCCGAGCCGGTTCCCACCTCGAGCACCTTGTGGCCGGGCTCGGCCTTGGCCAGGTCCGTCATGAGGGCCACGATGTAGGGCTGCGAGATGGTCTGCCCATGGCCGATCGGCACCGGCCGGTTCGCATACGCGACGTCGATCTGCTCCGCGGGCACGAACTCGTGCCGCGGCACCGTGTCCATGGCCGTCATCACGCGGGTGTCGAAGGCCGGCCGGCCGGTCTCGGCGCCGGTCTGGCGCGCCAGCGCCTCGATCTCCTGCGTCATCCGCCGGCGCTCGGCGGCGAAATCCGCGGCGCCCGCGACCTGGGCTCCTGCCGCCGCCAGGAGAAGCGCCGCAGCCATGGCACGGACCTTCGGCGTGATCATCGCGCTTGTCCGGTTCGAGGCGCCGGGCCGCACTGCCGGCCGGGGCGCCCGCGGCTCAGTTCACCGCGAAGTGCAGCGGGTCGACGTCGCGTGGTGGCCAGGTCATGCGTCTGGACATATGTCCTCCGAACAGAGTTGAAGTCCGCGTGTCGGCCCGGGCGCCAAGGTCCGGGCTGCAGAAATTATGGGAGCTTGGGATTCCGACGCCATAGGGGCAGACCATCCCCGGACGGCGCCGGTGACCGCGATCACAGCCCCCCAGCTGACGCTACTGTCCAGTCCATCGACGTGCCATGCCAGCGGGGCTCACTGGAACAGCGCCTTCACGCCCGACGAGGCGATCTGAAGGCCGACACAGAAAATGAAAAAAGCGATCAGGCGATTGAAGATCACTTCGCCCCGAGCGCCGAGGTAGCGCTGGATGCGCTGCGTGTTCAGGTAGAAGACATAGACCAGCGCGCACATGAGGACGACCGCGGCCTCGATCGCACCCATGTTCAGCAATTGCCGCCCGAGATCGGCGTTCGCGCCATGCGCACTCAAGGTGAGCAGCACCGAGATGGTTCCCGCGCCCGTGGTGAGCGGAAACGTCAGCGGAAAGAACAACTGGTCCTCGATGTCCCGCTGCTGGGCGGGCGCCACGTCGCCGCCGCTTGCATCGCGCCGCGCAACCCCCGCGCCCAGCAGCTCCCATCCGGAACGGCAGATGATGATTCCGCCCGCCAGTTGCACCACCGGGATGGACAGCCCGAAGAGGCTGAGGATCCAGTGCCCGACCAGGAGTGTGATCGTGCACACGCAGAACGCGTAGAGCGTGATGAGGCGCACCGCGCGTCGCTTGCCCGCGTCGTCGAGGCTGGACAGATAGGGCATGACCACGAAGGCGGTGCCGACCGGATTGACCACCGGGAAAAGCGCAACGGCGCTGATGAAAACCAGATGGACGAGGAATTGGAGGTCGGCAGCCATGGGAGGTGTCGAGCTCCCGAGTCAGCGCGAGGCCACTTCACCGGTGACCGGCGCCACCGATGCGCCTTCGATGTGATGCCGGCGCAGCGCATCGGCCACGAAGCCCGAGGTCTTCATCTCTTCCACGAAGAGACTGAGTTCCCGAGCCGCCGCTGCGCCTCGGCTCTTGGGCGTTCCCATCGCCTGCCGGATCACCATGAAGCGGCCCGGCAACAGCCGCAAGCCCTTCTGCGCGCGGCTGTCCGCTTCCAGTTGCTGCTTGACGCCGGCCGCCACATCCAGGTTCTGTTCCAGGAATGTCTGCACGACGGTGGGCGAAGTCGGCGCCCGCACGATGCTGGCGTTCTTGAGTTCGCGCGTCAGGAAAAGGTCATAGGCACTGCCCTTGCCCACCGTCACCCGCAGTCCTTCGCGATCGACTTCCTCGTTCTGCCGCAATGGCGAACCCTCGCGAACGAGATAGCTGCCTTCGATCAGCACATAGGCCTCGGTGAACGCGATCTGGGCGCCGCGCACGGGATCGATGGCGAAGAAGCCGATGTCGGCCTGCTCATTGGCAACGGCTTCGACCGACTTGCCGGCAGCGTCGAATATCACCAGTTCGAGCCCGACCCCCAATCGCTCGGCAAAAGCGCGGGCCAGATCGATCGAGACGCCGCCCGGCGCTCCGGTCGTCTTGTCCGCGTTCGCGAGGATCGGATTTCCGAGGTTGATCGAGGCGCGCAGAACGCCCTTCGGAGTGAATGCTTTGACGATGGAGGAGTCGATGGTCATGGCGGCGGGTTCAGGTCTTGAGGATGGTTGCTCGCATTGCTCGCATGGGTGGGATTCTCCAGCTTTCCGCGGCCGCTCACGGCGCTGCGAACTGTTACACGCCCTGCCGCGCCGCGTGTGATCCACGTCGGCATCCCCTCCCGTAACAGCACGGCGTCAGTGTTCACCGCGGTCAGTTCGATCAACCCCAGAAGGAGTCCATGCCATGAAGTCTGTGCTGCCACGCCGTCGCTTGGTCCTCTCGGTCGCTGCGCTAGGCGCGACCGCTTTGCTTCCAGCTTGCGGTGGAGGGGGTGGCGGGGGATTCGTGCCTCTCGTTCCGAACGTGGTTCAGTCGGCRCAGGGCAAGCCTGAACTCAGCGTCTTCGTCGAGGCGGTCAATGCCGCAGACCTGAATGCCACGCTCCAGGGGTCTGGGCCCTACACGGTCTTCGCGCCAACCAACGATGCCTTCACGGCGCTCTTGAGGGAGCTCGGCCTGACCAAGGACGCCCTGCTTGCCAACAAGCCTCTGCTCACCGCGGTGCTGAAGTACCACGTGCTGTCCGGCACGGTGCGCAAGTCGGACATCCCCCTCGGCAAAGCCATCGTGCCTCTGGCCGGTGGCTTCTTCAAGATCGAGGCCGAGGGTTCCGCCTTGAAGGTCACCGACGGCCGCAATCGTGTGACCAACGTGATCAGCACCGATGGCGCGGCACTGAACGGTGTCATGCACACGGTCGATCGGGTGCTGCTGCCGGCCAACCAGGACATCGTGCAGACGGCGCAGGCGACGCCCAGCCTCAGCATACTGGTCGAGGCCGTGGTGGCCGCGGGCCTCGTCGAGACGCTCAAGGGTCCGGGGCCCTACACGGTCTTCGCGCCGACCAACAACGCCTTCGTCGCACTGCTGGCCGAACTTGGCCTGACGAAGGATGCGCTGCTTGCGGATACCGCGCTGCTGGCCAAGGTGCTCACCTACCACGTGCTGCCGGCTCGCGTGCTGAAGGCCGAGATTCCACTCAACACGCCCGTCGCCACCGTGCAAGGGCAGACGCTCGTCATCAACGGCAGCCTCCAGGTCATCGATCAGCGCGGTCGCAGCAGCGGGATCGTGGCCACCGACGTCTTCAATACCAATGGCGTCGTGCACGTCATCGACAAGGTGCTGCTGCCGAGCTGACCGGCGCCTGCACCTCGGCACGTGGCGGCGTCGGCCGCGCTGCCCGCGTATTCCGTCCCGCCTATCTCTTCCGTGGTCTTCTCACAATTTGCGACACACGTACAGTGCGTTACATGTAATGAGAACCTAATTCGTACATGGAGGTGCATATGGAAGCGCTTGGCGACGATGCTGCCCAACTCAGGGCGACGGCGATGAAGGCGGATGCTGCGGCGAGACGGGCGAAGCAGGCAGCCGATGAAGCCTTGAGGGTGTTCCTGAAATACGACGATGTCGCGTCCCCCGACCAGACCATCGAAACGGCGAAAGCCAGCGCCCGCGCAGCCCAGGAAGCATGGCGAAACTACGTGCGGCATGTGGCGCTGCACGGCGGGCATCTTCACAACTGTTAGCCGTTCAGCCCGCATCCGTGCGCTTGCGCTGGCCTCGAAGTCAGGCAAACTGGCGCGCGAAGCGGGCCACGGAATGAAACTGCCGGACATCGAACTCGTCGCCGCGGAAGTCCATTCCGCCTGGATGGAAACCAAGCGTTCCCAGGGGGTGACGTCCCGCAAGGACGAGCGCGGCGATGAACTCATGGTCCCGTATGGCGAACTTTCGGAACTGGCCAAGGAGCTCGACCGCAGCACCGTGCGCGCGGTCTACGCGGCGATCGAGCGGCTTGGGTTGTAGGGGCCGCTCATGTCGCTTCCACTGAACAAGCGCGATTTCGATGTCTTCCTGAGCTACGCCCACAAGGACCAGGTCTTTGTCCGGCAGTTGTACCGATGGCTGACCGAGCATGCGGGGCTCAAGGTCTGGCACGACGAGGTCCAGCTGCCGGGTGGTTCCTTGCTGGCGACGGACCTGGGACTCGCCATCGGGCGTTGCCGCGGGATCCTGCTGGTCGCCTCCGAGGAGTCGCTCAACAAAGGCTGGGTCACCGCCGAATACAACTGTGCCATGGACGAGCGCGCGAACGTCGAGGGATTCCGCGTCGTCGCGCTTCGCCTCGCGAACGCCGATGTGAAGAACTTCATGCGGGGCATCACCTGGATCGATGCCACCCAGCCGGACCTCGATGCGCCGATGGCGCTCGCCCTGATCTCCGCGCTCTATCCCTCCGCCAAGCTGCCGAGTCCGGCCGGCGCCCGGGACGTGTACGTCAGCTGTTCCTGGCAGGCTGCCGACAAGTCCAGCGCCGCGGCGGTGTGCTCTGAACTGGTGGCGCAGGGCCTGCGGCTGGTCGGTGACGCCAAGGACCAGCAGGGCTTCGGCGAAGGCGACCGGGTCGAGCGGATCATCGCGAGTTGCGGCGCCTTCGTGGGCATCGTCCCGTACCGGCAGGACCCGGGCGAGGTCCGCCGGGACTCGGGCCCCTACAAGTACTTCCTGCGCGAGATGGACATCGCGGCGTCGCTGGGCCTGCCTTCGATCGTCGTTGCGGATCCGAGGGTGTCGCGCGGCGACGGGCCGGACAGCCACTGGCTGCGGATGAATACCGATGCGACCGCCTGCCCGGAGGCCGTCACCGCCGCGCTCGCCGGGCTCTGGGACGATTGGGTGACCCCACCGGCGCCGCAGTACATCTTCTGGGCGCTGGACCTCGATTCGCCTGCGGCGGCGGCGGGCGGCGCGATGCGACGCCTGGTCGAGCAGGTCGGCGGCATGCCCGTCGTCATTGGCAACGAGATCCAGAGCGAGTCGCTGCACGCGGCGATCATGGCGAAGATCTGCAACGCGTTCCTGGTCATGGCCGACATCACGGACGACAACGTCAACAGCTGCATCGAGGCCGGCATGGCGCTGGCTGCGGGCACCAACGTCCGCCTCATCTCCCACGGCAAGGCGAGAAACCCGCCTTTCATGCTGCGCGCGGCAGGCCAGTTGCTCGGCTACGCGGACACCGCCGAACAGGTCGGCGTGCTGCACCGGCTGGTGCGTCCATTCCGCCGCCGGATCCTCAACGCGGAGATCTGAGCGCCCCTCTTGAAGTTGGTCGGGGAGCACCTAGTTTCGGTACCGGAAGCGCTGGAGACGCCTCCGGCGCGCCGTTCAACCCTGAATGGAGGTTTTCGCCATGTACCGATCCCTGTTCCCTCGCGACATGTTCGCGGAGATGGATCGCCTGCACCGCGAGATGCAGCAGGCCTTCGATCCCTCTCCCACGATCCGCGGCTTCGGCCGCAGCGGCTTTCCCGCCCTCAACGTCGGCAGCACGGCCAAGACGGTCGAGATCTACGCCCTGGCCCCTGGGGTGGATCCCGCAACGCTCGAGATTCATCTCGACCGCGGCATCCTCACCATCGCCGGCGAGCGCAAGAGCGCCGAGCCGTCTCCCGGGGCCAAGGAGACGCTGCACATCAACGAACGCTTCGACGGTGCCTTTCGCCGCGTGCTGAGCCTGCCCGACGACGCTGACCCCGATTCCGTGCAAGCCAAGGCGCGGGATGGCGTCGTGCATGTCACTGTCCAGCGCCGGGCCTCGGCCCTGCCGCGGCGCATCGCCGTCCAGTGAAAGGAGAACGACCATGAACGACATCCAGAAAACCAGCGAATCTTCCAGCGTTCCGGCCCGCACGGACGAACGACGCTTCGCCGACGCGACCCTGACGCCGCCCGTGGACGTGATCGAAGACAGCTCGGGCATCACGCTCTACGCCGACCTGCCTGGCGTGCCGCGCGACAAGCTGCACCTGAACGTCGAGTCCGACCTGCTGACGATCGAAGGCGAGATCGACCTGTCCGTCCCCGAGGGGCTGCAATCGAGCCATACCGAGGTCGGCCTGGGCCGGTTCCACCGGACCTTCACGCTCAGCAAGGAACTCGACACGGAGAAGATCTCGGCGGAACTCGCGCAGGGGGTGCTCAAGTTGCGCATTCCCAAGGCCGAGCACGCACAGCCGAGGCGGATCAACGTGCAGGTGAACTGAGCGCCGCGAGGGCGAGCGCGGTCTGCGATGCAGATCCGCTCGCCCGCATGGCTGGGCAGTGGGTCCGCGCTACTGATCGATGAAGGGTGAAGCGCGCTCCGCTCGCCGGATGTCCCAGTCGTCGATGAAGGCGCGCGATCTCTGGGCGAGCGCCGCGATGGCACTCGCCCGATCGGCGTACTTCCCGGCGAGGGCAATCCGACATCGGTGCCCGTCCTTCCATTGAAGATCGGCGTGCCCCGAGGACACGCCTTCCGAAGTGGACCCGTCCAACTCAACCACCACAAACCAACCGTCGTATTCGAACCGATGAACTGCAGCGTCGGACGACATCGCCATGACCTCCAACAAAGAGCCCTGCCCTCTCCCCTTCGGCTGAAAAATATAGCGTCTCGACTCGCCGTTGTCAGCCCTCTTTCGATGGTTCGAAGGGTTGAAGGTCGCGGACGGCATGGGGCCCGTCGGCCGTTGGTCGACAGTCAATGAAACGACAGCGGCAATTGAATTCGGACCGCTGTCCGGCAGCGATTGCCGGGCGCTGGAAAAAACTGCAGCACAGATTGCCGCAAAGCCCCCGTGGCCCGGGTCCATCGCAATTCAGTGCTGGAAATCCGCGCTCTTGTTCGGTTAGTATTTTCTCAAATGACAGTGGAGACAAGCATGCTGACCACCTACCGCAAAGAGGCTGTCCTGCGAATGGCCGATGTACGAATCCCCAAATACCCGATGCGGCGAATGCCTTTCAGCGACAAATACGTGGAAGAAGGAATTCCGCTGCCGCAAGAAGAAATAGACGCCGATGTCGAATTGCAGACAGCAGTCGAAGTCTGGATGAGGACGGTGGACGAACTCTATTCGCGGCATGTGGGGAATTCGGCGGCTTGTCCGCCCGATCTTCGCGGCGCGCATTGAGTCCCGGGGCGGTGGTGCCGGGCGCGGGTGGGCAGATCCCTGTCGCCAAGCGCGGCGGGACGGCGCACACTCTGCAGTCCCCCCGCAGGGGACGCCCTCATGAAGCATCGTTATCTTCTTGGCGCGGTCGTTGCGGTCGCGTTGCTCGGCATGGGTCTTTCGCGACCCCGTTCCGGCCCGCGCGAAACCGCCGAGGCGCTGCGCGAGAGGTCGCGCGCGCAACTCGCCGACGCGGCCGCGCGGCTGGCCCGGTTCGACCATGACCTGCGCACCCCCGTGGGCACCTTGATGAGCGCCGTCAGCCTGCTCGAGGCCGCGCCCGACGACGCCGCCCTGCGGGCCGAAGCGTTGGGCCTGTTCTCGCGGCAACTGGCGCGCCTGACCGGCCTGGCGGATGACCTGCACGACCTGGCGCTCGAACTGCACCCGGCGGCGCGACACGCCCCGGCGGGGGCGAAGCAGATCCCATGGGACACGCGCTGATCGTGGAAGACGACGAGGACGCGGCCCGCATGCTGGGCAGCCTGATCGCGCGCGAGCGCCACACGGTGTCGGTCGCGCCTTCCCTGGACGCGGCCCGTCGCCTGCTCGCGGCCCAGCAGCCGGACCTCATGCTGCTGGACCTGCACCTGCCCGACGGCAGCGGACTCGAGATGTTCGAGAGCGGCGAGTTGCTCTCCGACACCGAGATCGTCCTCATGACCGGCCATGCGACCCTGGAGACCTCCATCCGGGCCTTGCAACTGGGGGCTGCCGACTACCTGGTCAAGCCGATCAACCCCGACCACCTGAAGGGCCTGCTGGCGCGCCTGATTCGTCCGTCCCGGCTCCGGGCTCAGGTCGAGCAGATGAATCAGGAGTGGCGCGAGACCGGCCGCTTCGGGGCGCTGATCGGCGCCTCGCTGTCGATGCAGAGAGTGTTCCAGCAGGTCGCGCGCGTCGCGGGCACTGCCGTGACCGTCTTCGTCCATGGCGAGAGCGGCACTGGCAAGGAGTTGGTGGCCCGCGCCGTGCACGACCTGAGCCGGCGCCGGGAACTGCCCTTTCTCGCGGTCAATTGCGGCGCGTTGTCGCCGAACCTGATCGAGAGCGAGATCTTCGGCCACGAGCGCGGCAGCTTCACCGGCGCCGACCGCCAGCATCACGGCTTCTTCGAGCGTGCCCGCGGCGGCACGCTGTTCCTCGACGAGCTCAC
>NZ_JBFTHX010000064.1:0-21730 GCF_056394465.1 Variovorax sp. 10N432
TGATCAGATGGGAACCTCGTCAGCGAAAACCATCAGGGCCGGCAGGCATATCAGCTTGCACATCAGGCCGGATATAAGACTGCAGCCCTGCCTCCTAAAGCGTCACACACACGAGTTCTTGCGATCCGGGAGGCGCCCATATAAGATGTCCCCTATCTGGCAAGGACCGTGAGGCCATTGGTTGAGCCTCGCGTCCCTGCCCGATACACTCGACCCATGCACGCCCCCGCCCGCTTCCAGAACCACGCCGCTCTCGCGCGGCCGTCGTTTTCTGCGCGCGCGGCAGGTCTGCAGCAGACGCCCGCACATTCCTAAGCCCGGCGGCCGCTTCCCTCCCCCATTTAGCGCAACCATCGACCGCCGGGCACCCCCCTCGCGCGTCGCGGTGCCTGCCCGTTGCTTCGGGCGGCCCGCATTCGACTGGAGTGCGTCCCCATGCATGCAACCATCCTCGGCGAGCGCACGCTCACCGAACATGACTTCTCGCGCCTGAGCAAGCTGCTCGACGGGCATCTGCCGCCCGCACTCGCCAACGTCCTCGGCGCGGCCGAGGTGACGCGCTCGCGCGAAGTTCCCGCGGACGTCGTCACGATGTATTCGCAGGTCGAACTGGTCGACCTCCACACGCGGCGCAGGCAGACGCTGACCGTCTGCTTTCCCGGCGACGCCGAGCCCAGTGCCGGCTTCATCTCGGTGCTGTCGCCGGTCGGCAGCGGCCTGCTCGGACTGAAGGTCGGCGCGGTCGCGCGCTGGCAGATGCCCGGCGGCGAAGAAGGCGCGGCCGAAATCGTCGCCATCGCATTCCAGCCCGAAGCCAGCGGCGACTACGCGCGCTAGCCGGCGCGCCGCCCTTTCCAGCCCACGCAGCGCGCGGTCGCCCCTCGACCGCGGCGCCAGCGCGTGCCCAGCGCGAAGAGGAGACCTCCATGACCATCCGATCCATCCTGGCCGTGACCGACTTCTCGCAGCCAGCCGGCCTCGCCATCGAACGCGCGGCCCGGCTCGCGGCCGAACACAGCGCCGTCCTCAAGCTCATGGTGCTGCCGGCGAGCGGCAATGTGCCGCCCGCGAACGGCGCCAGCCGGCTCGCGACTGCCGCCAGGAAACTGGGCCATCGTTTCGCCATCACGGTGCGGCCCGTCGCCCAGACCGCGAACACGCTGGCACATGTCGCCGAGGAAGCCAGCTGCGCGGACCTGCTGGTGCTCGGTCACTGGCGCGAGCGCACGATGGCCTCGCTGCTGCAGGGGCAGCCCGCGGAGCGGCTGGCGCGCCTGTGCCGCTGCCCGGTGCTCGTGACCAAGACAACGCCGCACCGCGACTACGAGCGAATCCTGGTCGCCGTCGACTTCACGCCCGCATCGAAGCGGCTGGTCCAGTTGGCCTGGACGCTGGACAGCAACGCCGAGGTCGAGCTGTTCCATGCCATCAGCACCTTGAACGAGGCCAAGCTCCGCTCGGCCGAGGCGTCCCGGCGCGCGATCCAGGCCTACCGGCACGAATGCATGCGCCACGCCCGCGACCGCATCTTCTGGCTGACCGATTCGTTCGACACCCGCCGCAATCGCGTCCTGAGCGCCATCGGCTACGGAGATCCCGCCCGTCAGGCGGTGGTCCAGCAGGACCACGTGGGCGCCGATCTGCTGGTGGTCGGAAAGCGGCGCAACTCGCCGATCGCGGACTTCGTGTTCGGCAGCGTGGCCCAACGGGTGCTGTGCTGGGCCACCAGTGACGTGCTGGTCGTGCCGGACGATTTCCAGGCCTCGACCCGCGCAGCGGCCCGGCAACGGATCGAGGCCGAACGCGGTGATCTCGAGGGCGCCTTGAGCGGCTGACCGGTTCAGTCCGAGGCTGCCGGCTGCCCCAGCCCCTTCAGCTGCGCTTCGATCGCCCGGTCGAGTTCGTCGACGGCCGCTTCGAGCTGGGCCAGGGCGGCGCCGGGGGTCAGCGCCGCCTCGCCCTGGCAGGCCCGCTGGAGCATCTCGCATGCCCGCACCACGCGATGGGCCCGGACCATCCGGGCCGGGCCCAGGATCTTGTGCGCCATCGACGACGCTTCGGACAATTCACCCGACCCGACGTGGGCGGCGAGCTCCCGGACGTCGCTTCGATTGGTCCGCCACAGCGCCTCGAGAAAGCGCGACTCGACCCCAGCGTCGTCGTCGGACAGCCGGCGCAGCGCGAGCGGGTCGAAGGCCGCCTCGAACGGCTCGTGCGCCGGCGGTTCGACCGGTGTCGCAGGCAGCGGCTCGGCCGCATCCCCGGGCAGATGGCGATGAAGCGCCGCCGACAGGGCATCGAGGCTGAACGGCTTCATGAGGCACTCGTCCATTCCGGCCTCGAGGGCGTGGCGCCGGTCGGCCTCCTGGACGTGCGCCGTGCAGCCGAGCACCGGGCAGCGCGGCAGGCCGCGCTCGCGTTCCAGCTCCCTGATGGCCACCGCCAGGGCATAGCCATCCATGACCGGCATCGAACAGTCGGTGATGACCAGGTCGAAGCCGCCGTCGCGCCAGAGCGCCAGGGCTGTCTCGCCGTCCTCCGCCAGTTCGCACTCGAGGCCCAGGTGCTCGAGCTGGCGCTGCAGCAACAGCCGATTGGCCGGATGGTCGTCGACCGCCAGGATCCTGCGGCCGCGCTGCGGCAGAAAGGCGCCAGGCTCCGGCGCTGCGGCCGCGGCCGGCGCGGCGACTGGCGGCGAAGCGGTCCGCAGTGCGATTTCGACCCGGACGCAGGTGCCCTGGCCGCGCTGGCTGCGGACGTCGATGGTCCCGCCCAGCATCCGGCACAGGCGCTGGACGATCGGCAGGCCCAGGCCGGTGCCGCCGATGGCGCGCGGGCCGGCCGCCTCTGCCTGGAAGAACGGCCGGAACAGGTTCTCCACATCCTCCGGGGCAATCCCGATGCCCGTGTCCTCGACCTCGAGAGCGATCGTCTCGACGTCGGCCTCCCGGCCCGCACGGCGCAGCCGGACGGTGACGCTGCCCGCATCGGTGTACTTGATGGCGTTGCTCACCAGGTTGTTGACAATCTGCCTGAAACGCACCGCGTCGACGCTGTGCCATTCGCCGACCGCGGGGTCGATGTCGAGCACCATCGACAGCCCGTGCTGGCGGGCCAGGCCGCCGAACATCCGGGCCACTTCGTCGACGATCGCCGGCAGCCGCGCCGGCGCCAAGGCGATCTCGAGGCCGCCGGCTTCGATCTTCGACATGTCGAGGACGTCGTCGATGAGCCCGAGCAGGGCAACCGCCGAAGTCCGGGCCAGGTCCACCGATTCGCGATCCTTGGCCGACAGGCGGCCTTCGCGCGTCAGCAGCTCGAGCATGCCCAGCACGGCGTTCATGGGCGTGCGGATCTCGTGACTCATGGTCGCGAGGAAGTTGGACTTGGCGCGGCTGGCCTCTTCGGCCTTGGCCCGCGCCACCTGGCTGAGGTCGATCAGATGGTGGCGCTCGGTGACGTCGATCGCGCCAGCCACCAGGGCGCGCGCCGGCCCTCCCTCCGACAGTGCGATCGGGACCGCCCAGTGCACCATCCGGCGCAACTCGCCATCGAGGACCACGTCGACATCTTCGTTCAGCGACTGGCCGCTCGCCAGCATGTCGAGGTAGCGGGCGTGAAGGAGCGCCGCCTTTTCCGGCTCGAGGTACTGGAGTCCGCTTTCTCTGAGGGTCTTACCCTCCAGGGCGGCACGATGGGTGCCGTACATCTTTTCGAATGCGGCATTGCAGAAAACCAGCCTGGCCTCGTTGTCGCGCACGCAGATGGCCTGCGGAATGGCCTCGAGCATGGCGCGCTGGAAGGCGAGCTGATCGCGCAATTCGGCTTTGACGGCGAGTCGCCGACGCATCTCTTTTCGCAGTTTTCGGTTCCAGACCACGCTGATGACGAAGCACAGCGCAAATCCGGCGGCGACTTCATAGCCCCAGGGTGCGATCCCCCACAATTCCCCCCACATCATTCGCCCCTTTCAAGAGACGAGGTGATGGGCGCGGGTGAAATCGACCAGTTCGACCAGCGTGGAAATGCCGAGCTTCTCGAATATCCGCGTCTTGTAGCTGCTGATCGTCTTGTTGCTGATCAACAGGGTTTCGGCGATTTCCTTGTTGCTCATGCCGCGGGCCAGGTATTGCAGCACCGTCAATTCGCGGTCGGACAGCGACTTCATCAGGGCATCGGGCGATGCGCCGGAATGGGCGTGTCCGTGCGAAGACAGCGCCGACGACGGGAACATGCTGTAGCCCGCGAGCACTGTCCTGGCGGCCTGCGCGACGGCGGACATGTCTTCGCTCTTGCTCATGAAGCCATTGGCGCCCGCCTGCACCGTGCGGGCGGCAAAGATGGATTCCGGCTGGGCCGACAGCACCAGCAGTTTGGTCGAAGGCAGAGATTTTCGGACCCTCTCGATCAGGTCGAGGCCGCTGAGCCGCGGCAGGTCGAGGTCGAGGATGACCAGGTCGGGACGCTGGTCGCGGATCGCAGCCAGGGCGGTGGGGCCATCGCCCGCCTCGCCCACGACCTGGAACTCGCCTCCGGATTCGAGGGCGGAACGGACCGCCAGACGAATGGCGGGATGATCGTCGACGACGATGACTGTATGCATATTGATTCCCTTGCGTTGATTTCGGTGGCCGGCGGCCGCTCGCGAGGGAGGCTTTAATCTTCCAGTGTCACTCCACTCACAATTCAACGCGATTTTAGGGCGTTTCAGAATTGATGACGGAATAATCAGGCACTCAAGATTCAATACTGCAGCAGATCGCGCAAAACATCACACAATATTACTGGATCAGCTTTTTCCAATATTCAGATTTTTCTTATTGATTATTTCGAATTGTCCTATGGGGATCGCAGAAGCAATTCAGAGTTATTTAATATCAATTTATTAATTATATTTGTTACTGATATTTTCTGCAGCCCCCGCCGGCCTGGCCCTGCGCTATCAGGCGCGCTGGGCACTCTGCAGCTTGTACCCGTTCTGGTAGATGCCGATCACCAGCCCGCTGACCGCGTCGGACGGTCGAGCGGTGACGAACCGGTTGTCGGCGGCCTGATAGACCAGGATGGTGCAGCCGGCGCTCCGGCTCAATGTGCGCGCCACGCCGGTCGCCTGGCTCGCCGTCTTGTAGCTGTTCATGTCCTGTCTCCTTGTGCGTTGGGTCGGCAAATGATCACGAGCGCGCGGCGGCCAGCAGCCCGTCGATGGCGAGCACCACGCCCTCCCGGGCGTCTTTCGACGGCACGCCTTCGAGCAGCAGCTGGCGAACCAGGCCCAGCGTGTTGATGAGCTCTGCCTCCATTTCCGTGAGCAGGGGGATCACGTCGAAGTCCGGGTACTTGCCCTTGGCGCCCATCGGTCGTCCGGGGCCCGACAGATCGACGTCGTAGCCCTCGCTGATTGCCTGTTTCTGAGTCTTCATCGGGACCTCGCAAAGAGATGGTTGATCTTTGGCAGCACCTGCGTTGGCACTGAATCGATGTAATACATTGTGCCTATTTACTTCTTAAGTAACAAGATGATTCATTGAATCGTGAGTACTTTTTTCGTCATTTTGCAGACCCCCTGCGGGTCCTTCGCAGCGCAATCAGGGTAATCACGGTGTCGTCCGCCGCACTTCGATCTTGATTGCACCCATTTTTTGTATACAAATATAGGGTGCAATCCACAGACCGAACATTCCATTCGGACCTTCGACCATCCGCCACGAGGAGACACCCGTGAACGCAACCGCCAGCCAAGCCAGCATCGAGCTGCCGATCCCAGGCGCCCTGCACCCGAGCGAATCGAACGCGCGCATCAAGCCGGGCTACGACCCGCGCCTGACCAACGAGGACCTGGCGCCGCTGAAGCGGCAGACCTGGGGCCAGTACAACATCTTTGCCTTCTGGATGTCCGACGTCCACAGCGTCGGCGGCTACATCACGGCCGGCAGCCTGTTCGCGCTCGGCCTGTCGAGCTGGCAGGTGCTGGTGTCGCTGCTGGTGGGCATATGCATCGTGCAGTTCTTCTGCAACCTGGTGGCCAAGCCCAGCCAGGTGACCGGCACGCCCTATCCGGTGATCTGCCGCGCCTCGTTCGGGGTGCTGGGCGCCAACATCCCGGCCGTGATCCGCGGCCTGATCGCGGTCGCCTGGTACGGCATCCAGACCTACCTGGCCTCGGGCGCCTTCATGCTGCTGGCACTGCACTTCCAACCCGGCCTCGCGCCCTACGCGGATGTGGCGCAGCACGGCTTCGTCGGCCTCTCGACCCTCGGCTGGGTCGCCTTCATGGTCATGTGGGTGCTGCAGGCCTTCGTGTTCTGGCACGGCATGGAAGCGATCCGGCGCTTCATCGACTGGGCCGGTCCGGCGGTGTACGTGGTGATGGCGGCGCTGTGCGGCTGGCTGGTCTGGAAGGCCGGCTGGAGCAACATCGACATGCGCCTGGGCGGCGTCAAGTTCACGGGCTGGGACGCATTGCCGGTGATGCTCAGCGCGACCGCGCTGGTGGTCAGCTACTTCAGCGGGCCGATGCTCAACTTCGGCGACTTCTCGCGCTATGGCAAGAGCTTCGACGCCGTCAAGAAGGGCAACTTCTGGGGCCTGCCGGTCAACTTCCTCTTCTTCTCGCTGCTGGCCGTGATCACCTCTGCCGCGACCTTGCCGGTGTTCGGCGAACTCATCACCGATCCGGTCCACACGGTGGCCAAGATCGACAGCACCACCGCGGTGGTGATCGGCGCGCTGACCTTCATGATCGCCACCGTCGGCATCAACATCGTCGCCAACTTCGTCTCGCCGGCCTTCGACTTCTCGAACGTCGCACCGCAGAAGATCAGCTGGCGCACCGGCGGCATGATCGCCGCGGTGGGCTCGGTCTTCATCACGCCGTGGAACCTCTACAACAACCCGGAGGTCATCCACTACACGCTGGACATCCTGGGCTCCTTCATCGGGCCGCTGTTCGGGATCCTGATCGCCGACTACTACCTGGTGCAGAAGCAGCGGGTCGACGTCGATGCGCTCTACACCCTGAGCCCGGCGGGCGCCTACTGGTACGACAACGGCTACAACCGGCGCGCCATCTGGGCGCTGGTCCCGGCCGCGCTGGTGCCGGTGCTGTGCGTGCTGGTGCCGACCCTGCGCGGCGCCGCCAACTACGCCTGGTTCATCGGCACCGGGCTGGGCTTCGTTTTCTACATGCTGCAGAACCGCAAGCGCTGAAGAGCGCTCATTTCCCTTCCCCGACCCATCATGCGAATCAAGATCATCAATCCCAACACCACCTGGAGCATGACCGAGAAGATCGGTGCCTGCGCGCGCTCGGTCGCGCGGCCCGGCACCGAGATCGTGGCGGTCAGCCCCGCCATGGGGCCGGCCTCGATCGAGAGCCACTACGACGAGGCGCTGGCGGTGCCCGGCCTGCTTCAGGAGATCGCTGCCGGCGAGCGCGACGGCATCGACGGCTACGTGATCGCCTGCTTCGGCGACCCCGGGCTCAAGGCCGCCAGGGAACTGGCGCGCGGCCCGGTGGTCGGCATCGCCGAGGCGGCGATGCATCTGGCGAGCCTGGTGGGCAGTCGCTTCAGCGTCGTGACCACCCTGGGCCGCACGATGGGACAGGCCTGGCACCTCGCCGAGACCTACGGCATGAAGCGCTTCTGCGCCAACGTGCGGGCCTGCGAGATCGCTGTGCTCGATCTCGAGGCGCCCGGCTCGCGCGCGCGCGAGCGCATCGTCGACGAATGCCGCCGCGCGCTCGACGAGGACGACTCGGACACGATCGTGCTCGGCTGCGCCGGCATGGCCGACCTGTGCGAGCACATCGGACAGGTGCTCGGCGTGCCGGTGGTCGACGGCGTGGCGGCCGGGACGCAGCTGATCGAATCGCTGGTGAGCCTGCGCCTGGCCACCAGCAAGCGCGGCGAACTGGCACGCCCTCTGCCCAAGCCGATCAGCGGCCTGCTCGGCGACTTCGCGTTGCCGGCGGTACCGCCGGCGCTGAAGCGCGCGGCCTGATTCGGCCTCATTCACAATGGCGCCATGCCACGCGCCCCCAAAGCTTCCGCTCACCCCCAGCCGTCGCCCGCAAGCTCCGGGACCGAGGCCGCGGTCGACAAGACCGCCACCATCGAAGGCATCGCGCAGGACATCGCCACCGCGATCGTCGAGAAGCGGCTGCCGCCCGGCACCTGGCTGCGCGAGGAAGCACTGGGGCGGCTCTATTCGGTCAGCCGCACCAAGATCCGGGCGGCGCTGCTGACGCTGTCGAAGGAAAAGCTGATCGAGATGATCCCGGACAAGGGTGCTTTCGTCAGCAAGCCCAGCGTGCAGGAAGCGCGTGAAGTCTTCGGGGTCCGGCGGCTGCTCGAAAGCGAGGTGGTACGGCTGTTCGTCGCCAAGTCACGTCCCGCCGACTACCAGGCGCTCGAGCAGCACATCCAGTTCGAGCGCACCACCCTGCGCGCCACCACGACCACCGGCACGGTCCGGGAGAAGCTGCTCGGCGACTTCCACGTCGCGCTGGCGGAAGCGGCCGGCAATCAGACCCTGGCCGAACTGATCCGCGAGCTGGTGGCGCGCAGCTCGCTGATCGCCATGCTGTACCACTCGTCGAACGATCCGCATTGCTCGTCCGACGAGCACGCCGAATTCCTGCGCGTCTGCCGCAGCGGCGATGCCGAGGCCGCCGTGGCATGCATGACCGACCACCTGCTGCGCATCGAGGCCAACCTTCAGCTTTCGGCCGGCGTGCCGGATCGACAGCTCGACCTGGTCAAGGCCCTGCTGGCCTGAAAAGCACGGGCCCGCGACTTGCTTGGGCGCGCAGGGCGCGGGTTTTCCGCCATACAGCCCGTCGCCTGATCTGTATACAGTTTCGCGTACAGAATAGTGGACGATCCGGGGCCCCGCGCCGTTCGCTCGTCCCTTTTCCTCCACGTTGCCCAGGAGAAACTCGAAAATGACGGCTGCCTCGCCTCCCATCCACCCGGTCGACCAGCGCCTGCCGGCCGGCAAGCTCGCCGCCCTCGGCCTGCAGCATGTGCTCGTGATGTATGCCGGCGCCGTCGCGGTGCCGCTGATCGTCGGCCGCGCGCTCAAGCTCACGCCGCAGGAGGTCGCGCTGCTGATCTCGGCCGACCTCTTCTGCTGCGGTGTCGCGACGCTGATCCAGGCACTCGGCGCCACCCAGTGGTTCGGCATCAAGCTGCCGGTGATGATGGGCGTGACCTTCGCGTCGGTCGCACCGATGGTGGCGATCGCCAACGCCAACCCGGGCCAGGCCGGCGCACAGCTGCTGTTCGGCGCGATCATCGGCGCCGGCGTCATCTCGATACTGATCGCGCCGATGGTCTCGCGCATGCTGCGCTTCTTTCCGCCGGTGGTCACCGGCACCATCATCGCGGTGATCGGCATCAGCCTGATGCGCGTGGGCATCAACTGGATCTTCGGCAACCCGGTGGGCCCGACCGCGCCGGCGCTGGTCGACCCGGTGTACGCCAAGTGGCTGGCCGACGTCACCTCGCCCGGCTCGGCCGTGCCGCCGGTCCCGAAGGGCCTGTCGATCGTGCCGTCGGTGCCGAACCCCAAGTACGCCGACCTCGGCGGGCTGGCCATCGCGGCGCTGGTGCTGGTGTCGATCCTGCTGATCGTGAAGTACGCCCGCGGCTTCATCGCCAACATCTCGGTGCTGCTGGGCATCGTGATCGGCGCCGTGGTGGCGACCATCTTCGGCTTCATGACCTTCGAGAAGGTCGGCAGCGCGGCCTGGTTCGACATCGTGCTGCCGTTCCACTTCGGCATGCCGAAGTTCGACCCGGTGCTGATCCTCACGATGTCGCTGATCATGGTCGTGGTGATGATCGAGTCGACCGGCATGTTCCTCGCGCTCGGCGAGATGACCGACCGCAAGATCAGCCAGCAGGACCTGGCGCGCGGCCTGCGCACCGACGGCCTGGGCACCCTGATCGGCGGCATCTTCAACACCTTCCCGTACACCAGCTTCTCGCAGAACGTGGGCCTGGTGGCCGTGACCGGCATCAAGAGCCGCTACGTCTGCGTGGCCGGCGGTGCGATCCTGATCGTGCTGGGCCTGCTGCCGAAGATGGCGGCGCTGGTCGAGTCGCTGCCGACCGTGGTGCTCGGTGGCGCCGGCCTGGTGATGTTCGGCATGGTCGCGGCGACCGGCATCCGCATTCTTTCGGGCGTCGACTTCAAGACCAACCGGCACAACGCGATGATCGTCGCGGTGTCGATCGGGGTCGGCATGATCCCGCTGCTGGCACCCAATTTCAAGCAGTGGATGCCGCATGCGATCCATTCGCTGGTGGAGTCGGGCATTCTGCTGGCCTCGGTCTGCGCCGTGCTGCTCAACCTGTTCCTGAATGGCGCCAAGCACGACGAGGCGGCGATCGTGGCCGCGGCCAAGCAGGCCGAGGCGCACTGACCCCGGCTCAGATCATCGCCAGCGGCCGCTTGCGCCGCGGCGCCGGGTGCAGGCGATCGATCTCGGCCAGCACCTCCGGGCCCAGCGTCAGCTCGGCGGCCGCGAGGTTTTCGCGCAGATGGCTCTCGCGTGCCGCCTTGGGGATCGCGGCCACGCCGGGCTGCGCCAGCACCCACGCCAGCGCCAGCTGCGCCGCGCTGACGTCGAGCCGCTCGGCGATCTTCTGCAGGGCGGCGTCGGCGGCCAGCGCGCCCTGGTCGATCGGGCTGTAGGCCATCAGCGGAATGGCGCGTTCGCGCTGCCAGGGCAGCAGGCTGAACTCGGGGCCGCGCTCGGCGACCGAGTAGTAGACCTGGTTGACGGCGCAGCTGCCGGCCAGGGCGGCGAGTTCCTCCATGTCGTCGGTGTCGAAGTTGCTGACGCCCCAGTGGCGTACCTTGCCTTCGGCGACCAGCGCCTGCATCGCTTCACAGGTGTCGCCGAGCGGATGCTCGCCGCGCCAGTGCAGCAGGTAGAGATCGAGGTGGTCGAGCCCCAGGCGGGCGAGGCTGCGGGCGCAGGCCTTGGCCGTCCCGCGCAGGCTGGCGTTGTGCGGATAGACCTTGCTGACGATGAACAGCTCCTCGCGCCGCACGTCGCCCGCGCGCAAGGCCTCGGCGATGGCCTGGCCGACCACCTCCTCGGCGCCGCCTTCGCCGTACATCTCGGCGGTGTCGATGAGCCGGTAGCCCATCGCGATGGCGGCGCGCAGCGCAGCGACTTCGGCCCCGCGGCGACCAGCGGATTCGCCGATCTTCCAGGTGCCGAGTCCCAACGCGGGGATCGTTCCGCCGCCAGGCAGTTCCAGGGATCGCATGGGTATTCCTTCTCGTCGACAACGGCCGTCGCGGCGGCGGCCGCGTCAGCCAACGATGCTAACCAAGCCGCGGCTGGACGTCTCATCCAATATATCGGATACTTATTCCAGCATGACGGATGAAGCAAGCGACCTGAACGACCGCATCGCCCAGCGGGTGCGCGAGCTGCGCGCCGCGCGCGGCCTGTCGCTCGATGCGCTGGCGGCGCACTGCGGCGTCAGTCGTTCGATGATCTCTCTGATCGAGCGCGGCGAGAGCAGCCCGACCGCTGTCGTGCTGGAAAAGCTCGCCACCGGGCTCGGCGTCGCGCTGGCCTCGCTGTTCGAGCCGCCGCGCGCTGGCGACGACCCGGTGGCGCGGCTGGCCGACCAGCCCCTGTGGCGCGATCCGCATTCGGGCTATGTGCGGCGCAACGTCTCGCCCGCGGGCGGAGCCTCGCCGATCCAGATCGTCGAGGTGGCCTTTCCGCCGAAGGCGCGCGTGGCCTACGAGACCGGCGCCCGCGAGCCGCGCATCCACCAGCAGGTCTGGGTGCTCGACAACACCATCGAAGTGACGGTCGGCGAGGCCTGCCATCGGCTCGACGCCGGCGACTGCCTGGCCCACGCGCTGGACCGCCCGGTGAGCTACCACAACCCCACGCGACGCCTCACGCGCTACGCGGTCGTGATCGCCACCCTGCCCTCGCCCTGGAGATGACATGCAGCAGACCCGAACACCTTGCGCCGAGCGTATCCGCCGGCTGCAGACGCTCTCCGAAGCACAGTTGCGCGCGCTGTCCGAACTGCTGATCGATTGCGTGGAAGGCGGCGCCTCGGTGAGCTTCATGGACCCCTTGCCGCCCGCCCGCGCCACGGCGTTCTGGCGCGAAGTGGCCGAAGGGGTCGCGCGGGGCGAGCGCGCGCTGCTGATTGCCGAGGATGACGCCGGCATCGTGGGCACCGTTCAACTGGTGCTGGCCCAGCCCGACAACCAGCCGCACCGCGCCGACCTGTCGAAGATGCTCGTGCTCCGGCGCGCGCGCTGCCAGGGCTGGGGCGAGGCCCTGATGCAGGCGGCCGAACAGATGGCGCGCGACTGCGGCAAATCGCTGCTGGTGCTCGACACCGCCAGCGAGGGCGCCGAACGGCTCTATGCCCGGCTGGGCTGGCAGCGCGTCGGCGTGATCCCCGGCTATGCGCTGCTGCCGCAAGGCGGCCTCTGCGCCACGACCATCTTCTATCGCGAACTGAGGCCCCTGCAGGGCGCCTGCTCGGCGACACTGGCGTCCTGCCACTCCTCGGAGCATGCCGATGACCCCCACCATCACCGCCTTTGAACAATCTCCCGATCGCGGCCGAGGACTGGCGCGCGACATGCGCGTTCGCTGGGCGCTCGAAGAAGCGGGCCAGCCCTATGCCGTGCGTCTGGTTTCGTTCAAGGAGATGAAGGAACCGGCGCATCGCGCGCTGCATCCCTTCGGCCAGATTCCGACTTTCGAAGAGGGCGATCTCGCCCTGTTCGAGTCGGGGGCCATCGTGTTCCATATCGCAGAGCGGCATCCAGGCCTGCTGCCGGACGACGCCAACGCACGGGCGCGCGCGATCGCATGGATGTTTGCCGCCCTCAACACCGTCGAACCGCCGATCCTCGATCGCGGCATCGCGATACTCCTGGAGCACGACAAGGCCTGGTTCGATGAGCGCCTGCTCCTCCTCGAAGACCGCGTCCGGGTCCGCCTGGACGAGCTGTCGCACCGGCTCGGCGCCGCCGATTGGCTCGACGATGCGTTCAGCGCCGGCGACCTGCTGATGGTGACGGTGCTGCGCAGACTGAGCGGCTCGACCCTGCTGGACGACTACCCGAACCTCGCGGCCTATGTCGCCCGCGGTGAAGCGCGGCCGGCCTACCAGCGCGCGTTCGCCGACCAATTGGCGGTGTTCAGGGGCAGCCAGCCAGCGCGCGAAACGAACAACACATGAGATACCGCTTCAACGTCTTCGGACGAATCATTTCCATCGAACGCGTCGGCGGCGATTGGGTCGCCCACCTGGCTGGAAACGACGGCAAGCGTCGTCCCGCGGAACTCGCGATTCCTTCCGACATGCCGCACGCCGAGCTGGCGCAGTATCTCTACGACGTCTACCACGAGGAAGCGACGCCAACCAATGGCGACGTTTTCGAGATCGTGCCCGGCTAAGGCACCCCGAGCGCCCGGCGGGCCTTTTTCCGCTTTTTTGCTATGCAAACGTTGCGGATTCGCCGACATTGCATCCAGCAACCCATTGCCCCGAGAACCCCTCATGCCAGACGCGCCTGCCTCCACCGCCGCCCCCATCGCCGCCCAGGTCGATCAACTGCTGCAACGCCTGGGCGTGCCGAAGTCGGCGTACGCCGATGGCGAGCTCGCTGTTCGCTCGCCGATCAGCGGCGAGACGATCGCCCTGGCGCGACAGACCTCGAGCGAAGAAGCCAAGGCCGCGATCGGCCGCGCCCATGCCGCGCACCTGGCGTGGCGCCTCGTGCCCGCACCGCGTCGCGGCGAACTGGTGCGCCTGCTGGGCGAAGAGCTGCGCGCGGCCAAGGCCGACCTCGGCCTCCTCGTGACGCTCGAGGTTGGCAAGGTGCCGTCGGAAGGCGCGGGCGAAGTGCAGGAGATGATCGACATCTGCGACTTCGCGGTCGGCCTGTCGCGCCAGCTCTACGGGCTGACGATCGCGACCGAGCGCCCCGAGCACCGGATGATGGAAACCTGGCATCCGTTGGGCGTGGTCGGCGTGATCTCCGCCTTCAACTTCCCGGTGGCGGTCTGGTCGTGGAATGCGGCGCTGGCGCTGGTGTGCGGCAATTCAGTGGTCTGGAAGCCCTCCGAAAAGACGCCGCTGACCGCGCTCGCCTCGCACGCCATCGCGCAGCGCGCGCTCGCCCGCTTCGGCGATGCGCCCGAGGGCCTGCTCGAGTTGCTGGTCGGGCAGCGCGATATCGGCGAAGTGCTGGTCGACGACCCGCGCGTGCCGGTGCTGTCGGCCACCGGCTCGACGGCGATGGGACGCCAGGTCGGCCCCCGGCTGGCCGCCCGTTTCGCGCGCGCCATCCTCGAACTCGGCGGCAACAACGCGGCCATCGTCACGCCCTCGGCGGACCTCGACCTCGCCTTGCGCGGCATCGCCTTCGCCGCCATGGGCACGGCCGGCCAGCGCTGCACCACGCTGCGCCGGCTGTTCGTGCATGACAGCATCTACGACACGCTGGTGCCCAGGCTCGCGAAGGTCTATGGCCAGGTGAAGGTCGGCGACCCGCGCGCCTCCGGAACGCTGGTCGGGCCGCTGATCGATGGCGCCGCATTCGACGGCATGCAGAAGGCGCTGGCGGAAAGCCGCGCGGCCGGCGCGACCGTCCATGGCGGCGAACGGGTGGCCGGCATCGGGGGCGATGACGCGTACTACGCCCGCCCCGCGCTGGTCGAGCTGCCGGCGCACGCCGGCCCGGCCTTGCGCGAGACCTTCGCGCCGATCCTCTACGTGGTGCGCTACAGCAGCTTCGACCAGGCCATCGAGTGGCACAACGCGGTCGGCGCCGGCCTGTCGTCCTCGATCTTCACGCTCGACATGCGCGAAGCCGAGCGCTTCATGTCGTGCGCCGGATCCGACTGCGGCATCGCCAACGTCAACATCGGCCCGAGCGGCGCGGAGATCGGCGGCGCCTTCGGTGGCGAGAAGGAAACCGGCGGCGGCCGCGAAGCCGGCTCCGACGCCTGGAAGGCCTACATGCGCCGCGCGACCAACACCATCAACTACTCGACCGCGCTGCCGCTGGCGCAGGGCGTGACTTTCGACATCGGGGACTGAGCGTAAGCGCCACCGAAGCCAGCCCGCCCCCACCTTTGGTCCAATGGTGGCGGCCGCCAGAGCCCTGTAGCCTCCCGCTCGCGCCCTTCCCCGTTGCGCCCAAACCGTTCGAGGAGCCTATTTCCGTGACACCGCATTCGACACCGCTCATGAAATGCGCCACGCTCGCGCTCGCCATGGCCGCACTCGCCGGCTGCGCCAGCCGAAGCGATCCGATCGCGCAGGCCGCCAAGGCGGACCAGGCCGCAGGCGTCCCGGCGCCGAGCCTCGCAGAGACCAAGGCGATTGCAGAGGAGGCCTTCATCTACGGCCTGCCCATCGTGATGAACTACGCGGTGATGAACGAATACGCTGTCGACAAGGGGGGCGTCCAGTTCAAGGCGCCGTTCAACCAGATCAAGAACGAGGCGCGCGTCTACACCTACCAGGACACGGCGGTCATCACGCCGAACAGCGACACGCCTTACTCGCTGGCATGGATGGACCTGCGCGCCGAGCCGATGGTGCTGACGGTACCCGCGGTGGACGGCAAGCGCTACTACGCGGTGATGCTCAACGACGGCAACACCTACAACTTCGGCTACATCGGCAGCCGCGCGACCGGCAACGGCCCGGGCAGCTACATGGTCGTCGGGCCGGACTGGAGGGGCGAGACACCGCCCGGCGTGCGCAAGGTCTTCACCTCGACCACGCCGTTCGCGCTGGCCATCTACCGGACCCAGCTCTTCAGTCCCAAGGACATGCCGAACGTGGTGAAGGTGCAGTCTGGCTACAAGGTCCAGCCGCTGTCCGCCTTCCTGGGCCGCACCGCGCCGCCCGCAGCGGCTGCCATCAAGTTCGTGCCGGCGACCACCGCAGGCATCAAGGAGAACTTCTACGAGTACCTGGACGCTGCGCTTCAGTTCGTTCCACCTTCCGCCGAAGACCGTGACGTGCGGGCCCGCATCGCCCGCATCGGCATCGGCGCCGGCAAGACCTTCGAATTCAAGGATCTCTCGCTCGAGCACAAGGGGGCCGTGCTGCTGGGCATGAAGGCCGGCGACGAGAAGATCGACAAATGGCTGGCGACCGGCACCAAGAACGTCAACGGCTGGAACATCGGCTCCTTCTTCGGCGATCGCAACTTCTACAAGCAGGACTGGCTGATGCGCGCCGCTGCGGCCAAGGGCGGCATCTACGGCAACGATGCGATCGAAGCGGCCTATCCGCTGACGCGTGTCGACGAGAAGGGCCAGCCGCTCGACGGCAGCAAGCACAACTACACGCTCACCTTCCCCGCCGGCCAGACGCCGCCGGTGAATGCGTTCTGGTCTGTGACGATGTACGACGGCAAGACCCAGCTCCTGATCAAGAACCCGATCAACCGCTATCTGATCAACTCGCCGATGGTCTCGGCGATGAAGAAAAACCGCGACGGCTCGCTGACGCTCTACATCCAGAAGGATTCACCGGGCAAGGCGCTCGAAGCGAACTGGCTTCCTGCGCCAGATGGCCCGATCTACCTGGCTATGCGGCTCTATTGGCCGAAGGACACACCGCCGTCGATCCTGCCGGCTGGTGAAGGAACGTGGAAGCCGCCCGGGATCGTGGCATCCAGGTGACTCCGCATTGCCGGATCATCTTGTGCCTTGTCGACCAACCAGGGATAGCGCGAGCGTCATCTGTCGGTCATCGCAAGCGGGTCTGATCCTGGCGTGCTCACCCCCAACACGATCGCGCGGTCCGGTCTTCACATCGTCAGGGGCGAGCGATTCAACGGGTTCAGTCACCTGCTGGGCCTGCTGTTGTCGCTTGCCGCTGGCGCGCTCCTGGTCGATGAGGCGGTGATGAAGGGCGACGCGGCAGCAAGCGTGGGCGCCGCGGTTTTTTCGCTGGCGTCGGTGCTGCTCTATGCGGCGTCGACGCTCTACCACTTCACCCAGGGAGCCGCCAAGGCGATCTGGCGTCGCGCCGATCACTGCGCCATCTATCTCATGATCGCCGGGACCTACACCCCGTTCGGTCTCCTGACCTGGAACGGTCCACGCGCCGCAGTCGCCATAGGTGCCATCTGGGGCCTCGCCGCAGTGGGGATCGTGCGCGAACTGCGCGCCGGACCCGGCGCGCCGCCCTCGCTGCTGTTCTACCTCGGCCTGGGCTGGCTGACGGTCCTGGCCACCTTTCCTCTGGCAGCCGCCTTGGATGGTCTGGTCCTTGCGGGGCTCCTCGCCGGCGCGGGCTGCTATTCCTTCGGCACCATCTTCTACCGCAACCGCAGGAATTGGCGTCACGCGCACGGCACCTGGCATCTCTTCGTGCTCGCAGGCTCCGCCTGTCACTACGGCGCGATCGTCTGGGCCGTGCAGTGAAGACAAAGGCACCTCGCAGTCCACATTCCTTCACTTGCAAGGTACGGGCTTGCCCGACGCGTCCTTGATGTCACCCCAGGCGGTGGCGATCGCGCCCTTCACCTTGTCGGGCATCGGCACGTAGTCCAGGTCGCCGGCGGTCTTGTCGCCGTTCTTGCAGGCCCAGTCGAAGAACTTGAGCGTGGTGGTGGCCGCTGAGATTGAGGTCGCCCGGCTTGATGCCCTGGATGTTGACCACCGGGATCACGCCGCCGATGACGGTCGGGAACTGCATCAGGCCCTTGGTCTTGAGTTCTTCGTCGGACAGCGGCATGTCGGAAGCGCCGAAGTCCACCGTCTTGGCATCGATCTGCTTGATGCCGGCACCCGAGCCGACCGACTGGTAGTTGACCTTGTCGCCGGTGGCCTCCTGGGCGAAGGCCGGACTCAGCAGATTCGCTGCGGCGATCAGGCCAAGGGCCGCGTATCTGGGTAGCGTGATCATGAGCACTCCCCTTCAGGTCGCAAGGATCTGCATGGGGCGGAACGAAGTTGCTCTTGAGCCACAGAGCGTTCAATTTCGTGAACAAGTTGACGCGATAGACCCTTTGAAGTATTGCGCAGCGCCGTCCTGAAGCCTAGTCTCGCGACTGAGCCCGTTGACGAAATCTCTTTACGCACGAACCGCTTACATCGGACTTTGCATGTTGGCTGCGATGCTGATCCTCCTGCTCCTGCTGGCGTGGGAGCTGCGCCTCCAGATCTGGTTGGCCAAAGCCGTGCGTATCAGGGCGAAGCGTTCGGGATGGATCGTCATCGAGGTGCGGCGACGCGTTTCGATGCTTCGGCTGCCGCCGCATGTGTCGGAATTTCCAGTTCCGCGCGAGGAACGCATCCAGGTCCATCGTCTGCTCGGCATCGTGCTGTGGCACGAGGAAATGACCGTGGCGCTCCCCGATACCGCCTGCGAGCACCTCGCTGAAATCACTCCGCAGGATTTCGATCGTCAGTTTCCGATCTGGCTGCGTCTCGCCGGCAATCCGCGCTGAGCGTCGCGCGGGCCTGCCCGCGGCGCCTCGCACGCGACTTGACACACCTTTGTCACGACCTCTTGCCTGGGGTTTCGAGTCGAGGGCGGTCTGGGCCGGTGCCCTGGGTCGCGACGCCGCTCTCGCCCCAGAACTGCCACCTATTGCGGCAACATCAGACCGCCCGGCTCAACGGTTCAATGATTCTTTCAATTGCCTGTGGCGCGAAAATGGCGCTTCAGTCAGGGCCAACCGACACCTGGGATGTCCACCGTCGCCGCGAGCAACTGGCCGGTACCGGCCATGTCATCCATGCAATCCATACCGAACCAGCGAGCGGCGGCGATCAAGAGGGTCTTGCGATCAGGACCGCCGAGCATGCAAGCGAATGCGCCGCGATCGAGTTCGATGCGTTGCTGGACCGCTCCGCCTTCACGGACCCGCGCACAGCATTTGTGAGGCACGTCGGCGTACCAGACACAGCCTTGCGCATCGACGCAAATGCCGTCTGGCGTTCCCTCACCAAGGTCCGCCCAAACGCGGCGTCCTGACAACACGCCGTCGGCCGCAATGTCGAAGGCAGTCAGGCGTCGGCCGTGCGACTCCGCAAGGATCAAGGTCCTGTTGTCCGGGGTAACCGCCATTCCGTTCGGGAAAGCAAATCCCCCCGCGAGGGGCCGCGCCTTGCCATCGGGCGTCACGACCACCAGGCACTCACCGTTCACGTAGGTATTGCCACGGCCGTCCACGACGATCTCATTCCACAAGCCCTTCGAGAAGGACGCCAGGTCGGCATAGGTTGCCAGCGCGCCGTCCGAGGTCTGGCGGACGAGTTTGCCGGCGCGCGACGAGACGAACAGCAAGCTGCCGTCAGGCAGGAAGTCGAACGAGAGTGGCGGCGCGGGTGCTGATACGACGGTTTTGGGCACGCCGTCGTCATTGCCAAGTGACATGATCTCGCCGACAGTCCAGTCGGCGAACCACCATCGTCCGTCGTGCCACCGGGGCGACTCCACCAGACCTCGATCGCCAGCGAGATGCATGAGCTCGGAAGGTGCTTGCGTCATGTTGGCCTCTCACGGATCGTTCCATTGTCTTCCTCATGCTGCGTTCCTGCCGGAAAGCACCAACCGAAAGGCGGTCTCCAAGGCATCCGCCAGGCGGGCTGTGAGGGAGAGCTGTCGAGCCTCATCGAGCTTGAAGTTGAAGTCGCGCGTCGGTGAGCTGGTACCAGCCCGCTCCGTAAAATCCTGATTGGGTCCTGCGTCAAAGGAGTCGCTTTATGCGTTCGTTCATGCTGAAGCCCACCAGACGAACGGTCGCCGCGAGGATCATAGGACCGTAATCACTTCTGCCAATTCGCGGGCAGACGCCTGTCCGGGGCAAGGTGCTGCGCCAAGTCGACTCCGAAGGGGCGGCGCCGCTGCGCTCGACAGGCCAGCCGTTGCCGGTGGAGGATCGCGCCTTCATGGAGCGGCGTTTCGGCTATGACTTCAGCAAAGTGCGCGTTCACGCGGATTCGGAAGCCGCCGTGTTGGCCGAGCGGCTGGACGCCTCCGCCTACACCACGGGCAGCGACATCGTCTTCGGCCGTCACCAATACAAAGGCACCGGGAGCGACGCGGAGCGACGACTGCAGGCGCACGAGCTCACGCACGTGATCCAACAGTCGTTCGTGCCCCAGGCTGTTCAGCTGAAACCCAAGACGTCCACGAAGCAGGACACCGTGACGATCGCATCTGTCTACGACCTGATCAAGGCGAAGAATCCGGACCTTGCGAAGTTGGTCACTCCTCTGACTCTGGCCACGCGCAGATCATGATGGAGTCGAATTCGCACTGGACGAATTCGCATACGAGCATCTTCCAGGGGTACACGGATGTCATGACTATCGCGAACTCGAAGGCATTGGACCAGGAGCGAAACGATGTCAGGTCACAAATCGCGGGACTTGCAGGGAGCGGTGGGCGACTGTCCACGCCGGACGAGATCTCGAAGGCGCAGGACTCGAACCTGGAGTTCCTGGTTCACGAGAAATACGATTCTGACGCAGAAGCAAAGGCGTTCGGAAAGACATACCCCAACGATTTCATTGCGCGGCAGTACACCACCGTGGTCGCGATTCGACTCGGAAACGACAAGAAGGGTCCCGGCTTCGATAGCTTGACCAAGCCGATGAAGGACGCTGTCAAGAAGCTTTTCGACAAGATGGACGCGCAGGCGGCTCAATCCAATCAGAGCACCACGGCACCGACGAATGCAAATCCCGCACCGACCAAGCTCAAGTATGAAGTTCAACACCTCTTCAAGTAAGGTGCTGCACATCGACCCGCAGCCAGGTGGCAACGCGGCTGGCACCGCGATCGTGGACCCATCCCGAGTCCTTGGTTTCGGCTGTTCGGATCATCGCTTGGCACGAAGTTCACTTGTGGATCAGTCAACAGTCGGGAACACCCGCTTGTGGCCGAATCCTGCTTCACTGCGGGTGGGTGTGCACGCGCTGCGCGTCGTCGCATCCGTATACGGCCCGAAGCGAAAATCTGAAATGACTTGGCAGGGCGCCACACCGATGTGCGACGGCAAGCAGGACTGCGCGCGATCTTCAGTCTGAGGCCTTGCCCTTGGGCTTGAAGATGTGCACGACCTCACCATGCCCGAGCATCTCCACCAGCTTGGCGATGCGCCTGGCACGGGTCTCCGGCTTGACCGCCGTCTGCACGCGCCAAAGCACGGCGTAGCGGTTGGACGCACTGATCGTTGCGAAGAAGGCCTTCGCCTTCGGGCTTGCCTCCAGCGCGGCCTGGAGGTCGCCCGGCACGCTGGATGTGCGCGCGCTGTCGTAGGCCTTGCCCCAGCGGCCGTCATTCTTCGCGGCGTCGATCTGGGCCTGCCCCGCGGGCTGGATGCGTCCGGCCTCGGTCAGCACGGCGACCTTGTCCACATTGATCTTGGACCAGATGCTGCGTGCGCGCCGCGGTGTGAAGCGTTGCAGGAAGTGCTGGTCGTCGAGCCCTTTCTTCTGGCCGTCTATCCAGCCCCAGCAAAGCGCGATCTCGACCGCCTCGGGGTAGGTAACACTGGGCTCGCCGGCGCCTTTCTTCGCGATCTTCAACTGTTGGCGCCGGCCGAAAATTGACCCACCTGTGAGGGTTGTGCCGGTTCAAATTTGACCCGGGTGTTCAGCCTACCCTGCTGCTTTTTTAAGCGGTGGGGGAATGAGGATTGATCACCATGGCCATGATTGGCAAGGTCCTGCGGATGC
>NZ_JBFTHX010000065.1:0-20922 GCF_056394465.1 Variovorax sp. 10N432
CTGAAACACCTTCTTGGCAATGTCGACGGCAATGACGGTTCGTTCCATGATGGCCTCCATTCGATGTTGACGGTGGGACGCTCACTCTGACACTGCCGAGGTGTCGTGCCTAGCAGTAGTAGGAGGGAGGCGCCCATACCATCTGATCAGTTGAGGACAGAGCAAAAAACCGCTGACGCGGTTTTCTTGGTCTGTCCCGCAAGGCGTACTGATCGGTTGAGGACAGAGCAAAAAACCGCTGACGCGGTTTTCTTGGTCTGTCCCGCAAGGTCTCATGAAAGCAGATCGCTCAGCGTGCGTGCGATGACCTTGGTGGCGCGCCGCAGGTCTTCGAGCACCACGCGTTCGTCGTTGCGCTTGGCATGCGACTCGAGCACGGTGCGCGGACCGGCGCCGTAGATCACGCCCGGGATGCCGGCTTCGCCGTACAGACGCACGTCGGTGTAGAGCGGGGTGCCCATGGCCTTGATCGGCTCGCCGAAGAGTTCCTGGCCGTGCTTCTGGATCGCGTCGACCAGCGGCTTGTTGCCGGCCAGCGGCTTCATAGAGTTGGCGAGCAGCATGCGCTTGATGTCGACCGTGATGCCGGGCATCTGCGCGGCGGCATCGGCGATGACCTTGCGGATCGTGGCCTCGACCTCGACCGGGTTCTCCTCGGGGATCATCCGGCGGTCGAGCTTGAAGACCACCTTGCCGGGAACGACGTTGGTGTTGGTGCCGCCCTCGATGCGGCCGACGTTGAGATAGGGGTGCGTGATGCCCTCGACCTTCGACGTCACCTGCTGGTAGAGCGTGTTCTGCGCATAGAGCGCGTTGAGGATGTGGACCGCGCCCTGCAGCGCATCGACACCGGTGGTCGGGATCGCCGCATGCGCCATCTTGCCGTGCACCGTGACTTCCATCTGCAGGCAGCCGTTGTGGGCCGTGACCACTTCGTAGCTGAAGCCGGCCGCGATCATCAGGTCCGGCTTGGTGAGGCCTTGTGCGAGCAGCCAGCCCGGGCCCAGGATGCCGCCGAATTCCTCGTCGTAGGTGAAGTGCAGCTCGACGCTGCCCTTGGCTGGCTTGGCGACGGCTTCGAGCGCACGCACGGCGAAGGTGAAGCTCGCGAAGTCGCTCTTGCTCACCGCCGCGGCGCGGCCGTAGAGGCTGCCGCCGTCGATCTCGCCGCCGTAGGGGTCGTGGGTCCAGCCTTCGCCGGGCGGCACGACGTCGCCGTGGGCGTTGAGGGCCACCGTCCGGCCCCCGTTGCCGTACTTGCGCCGCACGATCAGGTTGGTGATCGATTCGAGGCCGTAGTCCTTCACTTCCTGGGCGGGCACGGCGTGTTTCTCGGCCTCGAAGCCGAAGGCCTGGATCAGCTCGGCGGTGCGTTCGGCATGCGGCGCGTTGTTGCCGGGCGGGGTGTCGGTCGGCACGCGCACCAGCTCCTGCAGGAAGCGCACTTCCTCGTCGAAATGGGCATCGATCCAGGCGTCGAGTTTGGTGTAGTCGGTCATGTCAGAGGGCCGGTTCGGCGGCGAGGTTGTCGAGCAGCAGCTGGAAAGCTTGCACAGCCAGCTGCATGTCGTCGTTGGTGCTCGATTCGAGCGGGTTGTGGCTGATGCCGGAGTTGATGCCACGCACGAAGAGCATGGCCTGCGGCATCACCTCGTGCAGCTTCATCGCGTCGTGGCCGGCGCCGCTGGGCATGCGAAAGAGCGGCACGCCGAGCGTGTCGACCGCCTGCTCCCAGCGCCGCTGCCATTCGGGTGCGCTGGGCGCGGCCGCGGCGCGCATGGTTTCCTCGAGCGTGTGGCGCACGCTGCGGCGCTCGCAGATGTCCTTCAGTGCCGCCACCACGTCGTTGGCCAGTGCATCGCGCTGTTCGTTGTTAGGCGCCCGCAGGTCGAGGCTGAACTTGCAGCGTCCGGGCACCACGTTGATCGAGCCGTTCGGCACTTCGAGCATGCCGACCGTGGCGACCGAGTCGCCGTCCTTGGCGGCGCGCTGCTCTGCGAACAGGATCAGCTCGGCCACGGCGGCCGCGGCGTCGCGGCGACGGTCCATCGGCGTGGTGCCGGCGTGGCTGGCCATGCCGATGACTTCGCCGACATAGCGCACGCTGCCGTTGATCGAGGTCACGATCCCGAGCGGAAGATCGAGCTCGGTCAGCACCGGTCCCTGCTCGATGTGGACTTCGACGAAGCCCAGGTACTTCGAAGGATCGCGCTGCAGCGCGGGGATGTCTTCGTCCTTCAGGCCCGCGTGACGGCGGGCCTCGCGCATCGTGATGCCGTCGGCGTCCTTCTGGTCGAGCCAGCGGTCGTCGAAGTGGCCGATCAGCGCGCCGGAGCCCAGGAAGGTGGCCTTGTAGCGCTGGCCTTCCTCTTCGGCGAAGCCCACCACCTCGAAGGCAAAAGGCAGGCGGCGGTTCTGCCGCTTGAGCTCGCGCACGCAGGCCATCGGCACGAAGATGCCGAGCCGGCCGTCGTACTTGCCGCCATTGCGCACCGTGTCGTAGTGCGAGCCCGTGAGCAGTGCGCGGGCGCCGGGCGTGGCGCCCTCGTAGCGGCCGACCACGTTGCCGACCGCATCGATCTGCACGCTGTCGAAGCCGGCCTCGCGCATGTCGGCCGCGATCTGCGCAGCGCAGGCGCGGTGCGCGTCGGTGAGGTAGGTGACGGTGAGCTGGCCTTTCTCGGCATAGCCCGGGTCGGTGTGGACCGAGAGCTTCTCGTGCCAATCCCAGACCTCGTTGCCGAGCGAGGGCGCGGCGTCGAACTTGTCGTCCAGCCGGATCTCGGCGATGCGGTGGATGTTGCGCAGCGCCTCGCCGAGTTCGAAGTCGGGATGGTGATGCAGCCGGCGCTCGAAGGTGTCGATGATCTCGCGCTTGGCAAGACCGGTGCCGCGCGGGCCGCGCACCGCGAGGATGAACGGAAAGCCGAACTTGGCGTTGTAGTCGGCGTTGAGCTGCTGGATCTTCGCGAACTCTTCCGGCGTGCAGTCGGTCAGGCCGGCCTTGTTCTGCTCGTTGGTCGATTCCGCCGTGAGGCTCTTGCTGACCATCGCCTTGCCGGCGAGTTCCGGGTGGGCACGGATCAGGCCGAGCTGCTCTGCGCGCGAGGCATGGGTCACGGCCTGCACCAGCGCGTGCTTCAGGTGCGGCAGCGACCGGAACGGCCGCGACACCAGCGATCGCGCCGCGATCCATGGCGAATGCTCGTAGACGCCGTCGAGCAGCGCGACGGCTTCGTCGGCCGATGCCGTGTTGAGTTGGTCGATGGTGAGCGCCATGTCAGTCTCCTTGGCGAGTGGCGTAGGGATGCGTCGCCTTCCAGTGCCGCGCGATGTCGAGCCGACTACAGACCCAGACCCGGTCGTGGGTGGCGATGTGATCGAGGAAGCGCTGCAGCGCGGTGATGCGCCCGGGCCGGCCGAGCAGCCGGCAGTGCATGCCGATGCTCATCATCTTCGGCGCCTCGTCGCCTTCGGCGTAGAGGGCGTCGAAGCTGTCCTTCATGTACTGGAAGAAGGGGTCGGCGTGCGAGTAGCCCTGCGGCAGCGCGAAGCGCATGTCGTTGCAGTCGAGCGTGTAGGGCACGATGAGCTGCGGCACCACCGCGCCGTCGGTCTTCTGCACTTTCATCCAGAAGGGCAGGTCGTCGCCGTAGTAGTCGCTGTCGTATTCGAAGCCGCCGTAGTCGGCCACCAGGCGGCGCGTGCGCGGGCTGTCGCGGCCGGTGTACCAGCCGAGCGCGCGTTCGCCGGTGAGCTTCTCGATGGCTTCCATGCCGAGGCGCATGTGTTCGCGCTCGGTGGCTTCGTCGAGGTTCTGGTAGTGGATCCAGCGCCAGCCGTGGCAGGCGATCTCGTGGCCCAGTTCCTTGAAGGCCGAGGCCAGCTCGGGGTAGCGCGCGAGCGCCATGCCGACGCCGAACACGGTCAGCGGCAGGCCGCGCTTCTCGAACTCGCGCAGGATGCGCCAGACGCCGGCGCGCGAGCCGTATTCGTAGATCCCCTCCATGCTGATGTGGCGCTCGGGATAGCTCGCGGGATTGAACATCTCGGAGAGGAACTGCTCGCTGCCGGCGTCGCCGTGCAGCACGCAGTTCTCGCCGCCTTCCTCGTAGTTGAGGACGAACTGGACCGCGATGCGGGCCCGGCCGGGCCATTGGGCGTGCGGTGGATTGCGGCCGTAGCCGACCAGATCGCGGGGATAGGGCAGGGTGGTGTCGTAGACGCTCATGGTGTCATGCCAGTGCGAGTGTGATGTCGTGTGTCGGAACCTTGCGGTCGAAGGTGAGGTTGGCCTCGACGTGCTCGAGGTGCTCGGTCATGAGGCGCACGGCGCGCTCCTCGTCCTTGGCGGCCAGGGCCTTGACGATGTCGGCGTGCTCGTCGTTCGAATGCTCGGCCGCGGTGGCGCTCTGGTACATCAGCGTGATCAGCGCGCAGCGCGAGATCAGCTCGCCGAGGATCTGCGCCAGCACGGTGTTGCCCATCAGCTCGGCCATGCGCACGTGGAAGTCGCCGAGCAGCTCGGTGCGGCCCGAGATGTCCTCGCCCGACACCGCGGCCTTCTCGAGCGCCACATGCTCCTTGAGCGCCTTGATCTTGGCCGGCGTGACGCTGCGCACGAAGGCGCGCGTCATCTCGGCCTCGAGCATGCGCCGCACCGCGAACACCTGCCTGGCCTCGTCGACCGCGGGCGCCGCCACGAAGGCCCCGCGCGCGGGTTCGAGGCGGATCAGCTTGTTCTGCGACAGCTGGAACAGCGCCTGCCGCACCAGCGTGCGCGAGACGCCGAAGTGGTCGGCCAGCTTCTGTTCGGCCAGCTTGCTGCCGGGCTGCAGCCGGTGCTCCACAATGGCCTTGGTGAGTGCGTCGACGATCGCGCGGGTGGTGGTCGAGTCCATGTTTTTGATGATAGACCCAAAGCCAAGAACTGTATACACTTTTGTCGACCGTAATTTCCCCAATGCATTGAAGGAGCAGATCGATGGGCCTGAGCACTCACGTACTGGACACCATGCACGGCAGCCCCGCCGCCGGCATGGAGGTGGCGCTGTTCACGACCGACGGCACAGGCGAGGGCGCCCGCGCCACGCTGGTGCGGCGTTTCACGCTGAACGCCGACGGCCGCAGCGACGGCCCGCTGTACGACAACAGCACGCTGAAGGTCGGGACCTACCGGCTGGTGTTCGATGTCGCTGGCTACTTCAAGGCCCGCGGCGTGACCTTGCCCGAGCCGAATTTTCTCAATCGCGTGGCCCTGGACTTCGGTGTCGCGCACACCGACCAGCACTACCACGTGCCGCTCCTGGTGAGCCCGTGGAGCTACTCCACTTACCGGGGCTCGTGACCTACTGCTGGCCTTCGCTCAGGGTATCGAGTTGGAAATGACCGCCTTCGTCCCACAGCCAGGTGTCGGTCCAGGTCACCTTGCCGAGCCGCGTCGCTGCCGGGTAGGGCGCGTCCATGAGCACCGTGCGCTCGATCTCGGCGATCACCTCGGGCGCATGCGTCGGTGCCCGCATCCAGTGCATCGACAGCACCCTGCCGTCGGCATCGAGGTTGACCTGCAGCGTGCCGACCGCGTAGAGCAGCGGCGGCAGCTTGCCGCCGTAGATCCGGTCCTTGTTGATCTCGTAGACGTGGCGGGCGGCATCCTTGCGGTAGTCGCGCGCCGTGGCGGCGTTCGATGCGCGCGGCTTGCCGCGGCTGTGGTCGCCGGGCTCGGGGCGGGCGCTGCTGAGCTGGCCCGGCACGGCGCCGGTCGGCGCGGTGCTGCAGCCGGCCAGCCAGAGGCTGGCGAGGAGGGCGGCCGCCAGGGCGAGACGGCGCGAGGTGGTCTGAAATTGCATCGGCGGGTTTATACCGTGCCCGGCCGGGCGCCGCGCAACCGGAGGTATCGCACATGACCGGCGCCGTCGACGACTTGCTGCTTCGCCTGCAGCGCCAGCGCGGCGTGCTGGTGCGCGTTGCCTCGACCCAGGGCTCCGCCCCCCGCGAGGCCGGCACCTGGATGGCGGTCTGGCCCGATGGGCTGACGGCCACCATCGGCGGCGGGCAGCTCGAATTCCAGGCCACCGACGAGGCCCGCGCCTGGCTGGCCGGCGGCCCGCCGATCGAGGGTGTGCGGCGCTATCCGCTGGGCCCGAGCCTGGGCCAGTGCTGCGGCGGCGTGGTGTTCCTGTCCTACCAGCTGATCGATGCCGCCGACGCGGCTTCGCTGCAGTCCGAACTGCTGGCGCAGTTGGCGCCGGTCGCGCTGTTCGGCGGCGGCCACGTGGGCGCGGCGCTGGCGCGGCTGCTGGCGACGCTGCCGTTCGCGGTGCGCTGGATCGACAGCCGGGACGGTGTCTTCCCGGCCGAACTGCCGGCGCAGATCGAGACCGAGCATTCCGATCCGGTGCAGCAGGCGGTGGCGCAGCTGGCGCCAGGCTCGCGCGTGCTGATCATGAGCTTCAGCCATGCCGAAGACCTGGACATCGTGATCGCCTGCCTCAAGCGGCTGCGCGAGCGCGATGACCTGCCCTACATCGGCCTGATCGGCAGCAAGACCAAATGGGCGACCTTCAGGCACCGGCTCGAGGCGCGGGGCTTCACGGCCGGCGAGATGGACCGCGTGACCTGCCCGATCGGCGTGCCCGGCATCACCGGGAAGGAGCCCGAGGTGATCGCGGTGGCGGTGGCGGCACAATTGTTGCAATCGCTCCCGGCTGCATGAGGGGCGCTCAGGGTTTTCCAGCACGCCAAGCGATGCAAAATCCACGAGCCAGCCCCTAAAAGTGTATACACTTCAGTCCACAACAAGCCGCAGCGGAGCGAGATTCCACCCCGGGTCTGCGTTCGCGGCACTTTCTCTGCTTACAGCGCCCGCAGTGGTGAGCAGGTCGGAACACCTCGGTGCCCCCATGCGCCGACAAGGTTGAGAGCAAATGGAAAGCTACTACCTCGACTGGGCCAACCTGCTCCTGCGCTGGGTCCATGTCATCACGGCCGTCGCCTGGATCGGCGCGTCCTTCTACTTCGTGATGCTGGACAACAGCCTCGAGAAGCCCGAAGACCAGGAATCGCTCGACAAGGGCGTCGGCGGCGAGCAGTGGGCGGTGCACGGCGGCGGCTTCTACAACATGCAGAAGTACGCGCTGGCGCCCAAGCGCCTGCCCGATCACCTGCACTGGTCGTACTGGGAGAGCTATTCGACCTGGCTCACCGGCTTTGCGCTGTTCACGATGTCCTATCTGTGGAACGCCAGCACCTACCTGATCGACAAGTCCAGGATGGACTGGCAGCCCGGGGCCGCGATCGGCGTCGCGCTGGCCTTCTTCGTGGTCTTCTGGATGGTCTACGACAGCATCTGCCAGCTGTTCGGCCGGCGCAAGAACGGCGACACCATCGTCGGCGTGCTGGTCGCGGTCTTCATCGCCTTCGCGGCCTGGCTGGCCTGCCAGTGGTTCGCCGGCCGGGCGGCCTTCCTGCTGGTCGGCGCAATGATGGCCACCACCATGAGCGGCAACGTGTTCTTCTGGATCATCCCCGGCCAGCGCAAGAACGTGCAGGCGCTGCGCGAAGGCAAGCCGGTGGATCCGGTGCACGGCCAGCGCGGCAAGCAGCGCAGCGTGCACAACACCTACTTCACGCTGCCGGTGCTGTTCGCGATGCTGAGCAACCACTACAGCTTCACCTATACGCACAAATACAACTGGATCGTGCTGCTGCTGATCATGCTCGGCGGCGCGGCGATCCGGCAGTTCTTCGTGGTGCGGCACCGCTTCAAGCTCGGCAACGCGCGCAACCCGATCCCCTACGCGCTGTTCGGCATTGCGGTGCTGGGCCTGACCATCATCTGGATGAAGCCCGAGCCGGCGGCGGCACCGGCGCCCGGCGCGGCGGTGCAGAAGGTCAGCTTCGGCGAAGTGCAGAAGGTGCTCGAGCAACGCTGCTACATGTGCCACGGCGCGCAGGTGCAGATGAAGAACGTGCGCCTCGACACGGCCGACCAGGTCGCGGCGCATGCGCAGGCGGTGTACCAGCAGGTGGTGGTCACCAAGATCATGCCGATGAACAACGCGACCGGCATCACCGACGCCGAGCGGGCCCTGATAGGCAAGTGGTTCGAAGGCGGTGCGAACACGAAGTAGCATCTTGCGCAGGAGACAAGCAAGACCATGACCCCGACGACTCCCCGGCCGATCCCCGACGCGCATTCGGCCCCGCGTGAATTTCTCGAGCACCTCTACCGCGTGGCGGTCGAGCGGGCGCTGCCGTTGGCCAGCATGGGCGCCTACCTGCCCGCACCGCCCAAGGGGCGCACGCTGGTGCTCGGCGCCGGCAAGGCCGGTGGCTCGATGGCCCAGGCGCTCGAGGCGCTCTGGCCGGCGGACGCTCCGCTTTCCGGCCTGGTGGTCACGCGTTATGGCCACATCCCGCCGCGTCCCGCGGGGCTGGCATCGCGCATCGAACTGGTCGAGGCCGCGCACCCGGTGCCCGACCAGGCGGGGCTCGACGCCGCCCAGCGCATCCTCGCGCTGACCCAGGGGCTGACGGCCGATGACCTGGTGCTGTGCCTGATCTCGGGCGGCGGCTCCTCGCTGCTGACCCTGCCGGCCGAAGGCCTCACGCTGGCCGACAAGCAGCGCATCAACACCCAGCTGCTCGAGTCGGGCGCCCACATCGGCGAGATGAACTGCGTGCGCAAGCACCTCTCGCGCATCAAGGGCGGCCGGCTCGCCGCAGCCTGCGCACCGGCGAGGGTCGTGACCCTGACCATCAGCGACGTCCCGGGCGACGACCCGGCCGTGATCGCCAGCGGCCCCACCGTGCCCGATGCGAGCCGCTGCGCCGATGCGCTGGCGATCCTCGACCGCTACCGGATCGAGGTGCCCGCGGCGGTGCGGGCCCGGCTCGAAAGCGGTGCGCTCGAGACCCCGAAGCCGGGCGATGCCGTGTTCGACGGCCACCTGACCCACGTGATCGCGGCCCCGCAGCAATCGCTCGAGGCGGCCGCGGCGGCAGCGCGCGCGGCCGGCATCGAGGCCCATGTCCTGAGCGACGAGATCGAAGGCGAATCGCGCGAGGTCGGCAAGGTGCACGGCGCCCTGGCGCGCTCGGTGTCGCTGCGTGGCGCGCCCTTCGCCAAGCCCTGCGTGATCCTGTCGGGCGGCGAGACCACGGTCACGATCCGGCCGCGGCAACCCGGGAAGGCCAAGGGCCGCGGCGGCCGGGCGGGCGAATTCTGCATGGGTCTGGCGGGCGCGCTGGCCGGCCGCGAGGGCGTCTGGGCGCTGGCCGCCGACACCGACGGCATCGACGGCGTCGAGGACAACGCCGGCGCCGTCGTCACGCCCGACACGCTGCGCCGGGCCGAGGCGGCGGGCGTCAAGCTGGCCGACCATCTCGACCGCAACGACGCCTACGGCTACTTCGACGCCATCGGCGACCTGCTGGTGACGGGGCCGACCCATACCAACGTCAACGATTTCCGGGCCCTGCTGATCCTGTAGCGCCCGGCTGACACGCTCGGCGCGTTGGCTGATGAGAGAATCAGCGACAACGCCGAGCCTCATGAATCCACCCCACGACCTGCGCCCGGCGCCCCGCCCCTTCGAGAGCTGGAAAGTCGAGATCTGGTTGCGCATCCGCCGCCACTTCGCCTTGAAGGTGGTCGGCACCACGGCCTTCACCTGGCTGTTCTTCATCGGCTACTTCCATCTGCTGCGCCAGCCCGCCGGTCCGGTCACGGTGATGCCGCTGACCGCACTCGACCACCTGATCCCGTTCCAGCCGCAGGCGCTGGTCGCCTATTTCTCGCTCTGGCTGTACGTGGGCGTCGCGCCCGGCCTGCAGCTCACGTTCAGGGAGCTGGTGGTGTATGGGCTCTGGGTCGGAGCCCTGTGCCTGACCGGCCTTGCGGCCTTCTTCTTCTGGCCGACGCAGATCCCGCCAATGACGCTGCCGCCGACCGATTTCCCCGGCTTCGCGATCCTGCAGGGGGTCGACGCCGCCGGCAACGCCTGCCCGTCGATGCACGTGGCCATCGCGATCTACACCGCCATCTGGATCGAGCACATCCTGCGCCAGGCGGGTGCGCCGATGCTCCTGCGATTGGCCAACGGACTGTGGTTCGCCGCCATCGCCTGGTCGACCGTGGCGATCAAGCAGCATGTGGTGCTCGACGTGGTCGCGGGGGCGGTGCTCGGCATCGTGTTCGTGCTGCCGTCGCTGCGCTGGCGGCCGCGCCCGGCCGCGATTCCGGCCGTTTGGAGCGGATATCATGAGGCGACATTGCCCGCGGGCCGGTTCGGCGGACGAGCCAGGAGGAGCTGAGACTCGTGGGCCGACATCCACAACATCGCCGTCTGCCAGGGAGACGGCCAGAAATGACGACGGACACCGCACGATGAGTTCGCTGAAGGAATTGCAGGACCTGATCCACGAGAAGTACGGCATCGAGGCGTCCGCGCTGGACCCGGAGGCCTCGATGCGCGAGAAGGGTTTCGATTCGCTGGCGCTGGTCGAGTTCGTGTTCGCGATCGAGGACCATTTCGGCATCACGATGCCCGACGATGACCCGAACATCGACACGCTGGCCCAGCTCGCCGCGGTGGTCGACAAGGTCAGGGCGAAGCAGACCGCGTGAACGCAGTCGCCGTCACCGGCCTGGGGGTCGTGGCTCCCCACGGCGATGATCCCGGCCACCTTTTCGATGCCCTGCTGCGCGGCGATTCGGCGCTCGAACCGGTCTTTCCCGAACTGCCCAAGCCGGCGGTCGCGGCCCGGGCCGCCTTCGACGAATCGCGCTGGTTCACCAAGCTGCAGCTCGCCGGCGTCGACCGTGTGAGCCAGCTCGCCGTGGCCGCGGCCGACCTGGCCATGCGGGATGCCGGCGCCGTCGGCGCGCTCGATCCCGAGCGCATCGGCGTGTTCGCCGGCTGCGGCATGGGCGGTGCCGCGGCGCTCGAGGCCGCCTACCGCGGCGGCGGGCGCGTGCCGCCCTTGACCATCCCGGCCTTCATGCCCAACGCGCCGGCCTCGCACGTGGCGATGCGCCAGGGCGTGCAGGGCCCGGTGCTGACCTACTCGGTGGCTTGCGCCTCGTCCTCGGTGGCGATCGCCGAGGCGGCCAAGGCGGTGCAGCGCGGCGATGTCGACGTCGCGATCGCCGGCGGCAGCGAGGCGCTGATCGTGCCCGGCGTCGTGCTCGCCTGGCAGGCGATGCAGACCCTGGCCAGCGTCAAGCCCGGCGAAGAGGCGCGCTCGGTGCGGCCCTTCGCCAGCGATCGCAGCGGCTTCGCGCTCGGCGAGGGCGCCGCCTTCCTGGTGCTCGAATCGGCCGAGCGGGCGCGGCGGCGCGGCGCGCGGACCTATGCCCGGCTGGCGGGCTGGGGCCTCAGCTGCGACGCCACGCACCTGACCAAGCCGGACGCCCCCGGCCAGGCGCGCGCGCTGCGCCAGGCACTGCGCCTGGCCGGCCTGCAGCCCCGCGACGTCGGCTACTGCAATGCCCATGGAACCGCCACCCGCATCGGCGACGTGGTCGAGCGCGAAGCCCTGGCCGAAGTCTGGGGCGACGACCTCGACCGCCTGCGCGTGAGTTCCACCAAGGCGCTGCATGGGCACCTGCTCGGTGCCGCCGGCGCGCTGGAGGCCGCGGCCACGGTGCTGGCGCTGCATCGGCGCGCGCTGCCGCCGAACATGCACGGCGCCGCGGTCGATCCGGCCTGCGCCCTGAACCTGGTGGCGCCCGACGACACGGCGGCGCCCGACCTGCACGCCGCCATCAGCAATTCATTCGCCTTCGGCGGCACGAATTCGGTGCTCCTGTTCTGCCGCGGCTGATGGCTAAACTGCTTTTTCACATCGCTTGGGATTGGACGACATGAACAGACGCTTCGCTGCCCTGGCCGCACTGGCCCTTCCGCTGCTGATCTCGGCCTGCGCGAGCGTCGGCGGTCCGACGGTCAGGATCGACGTCGATCCGGGCGCCGATCTATCGCGCGTGCGCACCTACAGCTGGGTGGCCCGGCCCGACGGCGGAACGCCGCTGATGCAGCAGCGCATCGTCGACGGCATCGATTCGAGGCTGCAGGCCAAGGGCTGGAAGCTGGCGCCGAATGGCGACATCCATGTGTCGGCGCACGTGTCGTCGTCCGAGAAGGAAAGCCAGGGCGCCTACTACAACCGCGTGGGCTACGTGGGCTGGGGCGGCTTCGGGCCGCCGGCACCCAACACGGCAGCACCCACCGACACCTACGAAGTCGGCACGCTGGTGGTCGAGATGGTCAATGCGCAGAGCAAGCGCTCGGCGTGGCGCGGCACCGCGAGCGGCACCTTGCACGACGACCCGGCGAAGATGAATGCGCTCTTGCAGGCGGCGCTGGACAAGATGTTCACCGGATTCCCCCCGAAGTAAGCCAGGGTCCGCGGGCCGCGGACCCGTGGCGTTGCGGGTCAGTGGTTATCTCGGGGGATGCCGAAGGTCGCGTGGATCTTCTGGTACTTCACGGCCGGCTTCAGCACCATGCCCTGCGACAGCTCGTCGACGATGCCGCGCTGGATCTCCTGCCAGGGCGTCTGGCTCGGCGGGAAGGGGTAGCCGCCGGCGGCGGCCAGCTCCGCGCGCCGACGGTCGAGTTCCTCGTCGGAAACCAGCATGTTGGCGGTGCGCTTCTTGAGGTCGATGCGCACGCGGTCGCCCGTGCGCACCAGCGCCAGTCCACCGCCGGTCGCGGCCTCGGGCGAGGCGTTGAGGATCGACGGCGAGCCGGAGGTGCCGGACTGCCGGCCGTCGCCGATGCAGGGCAGGGCGGTGATGCCCTTCTTGATCAGGTAGGAAGGCGCCCGCATGTTGACCACCTCGGCCGCGCCCGGGTAGCCGACCGGGCCGACGCCGCGCATGAACAGCACGCTGTGCGGGCCGATCTTCATTTTCGGATCGTCGATGCGGTGGTGGTAGTCCTCCGGGCCGTCGAAGACCACGGCCGTGCCCTCGAAGGCCATCGGGTCCTTCGGGTCCTCGAGGTAGCGGTCGTGGAATTCGGGCGTGATCACGCTGGTCTTCATGATCGCCGAGTCGAACAGGTTGCCCTTGAGGTTCAGGAAGCCGGCGTTCTTCTTCATCGGCTTGGCATAGGGCCAGATCACGGCGCGGTCGCTGGTGAACTTGCCCTCGCAGTTCTCGATCAGCGTCTTGCCGTTGGCCGTGAGGGCCGGCTTGATCTTGCCCTTGGCGATCAGCTCGGCGACCACCGCGGGCACGCCGCCGGCGCGGTAGTAGTCCTCGCCGAGGTACTCGCCGGCGGGCTGCAGGTTGACGATCAGCGGGATCTTGTAGCCGATCTTCTCCCAGTCGTCGGGCGTGAGTTCAACGCCGATGTGGCGCGCGATCGCGACCAGGTGCACCGGCGCGTTGGTCGAGCCGCCGAGCGCGGAGTTGACCACGATCGCGTTCTCGAAGGCCTCGCGGGTCATGATGTCGGAGGGCTTCAGGTTCTCGCGCACCATCTCGACGATGCGCTTGCCGGTCATGTAGGCCATCTCCTGGCGGTCGCGGTAGGGCGCGGGAATCGCGGCGCTGCCGGGCAGCGTCATGCCGAGCGCCTCGGCCAGCGAGTTCATGGTCGACGCCGTGCCCATCGTGTTGCAGTGCCCGGTCGAGGGCGCCGATGACGCGACCAGCTTGAGGAACTCCTGGTAGCCGATCTCGCCGGCCGCCATCATCTCGCGCGCGCGCCAGACGATGGTGCCCGAACCGGTGCGGTCGCCCTTGTACCAGCCGTTGAGCATCGGCCCCGAGTTGAGCGCGATCGCAGGGATGTCGACCGTGGCGGCCGCCATCAGCTGGGCCGGGGTGGTCTTGTCGCAGCCGGTGGTGAGCACCACGCCATCGATCGGATAGCCGTAGAGCACCTCGACCAGCGACAGGTATTGCAGGTTGCGGTCGAGCGCCGCGGTCGGCCGTTTGCAGGTCTCCTGGATCGGGTGGATCGGGAACTCGAAGGCGATGCCGCCGGCGTCGCGGATGCCTTCGCGCGTGCGTTCGGCCAGCACGAGGTGGTGGCGGTTGCAAGGCGCGATGTCGGAGCCGGTCTGGGCGATGCCGATGATCGGCCGGCCCGACTGCAGCTCGTCGAAGCCGAGCCCGAAGTTCATGGTGCGCTCGAGATAGAGCGCCGTCATGTCGGCGTTGGCCGGGTTGTCGAACCAGGCCTGCGAGCGCAGCGCGAGGGGCTTCGGCTTGGTGGCCGGGGTCTTTTTCTTCGTGGGGCTTTTCATCAGGACATTCCCTTCAAGGTCTGGTCTGCGTTCGGCAGCGCCGCGCAGTCGTCGATGTATTGCCGGACGATATCGGCAAAGTTCTCGTGCGGCAGCAGGCCCAGGCGCGCGGCCCGTGCGGCGCTGGCGCCGCCCGGCCAGTTGGCCACGATGCCGGCGATGCGCTCGTCGCGCTCGAAGCGCACCAGCGCGCGGACCTTCGGGCCGGCCACCGCCTCGAGGGCGTCGAGCATGTCGGCCACGCGCACGTTGAGTGCCGGCAGGTTGAGCGCCGTACGGCCGCAGAAAGCCTCGCGCGTGGCTTCGTAGACCGCGATCAGGCCGTCGACGGTGCGGGTCGGCGAGGACATGGGATGCGACACCTCGGGCGAGACCGGGCAGATGGCTTCGACCCCCGCCAGCGGCTCGCGGATGATGCCGCTGAAGAACGAGGAGGCGGCGCCGTTGGGCCGGCCGGGCCGCACGGTGACGGTCATGAGGCGCGCCGCGCGGCCGTCGACGTAGCCCTTGCGGGTGTAGTCGGCCACGAGGTGCTCGCAGATCAGCTTCTGGGTGCCGTAGGAGGTCTGCGGCGCCGGCAGCGTGTCGTCGGCCACGAGCTTGGGCAGGGGCACCGCCGGGTCGGGCCCGAACACCGCCACCGAACTCGAGAACACCAGCCGCGCGACCTTGCCCCCGCCGTTGACGTGGGCCCGCAGCGCATCGAGCAGGGCCCGGGTGCTGTCCAGATTGGAGCGCAGGCCGAGGTCGAAGTCGAGCTCGCATTCGCCCGACACGGCCGAGGCCAGGTGGAAGATGCCGTCGAAGGGCTCCTCGCGCAGCGCCTCGGTGTGGGTCAGCAGCGGGCCGGTGCGGGCCTCGACCCGGGCGTCGGCGAGCAGGTCGGCAGGCGGGGGCGCGATGTCGGTCAGGACCATGCGCTCGATGCGCTGGCCGTCCAGGGTGCCGCGGGCGAGCAGGGCGCGGGCGAGCCGGGCCCCCACGAAGCCCCCGCCGCCGGTGATCATCAGTTTCATTTCGGTCTCCTTCAGTGCTTTGCTTGTCGATCGGGTGCGGGTGCGGGGCGCGCGGCGCGTGCGACCCGGGCGGCGGCCTGGCGGCGCCGGCCATCGATGATGCCGCCTTCGACCAGCCGCTGCTCGCCGCGGATCAGGTGTTCGTTGGCATGCTGCCGGGCAGCCACCGGATCGTGGGCCGCGATAGCGTCGAAGATGGCGCGGTGCTCGCTCTGGACCGCAGTCATGAAATCGGCCCGCCGGGCCTCGTTGCCGCGCGTGATGCGCATGCCTTCGCGCAGGTACTGTTCGAGGAAGCCGAGCAGCAGCCGGAATTGCGGATTGCCGGTCGATTCGCCGATCACGCGGTGGAAGGCCAAGTCTTCGGCCACGCCGTCGCGGCCCTCGGCCACCGCGGTGTCGATGGCCCCGAGGGCGCGGCGCAGCGCCGCGATCTGGCTGCGCGTGGCGCGCTCGGCGGCCAGCGCGGCGATCTCGCCTTCGAGGACGCGGCGCACCTCGACCACGTGCACCACGGCCTGCACCGAGGTCAGCACGGCCGGGTCGAAGGCCAGCGCCTGGTTCACCGGCGGCGGCGCGACGAACACGCCGGAGCCCTGGCGCGACTGCACCAGCGCCCTGGACTTGAGCTGGTGGACCGCCTCACGCACCACGGTGCGAGAGACGCCGTGGGCGGTGGCCAGCTGCTGCTCGGTCGGCAGCCGGTCGCCGGCCTTCAGCGCGCCGCTGTCGATCTGCGCGCCCAGCAGCGCCGCCAACCGGTCCGACAGCCGGTCGACGACCAGCGGCTGGGGTTGGGGAGAGGCGGAAACCCGCACGGCGGAGGATGAGGAAAAGGCGGTTATCAGGTCATCATACAAATATTGCGCGGGTTAATGCCTAACGGTTTGCCCTGATGCGCGGCCGGTTCGCGATGCCAATACTGCGCGCTTGCGGCGTGGAGTCCTCCATGGCCCGATGTCGACTCGCGACCTTTCAGGACTTCAGTGCATGGCCAGTGTCACGATCCAGTCAGTCAAGAAGAACTTCGGTGATGTCGCCATCCTGCATGGCGTGGACATCGACATCCAGGACGGCTCGTTCACCGTGCTGGTCGGCCCGTCCGGCTGCGGCAAGTCGACCTTGCTGCGCATGATCGCCGGGCTCGAGGAGATCAACGGCGGCGAGATCCGCATCGGGGACAAGCGGGTCAACGACCTGCCGCCCAAGGAGCGCGACATCGCGATGGTGTTCCAGAACTACGCGCTCTATCCGCACATGACGGTGCGCGAGAACATGGCCTTCGCGCTGGCGCTCGCCAAGATGGACAAGCCGACCATCGAGGCCAAGGTCAAGCGCGCGGCCGAGATCCTGGCGCTGGCGCCGCTGCTGGAGCGCTATCCGCGCCAGCTCTCGGGCGGGCAGCGGCAGCGGGTCGCGATGGGACGGGCCATCGTGCGCGATCCGCAGGTGTTCCTGTTCGACGAGCCGCTGTCCAACCTCGACGCCAAGCTGCGGGTGGCGATGCGCAGCGAGATCAAGGAATTGCACCAACGCCTGAAGACCACCTCGATCTACGTCACGCATGACCAGATCGAGGCCATGACCATGGGCGACAAGATCGTCGTGATGCGCGACGGCCGGATCGAGCAGACCGGCAGCCCGCTCGAGCTCTACGACCATCCGGCGAACCAGTTCGTGGCCGGCTTCATCGGCTCGCCGTCGATGAACTTCCTGCCCGGCACCCTGCGCCGCGGCGCCGGCGCGGCCCGGGTCGAGCTGACCGACGGCACCCAGCTCGACGCGCCGCTGGCCGCCGGCGGCGTCGACGGTCAGCCCGTGATCTACGGCACCCGGCCCGAGCACCTGAGCTTGGCCGACGGCGGCGGCATCCCGGCGCGCGTCGCGGTGATGGAGCCGACCGGCATGGACACCTTCGTGGCCTGCCGCCATGAAGGCGTGGAACTGTCGGCGGTGTTTCGCGAGCGCCACGATTTCGCGCCGGGCACCACCATCCACCTGCAGCCCGATCTTCAGCGGGCCCATCTTTTCGATGCAGCTACCGGCCAGAGGCTGGTGGCCTGAGCTTCCCTTTTCGGCCGTTCAACAACAGGAGACATGAATGAGTGATTTCAATCGCCGCAAGATTCTGAAGAGTTCGGCCGGCCTCGCGGCCGCAGCCTCGCTCGGCGTCGGCACCGCGATCTTCTCGCCGCTCGCGAATGCGCAGACCCTGACCTTCAAGCCCGAGAAGGGCGCCAAGCTGCGGGTGCTGCGCTGGAGCCGCTTCGTGCAGGGAGACATCGACGCCTACATGGCCAACGTCAAGCGCTTCAGCGAGGCCACCGGCATCGAGGTGCGGGTCGACAACGAGGGCTGGGAAGACGTGCGGCCCAAGGCTGCGGTGGCGGCCAACACCGGCGCCGGGCCGGACATCATCCTGTCGACCAACGACGACGCCAACCTCTATCCGGACAAGCTGCTCGACGTCACCGACCTGGCGGAATACCTGGGCAAGAAATACGGCGGCTGGTACCCCGCGGGCGAGCTCTTCATGCGGCCCGACGGCAAGAAGTGGATCGGGCTGCCGCTCGGGGCCTCGGGCTCGCTCATCGTCTACCGCGAGAGCATGATCAAGGCGGCCGGCTTCGACAAGTTCCCGACCAACAACGAAGACTTCCTCAAGCTCTACAAGGCGCTGAAGGAGAAGGGCACGCCGGGCGGCATGGCGCTCGGCAACGCGACCGGCGACAGCACCTGGACCAACTGGCTGATCTGGTCCTTCGGCGGCAAGCTGGTCGACAAGAACAACAAGGTGGTCCTCGACAGCCCCGAGACGCTGAAGGCGCTGGAGTACGCCAAGGAGCTCTACGCCAACTTCATTCCCGGCACTTTGTCGTGGCTCGATCCGAACAACAACAAGGCCTTTCTCGACGGCCAGATCAGCGTCACGAACAACGGCATCTCGATCTACTACGCGGCCAAGAACTCACCCGATCCGAAGGTCAAGGAGATGGCGTCGGACATCAACCACGCGGTGTTCCCGGTCGGGCCGGTGGGGGTGCCGACCGAGTCGCACCTGTTCTTCAACCAGATGATCATGAAGTACACCAAGTACCCGCAGGCCTCGAAGGAGTTCCTGCGCTTCATGATGGAGCGGCCGCAGTTCGACGACTGGCTGCAGGGCGCCGGCGGCTACGTGGCGCAGCCGCTGCGGGCCTACGAGGCCAATCCGATCTGGACCTCCGACCCGAAGAACACGCCCTACCGAGATTCGGTCAAGAACCTGCGCCCCGCTGGCTACGAGGGCAAGCTGGGTTACGCATCGGCCGGTGCGGCGGCGGACTTCATCATCCCGAACATGGTGGCCGAGGCGGCCAGCGGGTCGAAGACGCCGAAGGAAGCAGCCGAGCGCGCGCAAAAGCGCGCCGAGCGCTACTACAAGGTCTGACGAAGAACCGCTGCCCATGACCACGCGACTGGCCAGGTTCCAGAACAGCCGCAACGCCCTCGGCTTCATGTTCATGTTGCCGGCGGCGGTGCTGCTGCTGCTGTTCCTGACCTATCCGCTCGGGCTGGGCACCTGGCTCGGCTTCACCGATGCCAAGGTGGGCCGGCCGGGGGAGTGGATCGGCCTGGAGAACTACATCTTCCTCTGGGGTGACTCGGTCACACGGCTGGCGCTCTTCAACACGCTCTTCTACACGGTGGTGGCGAGCGTCTTCAAGTTCCTGCTGGGCCTCTGGCTCGCGGTGCTGCTCAACAAGAACATCCGCTTCAAGACCTTCTTCCGGGCCGTGATCCTGCTGCCCTACATCGTGCCGACCGCGCTGTCGGCGATCGCCTTCTGGTGGATCTACGACTCGCAGTTCTCGATCATCAGCTGGGGGCTCATGAAGCTGGGGCTGATCGATCACTACATCGACTTTCTCGGCGATCCGTGGAATGCGCGCTTCGCGGTGATCGCGGCCAACGTCTGGCGCGGCGTGCCCTTCGTGGCGATCACGCTGCTGGCCGGACTGCAGACGATCTCGCCCTCGTACTACGAGGCCTCGGCGATCGACGGCGCAACACCGTGGCAGCAGTTCCGCCACGTCACGCTGCCGCTGCTGACCCCGATCATTGCGGTGGTGATGACCTTCTCGGTGCTGTTCACCTTCACCGATTTCCAGCTGATCTACGTGATCACGCGCGGCGGCCCCCTGAACGCCACGCACCTGATGGCGACGCTGTCGTTCCAGCGCGCGATCTCGGGCGGCGCGCTGGGCGAGGGCGCGGCGATCGCGATCGCGATGGTGCCCTTCCTGCTGGGCTGCATCATGTTCAGCTACTTCGGCCTTCAAAGACGGGCCTGGCAAAAATGAGCAAATCCGGCCAGATCGATGTCGTCGGCATGAGCTATCTCGATACCGTGCCGCGCAAGGCGGTCACGGTGTACCTGCCGCTGGTGGTGTTCCTGATCGTGCTGCTGTTTCCGTTCTACTGGATGGCGATCACGGCGGTGAAGCCCGAGGTCGAGCTGCTGTCGCGCGAGGGCAATCCGTTCTGGGTCATCGCGCCGACGCTCGCGCATTTCCACAAGCTGCTGTTCGAGACCGCCTATCCGCAATGGCTGTGGAACACGGTGCTGGTGTCGGTGGTGTCGACCTTCGGCTCTCTCGTGGTGTCGGTGCTGGCGGCCTACGCGATCGAGCGGCTGCGCTTCAAGGGCGCGCGCCAGACCGGGCTGGCGATCTTCCTGGCCTACCTGGTGCCGCCGTCGATCCTGTTCATTCCGCTGGCCAACGTGGTCTTCAACCTCGGGCTGTTCGACACCCGCTGGGCGCTGGTCCTGACCTACCCGACTTTCCTGATCCCGTTCTGCACATGGCTCCTGATGGGCTACTTCCGGTCGATCCCGGCCGAACTCGAGGAGTGCGCGCTGATCGACGGTGCCAATCGTTGGCAGATCCTGGTCAAGATCGTGCTGCCGCTCGCGGTGCCGGGGCTGATCTCGGCCGGCATCTTCGCCTTCACGCTGTCATGGAACGAGTTCATCTACGCGTTGACGTTCGTATCGTCGTCGGAGATCAAGACGCTGCCGGTGGGTGTCGTCACGGAACTGGTGCAGGGCGACGTCTACCAGTGGGGGCCGCTGATGGCCGGCGCGCTGCTGGGCTCGCTGCCGGTGGCCTTCATCTACTCGTTCTTCGTCGAGTACTACGTGTCGGGGTTGACCGGGTCGGTCAAGGAGTGAAGGGGGCTGCGGCGTTGCGGGCTGAGGTGTGGGCGTCGGCGGTGGGCGGTATGCGCCGGGCCGGCCGACGTCACCGGCCCTTCGGGCTTCCCTGCGCTGCTCGCGACAGGCGGGGTCCGCGCAAACTCGCTCCGCTTCGCTCCACTCAAACACGCGCGGCCCTGATCCGCCTGCCGCTGCGCTGCTCGGCGGTGCCTCAACGGCCGGCCCGGCGCATACCGCCCACCGCCGCTGACACGTTGGGGTTGCATCGACCTTGGAGACGACACGGATCTTTGATCACCCCCTGAGCCCGGCATGCGGTGCGGGACGGGCGATCCCCTCTGCGCCGCTGAGGAGCGCAGCTTCAGGCGGATAAGGGCCGCGCGTGTTTGAGCGAAGCGAGTTTCGCGTGGACCCCGCCTGGAGCGAGCACCGCAAGGGAGC
>NZ_JBFTHX010000066.1:0-19028 GCF_056394465.1 Variovorax sp. 10N432
AATGTCGACGGCAATGACGGTTCGTTCCATGATGGCCTCCATTCGATGTTGACGGTGGGACGCTCACTCTGACACTGCCGAGGTGTCGTGCCTAGCAGTAGTAGGAGGGAGGCGCCCATACCATCTGATCAATGAACGACGTCGTCGGAACTGAGGACATCACGACGCGATGCGGTTGCGATTCCGGTCAACGTCGCGCCGTGAGGTCTGTCCGCCGGGCGTTTTTCGCCTCTTTCGAGGCCACTTTCGGTGCTCAAGACGCACCCCGGGCATGAGTGACCAGCAGCGACCTCTTGGCGATGGCCAGATTGGCCAGCCCGCACAGGCTGAACAGCTGCGCCTCGTTCTTCGCCAAGCCCTTGTAGATGCTATGTAGGACTGGCCAAATCGGCTCAACGAGCTAGAACCGTATTTCCGATTCTCTGTTGCAAAGGAGTATGGAAATGACGACGACCCGAACAGTCCTACGCGATAAGGATACGGCCGTGGGCGGCGATCTGTACATGAGCTTCGAACTCGGCGACAAGCGTTGGCAGATGAGCATCGCTGATAGCCGGCGCTGCGTGAGTCGCTACACAGTCGCTGCCGGCGATACAGCTGCCGTGGCTGATTGCATCGTCAAGGCCGCTGCGCGGCTGCACACGGGCGCCAGGGCGCAGGTTCACAGCTGCTACGAGGCTGGGCGTGACGGTTGGTGGCTGCATCGCTGGTTGAGCGACTTAGGTGTCGACAACATCGTGGTCGACGCGGCAAGCATCGAGGTCAACCGACGCGCACGGAGAGCCAAGACCGACCGGCTCGATGCGGACAAGCTATTGGCCATGCTCGTTCGCCACCACGCGGGTGAGCACGTCTGGTCGGTGCTGCGCGAACCGAGCCCCGAGGACGAAGACGCGCGCCGTGTGCATCGCGAACTGCAACGCCTGACGCAGGAGCGCATCGCGCACACGAACCGCATCGGATCGCTGCTGGTGCTGCACAACCTGCGGCCGGGGATCGTCATTGGGGGACGCGATTGGCTAGGGTGGTGGGACCGTCATCGCGATCAGGTGCCGTCGCAATTGCGTGCAGAGATCGAGCGAGAGGGAGCGCGCCTGAAGTTGGTCAGGGAGCAAGTCCGCATGGTCGAAGCTGCGCGCTGCAAGGAGTTGGCCGAGGGTAAGCAGCCGCTCGTCGCGCACCTCACACGACTGCGTGCGATCGGACCCAAGGGCGCCTGGGTCCTTGTGAAGGAAGTGTTCGGCTGGCGTCACTTCGCCAACCGGCGCGAACTCGCAGGCAGCCTAGGCTTGGTGCCCACGCCGTATGCCAGTGGCAGCAGCGAGATTGAGCAAGGCATCAGCAAGGCCGGGAACAGGCGAGTGCGAGGCTTGCTGGTGGAACTGGCTTGGAGCTGGGTACGCCTACAGCCCGGCAGCGCGCTGGCGCAGTGGTTCAACCGGCGCTTCGCCGGTGCGGGAAAGCGCATGCGTCGCGTGGGCATCGTGGCCTTGGCACGGCGATTGGCCATCGCACTATGGCGCTATCTACAGGACGGCGAGATCCCGGCGGGTGCTCGCCTGAAGGTGACCACAGCTCACGCCTGAGCGAACATTGGACACACCGAACAACCAACACAACGCCAACATCATGATCAAAGGTCGACGCGCCCGTAAGACCCGTGGGTCGCCATACGGCAACCGTTCTTATAGAAGGGGCGCGTCGGTAATCGGGGATTGCCAGCGCATCTGGCGCGCATGCTGCATGTGGTGTCGGACTCCAACGTCCCGCACGGATAGAAGCTTGTTCGAGTGCCTACTCGGACCTCAAAGAGTCCCCGACCTCGGATCACCATGGATGTCGTACACCGTCGGCTCCCCTATAGGTTGCCGTCAGCAGGTCCCGCCATGACCGGGCATGCCTTGACAAACCAGTCCTCATAGAAGCGGGTCTTCGCATCTCCGCCAGGAATGACCTCTCCTGCAAAAAGCAGGCGTTCGTGCTTGTCAAGGGTGAACTCGTCAACGTATGCCTCGCCCACCCCAAAAAATCGAAGGCCCCATCAAGTCTTCGGCGGCCAATCTGATCGGCGGTCCAGGCTTGGATCACGGATCAACATCGGCGGGCGCCGGCCTCAATTGAGAACGGAAAGTGAGCCCCGTTGTCTTAAGAAGAGATCACGGAATCATCTTGTCCGCGAGCAGAACTAGGTCTTCTTTCCCAAGCGTGACCTGCGCAGCCGTTCCAGTCAGGTCACCGGACTGCGGAGCCGCTTGGCCGGAACGCGTCACTCGCACTTCCACCGTCAACATATCGAAGCGCGAGATCGGCAGATCGGGCGACATCGCCAAGCTGTCGTCGAGCACGAATTTCGCCGGCAGGTCCTTCGCCTGCAATCGCAGCACGGCAACCGGCATGCGCCCGGTCGAGGGTGCGCGGGCCAGCACGAAGACGGTGTCCTGCGGCGAGACCTTTTCAAGCAAGGGCGTTGCGATGGAAACGGTGCCGCCGACCCGCTTGAAAATGGGTTGGGCCGTCGGCTCGGCGCGTGGCGTGACATCCTGCTGTACACCCAAACGCGCCAGATCGCCCGCTATCTTCACTGCGGCATCGGAGTCGGTCGGAAGCAGCTCGAGGACCCGCTTCCAATGCTGTCCTGCCGCCGCGACATCTCCGCGCTTGAAGGCGGCCATGCCGGCGAGCGCCAACGCCTTGGGATGGTTCGCATCGATCGCCAATGCAGCGTCTATGGCCGCCTGCGCCGGGCCGGTCAGGTCGCCATCGCGGGCCGAACCCAACGCGTCGGCATAGTCGGCAAGCAACTGCGGCTGGTTGGGAGCGAGCGCCACCGCCTTTTGGTAGGCCACCACCGCGTCGTCATAGCGCTGCAGGACCTCGTAGGACCGGGCCAGCACGATCCAGCCTTCGACATCGTCGGGTTGCGTTCGCAGCCGCAAGGCGAGCCGGCTGACCATGCCCTCCATTTCGGTGCCTGCGTTCTCGTGCGAATCGGCCTGCTGCGCGGACAGTACCTGCGTCGCCATGGCGATCGGGTTGCCCACGTGGAGGTAGAGCACGAGTGCCGCTGCCGGCAAGCCGAGGCTCAGGACTCCGGCGACGCCCCAACCCATCCACGGCCTGGCCGGAAGTGCGGCCTGCAAACGCGCTTGCGACGACTCTTCCAGCGCCTGTCGTTGCAAGTCGTCTATAGCCTGCGCGCGATCCTGCGCACTCAGCACGTTCGCGTTGAAATCCTTCTCGAGCTGCGCCAGTTGGTCGGCGTAGAGGCGGCGCGCAAGGTCTGCCGACGCCACCGCCTTCGTCGCTGATTCCCGGAGCAATGGAGGTATCACAAACAACAGCGCTACAACCAGCAGCGCTACAGCGGCGAGCCACAGGCCCGTCATGGTGCATCTCCGTTCAGCAACGACGCAGCGCGCGCCTGCTCGGCCGGCGTCAGCGGCGCGGGCTCATAGCGATTGCGCCGCGACACCAGACGCCACATCGCCACGAACCCGACGCCCAGTAGCGCGAAGGGCCCTATCCACAGCAGCCACGTCGACGCCGTGAAAGGCGGGTCGTAGCGTACGAAGGCGCCATAGCGCTGCTCGAAAAAAGCCCTGATCTGCTGCTCGCTCTTGCCCTGAGCGAGTTGCTCACGGATCTGCTGGCGCATGTCGGAAGCCAGTGGCGCATTCGATTCGGCCAGCGTCTGGTTCTGGCACACCAGGCAGCGCAAACTGGCCGAGAGATTCGCTTCCCTTTCCTCGATGGAGGTTGCCGCAGCCACACCGCACAACGCCGCGCACAACATCAGAGCAAACCAACGGCTCATTGCAGGCTCCGCACCACCGGCAGCAGGCGCGCCTGCCAGATTTCGGCAGTGATCGGCCCCGGATGCTTGTAGCGAATGCGGCCCGCGCGGTCGATCACGAAGGTCTCGGGCACGCCGTACACCCCGTAGTCGATTCCGATGCGGCCGTCGATGTCCACGGCCGAGCCGCGATAGGGGTTGCCGTAACGTTGCAGCCAACTGCGCGCCGCGTCGCTCTTGTCCTTGTAGTTGAGCCCAAAGATCGCCACGCCGTCCTTGCCGGCAAGTTCCATCAGCACCGGCAACTCGTCGCGGCACGGTGCGCACCACGACGCCCACACGTTCAGCAGCCAGACCTGCCCGCGCAGGCTGTCGACCTTGAAGGTCTGCTGCGAGTCATGCAACAGCGGCAGATCGATGGCGGGCGCGGGCTTGTCAATCAATGCCGAAGGCAGCACTTTCGGATCGCGCGTCAGCCCGAAGGCCAGCACGATGGCCAGCACGATGAAGATCGCGAAGGGCAGCTTGAAGCGCATCAGAGGCCCTCCTGCCGCCCGAACGCCACCGCACCGCCCACAGCCGCGCCCCCAATGCCTGCCGTGCGGCGAGCGGCAACGCCCAGGCGATACCGGCGATCGCTCGCCGCGAGCAAGCCGCCGAAGGCCATCAGCAGGCAGCCCACCCAGACCCACGCCATGAACGGCTTGACGTGGAGCCGCAGGGTCCACGCTTGCTCTCCAGCCGGCTCACCCAACGCCACGAAGAGGTCTCGCGTCACGCCGACATCGAGCGACGCTTGGCTCAGCGGCATCTGCTGCGCCCGATAGATGCGTTTCTCCGGATGCAGCGTGGCCTCCACTGCGCCATTGCGGGTCACGAGCACTGTGGCGCGTAGCGCCTCGAAGTTGGGGCCCTTGCTCGGCGCGATGCCCTGGAGGCGAAACGCGTAGCCGGCCATCGTGACGTTGTCGCCCACTTGCAGCTTCAACTCCTGCTTGCTTTCGAAGCCATTGGCCATCGTCGCGCCAAAGATGAACACGCCGATGCCCGCATGCGCGACCAGCATGCCGTACCAGCCGCGCGGCTGCCGACGGGCGCGTTCGAGCCAGCCGCCCTTTACGCTGGCGAGGCGCTGCCACGCATGCAGCATGGCGCTGGCAACGGCCCACGCGGCCAGTAGCAGTGCAAAGGTGGACAGCGGCGACCACGCGCGTCGATCGGCGGGCAGCCCCAGCGGCAACAGCAACGCGGCCACGCCGCTGGCCGCCAGCGCCCAGCGAAGGCGGCCCGCCAGTTCGGGCAGCGACGCTTGCTTCCAGCGCGCCACCGGCCCGACGCCCATCAGGAAGATTGCTGGGACCATGATCGGCACGAACACCGCCTCGAAATACGGCGGCCCCACGGAAATCTTCTGACCGGTGAGTACGTCGAGCGCGAGGGGATACAACGTGCCGATCAACACCGCCGTAGCCGCGACCGTCAGCACGACGTTGTTGGCCAGCAGCAGCGACTCACGTGACAGCAGCGCGAAGCGACCACCCAGGCCGATGCGCGGTGCGCGCCAGCCGAACAGCAGCAGCGAGCCACCCACCACCGTCACCATGAAGGCCAGGATGAACAGCCCACGCCCAGGATCAACCGCGAACGCGTGAACCGAAGTCAGCACCCCCGAGCGGACCAGGAAGGTCCCCAGCAGACTCAGCGAGAACGTGCAGATGGCGAGCAAAACCGTCCAACTGCGGAACGCCCCGCGCTTTTCAGTGACTGCCAGCGAATGGATCAGCGCCGTGCCCACGAGCCAAGGCATGAACGACGCGTTTTCCACCGGGTCCCAGAACCACCAACCGCCCCAACCGAGCACGTAGTAGGCCCAGGCACTGCCCAGCAGGATGCCGAGCGTGAGGAACATCCAGGCGGCCACCGTCCACGGCCGCGACCAGCGCGCCCAGGCCGCATTGAGCTCGCCCGACAGCAGCGCCCCGATGGCAAAGGCAAACGCCACCGAGAAGCCCACATAGCCCATATAGAGGATGGGCGGGTGCACCACCATGCCAGGGTCTTGCAGCAACGGGTTCAGGTCGCGCCCTTCCAGCGCAGGGGGCATCAGGCGCGCGAACGGGTTCGACAAGAACAGCAGGAACAGCAGGAAGCCGACGCTCAGCCATGCCATGACGGCCAGTACGCGCGCCACGTAGGCCTCGGGCAGTTGGCGGCTAAACAATGCGACGGCCAGCGTCCATGCGGTCAGCAAGCACAGCCACAGCAACATCGATCCTTCGTGCCCTCCCCACACCGCCGCGAAGCGGTACACGGCGGGCAGGTCGCCATGCGAGTTGGACGCCACATAGAGCACCGAGAAATCGTTGTCGAGAAAGCTCCATGCAAGGCACGCGAACGCGATGGACGCGAAGACGAACTGACCGAGCGCGGCCGGGCGCGCGAGCCGAATCCAGCCGGCCACACCCCAGTGCGCGCCGGCCAGCGGCAAGCTGCCCTGCAGCACCGCGATGAGCAGCGCAAGCACAAGGCTGAAGACGCCGATCTCGGGGATCATGGATGTGCTTCCAGTGTGGGCGCCGTGTGCGCCTGCCGTGCCTTCTCCAGGGCTGCAGCCGCTTCGGGCGGCATGTAGTTTTCGTCGTGCTTGGCTAGCACCTGCGTGGCTTCGAACGAGCCGTCGGCACGCAGCCGCCCTGCCACCACCACGCCCTTACCCTCGCGGAAGAGGTCCGGCAACAAGCCGCGATAGCTCACCGGCACGCGCTGTGCGAGATCAGTGACGACGAAGCGCACGGTCAACCCGTCGCTCCCACGCTGCACCGAGCCGCCCTCCACCAGCCCACCGATGCGAAACGCGCTGTTGCGCGGCGCTTCGTTGGCCGAGACCTGGCTCGGGCTGAAGAAGAACACGAGATTGGAACGCAGCGCGTTGAGCACCAGCAGCGTCGCCAGAGCCAGTACCAGCAGTCCGCCACCGATGATTGCGATGCGTCGGTGCCTAGGCTTCATCTCGCGACCCCGGCAACGGTGCCCGCCCGACCAGCGCGCGGTGGCGCCGCACCAGCATCCACACCTCGGCGGCAAGCAGTACCAGCGTCACGCCATACGCGGCGAGGATGAAGTAGGAATGGTCGCCGCCGTTCATCGTCGCCTCGCCAATGCCTCGCGCTCGTCGATCAGGCAGCGTACGCGCGCCAGTGCGACCGCCGCCGAATACGCCCAGCACGCGCCCGCCATCAACAGCATGCCGGCCAGCATGGTGTGCGCCATCGCAGGCGCCGCTGTCAAGCTGACCGATGCGCCCTGGTGCAAGGTGTTCCACCACTGCACCGAGAAATAGATGATCGGGATGTTGACCACCCCGGCCAGCAGCAGGATGGCGCCGCCGCGGTCGGCTCGGCGCGGGTCGTCGATGGCAGACACAAGGGCGAGGTACCCGAGATAGAGGAATAGCAGGATCAGCTCCGAGGTAAGCCGCGCGTCCCACACCCACCACGTGCCCCACGTCGGCTTGCCCCACACGGCGCCAGTCCACAACGCGATGCCGGTAAAGAGAGCACCCGTCGGTGCCAGTGCCCGGGCCATGAGCGCAGACAGCCGCGTGTTGAAAATCAAGCCCATCGCCGCGTGAAACGCCGCCACGAGGTAGATGAACATCGACATCCATGCCGCAGGGACGTGGATGAAAATGATGCGGTAGACCTCGCCCTGCTGGTGGTCGGTTGGCGCGACCAGAAAGCCGATGGTCGACCCTGCGACAGCCAGCACGCCGGCCAGTATCGCGAACCACGGTACCGCGCGCCCGGCCCAGCCATGGAACACCGCTGGCGAAGCAAAGCGCCGCCACGTGCCGCGCAACGCTAACGCCGGCGCCAGCGCGGATGATTCGATGCGTCGAAGCGAGTCCATGACGCGACTGCTCATTCGACGGCCAGCCGCAAGGCCGCACCGACCGCCCAGGGGCACAGCAACGCCGTCACGAGCAGGGAGGCCCCCAGCAGCGACAGGTGCGGGCTCGCGGGAAAGCCCTGTTGCGTGGCCGTGACGGCGCCGCTGCCGAAGATCAACACCGGCACGCACAGCGGCAACACGATCAGCGCCAGCAGCACATTGCCGCGCAGCCCCAGCGTGAGCGCCGCGCCCAGCGCGCCAAGCAGCACCAGCGTTGGCGTCCCGAGCAAAAGCGACACCAGCAGCACGCCGGTCGCGTGTGCCGACAGCCCGAACTGCAGCCCCAAAACCGGCGCGACGGCCACCAACGGCAGGCAACTGATGAGCCAGTGCCCCACGATGCGGACCCAGACGATGCCCGTCAGCGAACGCGGCGACAGCAGCAGTTGCTCGAGCGTGCCGTCTTCCAAGTCGGGCAGGAACAGGCGGTGCAGCGAAATCATCACGGCCAGCAACGCAGCGACCCACACGACACCGGGGCCGATGGCCGTGAGCATCGCAGCATCGGGGCCGACGGCCAGCGGAAACACGCTGCCAACCACGACAAAGAAAAGCAGTGCGCTGAGGGCGTCCATCGGCCGGCGCGACGCCAGGCGCACTTCACGACCGATGATAGGTATCGAGGCTGCAAGCATTGCTGAGTGTGTCCATGTTGAGAGAGTGTGCGCAAGGGCCTTCGCGACCAATGTCGCGGTGGGTCGTCACTACGGCCACGCCACCGCTACGTGCATGGTCGGCCAGGAACGAGTCGAAGCATTCCTCACCCTCGATGTCCAGGCCGGCGCAGGGCTCATCGAGCAGCCAAAGCGGCCGGCGGCTCAGGACGATGCGCGCCAAGCCCAGCCGGCGTTGCTGACCCTGCGAAAGATGGCGGACCTGCTCGTTCTCGCGGTCGCCGAGCCGCAGGCGCTGCAGCACCTCGCGGCACTGTGCATCGGCGCTGCGGCTGCCCGCGACATAGAGCGAAAAGCGCAGGTTCTCCATCACTGTGAGTTCACCGCTCACGCTGCCGGCGTGCCCCAAGTACGCCACCGCGCCGGCAAACCCCGGGTCGCGCGGATCGACGCAACGGTCGCGCCAATGCACCTCGCCGCGAGTGGGTTGCAACAAGCCGCACAGCAGCCGCAGCAGGCTGCTCTTGCCGCTGCCGTTGGCTCCGCGCACCTGCACCACGTCGCCGGGCGCGGCGTCGAATCCGAGGCCGCCGAAGAGAACGCGCCCTGCCCGCGTGCACTCGAGGTCGCGGACTAAAAGACCCTGCTGCAACAGCTCAGCCACCCGTCCGGGCGGCACCCGGTGCCGCGGAGTCGGGTACGGGGGGCGGTGCCAGTGCCTCATCACCTTCCTTCGGCACGATCTGGCCGGGCGTGTCGGTCGGCGCCGCGCCGGGCGGGATATGCGGTAGCTGATGCGCAATCCCCTTGTGGCAGTCAATGCAGGTCTTCTCCTTGTTGGCCAAGTAAGTCGAATGCATGTTCTGAGCTCGAACGCTCTGTCGCGTGAAGTCCATGTATTCGTAGTTATGGCAATTGCGGCATTCGAGCGAATCGTTGGCCTTAAACCGCGCCCATTCGTGCTGCGCCAGTTCGAGCCGCTTGTCGCGAAACTTTTCCTGCGTGTTGATGGTGCCAAAGACCTTGCCCCACACTTCCTTGGATGCCTGCATCTTGCGGGCCATCTTGTCGGTCCAGTCGTGCGGCACATGGCAGTTGGAGCAGATGGCACGGACGCCCGAGCGGTTGGTGTAATGGATCGTGGTCTTGAGTTCGGCGAACACGTTGTCGCGCATCTCGTGGCACCCGGTGCAGAACTTCTCGGTATTGGTGATTTCCATCGCCGTATTGAAGGCACCCCAGAAGATGATGCCGCCGATGAAGCCGCCGAGCGTCAGGAAGCCCAGGCTGAAGTGCACGCTCGGCCGGCGGATGATGGTCCAGTAGCGCTTGAGGCGTTCGATCATATGGGGCGTCTCGCTGCTTCTACTTCTTGCCGGCCTGTGCCGCAGCCGCTGCGGCCTTCTTCGCCATCTGCTCAGCGTTCTCGAAGCCATTGTTCACCAGCGGCAAGACTGGATCCTGCGCGATATGGCATTGCATGCAGAAATAGCGCCGCGTCGAAATCTGCGGCAGCACCTTGCCAGCGCGGTCAATGTAGTGCGTGGCGCTGACCGGAATGGCTTGCGAGAACTCTGTCTTGCTGCGCGCATGGCAATCGAGGCACTTGTTGAAGTTCTTGTCAATCTGGTAGCCGTCCACGCGGTGTGGAATGGTCGGCGGCTGCATGTCGTAGTTGCGCGGGCGCCGCTGGTCGTCGTTCACGGCATTGCCCAGCAGCGGTGGCGCGGTGAAGTCCGGCACCGGCACCGGCCCTCGCGCTGCATCCACCAGTGGGGTGGAAGGCTGCGCGCCGGTCAGCCCGCAAAGCAGGCCGAACATCAGCGACAAGAGGTGGTGAAGGACGCGCTTCATCTCACACCTTGGTGATTTTTACGGCACACTTCTTGAAGTCCGTCTGGAACGAGATGGGGTCAGTCGCGTCCAGCGTGACCTTATTGATCAACTGGCTCGCATCGAACCAAGGCACGAAGACCAGGCCACGAGGAGGCTTGTTGCGCCCGCGCGTTTCCACGCGCGTTCGCATGCTCCCCCGCCGCGAGCTGATCTGCACCTCGATGCCGCGGCGCACGCCGAGTGCCGCGGCGTCGTCCGGATGCATGTAGCACACGGCATGCGGCACGGCCTTGTGCAGTTCGGGCACGCGGCGTGTCATGGATCCCGAGTGCCAGTGTTCGAGGACGCGCCCGGTCGAGAGCCAGAACGGGAACTCCTTGTCGGGCATTTCCGGTGGCGGCTCGTAGGGCAGCGCGAAGATGAGCGCCTTGCCGTCGGGATAGCCGTAGAACTGGTAGCCAGTGCCCGCCTTCACATACGGGTCGGAACCTTCGCGATAGCGCCACAAGGTCTCCTTGCCGTCTACCACCGGCCAGCGCAGGCCGCGAACCTTGTGGTACGTGTCGAAGGGTGCCAGATCGTGGCCATGGCCGCGACCGAAGCTGGCGTACTCCTCGAACAGACCCTTCTGCACGTAGAAGCCGGCCTCCTTGGCCTCGGCGTTGTCGTAGCCGGCTTCCATTTCGGACGTCGGGAACTTGTCGACCTGGCCGTTGCGGAACAGCACTTCGTACAGCGTCTTGCCGCGGTACTCGGGCTTCTTCGCGATCAAGTCCTCGGGCCACACTTCCTCAATCTTGAAGCGCTTGGAGAACTCCATCAGCTGCCACAGGTCAGATTTCGCTTCGCCGGGCGCCGTGACGAGCTGGTGCCAGAAATGCGTGCGGCGCTCGGCGTTCCCGTAGGCTCCCTCCTTCTCGACCCACATTGCGGCGGGCAGGATGAGGTCGGCCGCCAGCGCTGTCACCGTGGGATAGACGTCCGACACCACGACGAAGTTGTCCGGATTGCGATACCCCGGATAGCCCTCCTGCATCAGGTTCGCGCCCGCCTGCATGTTGTTGTTGACCATGACCCAGTAGGCGTTGAGCTTGCCGTCCTTGAGCATGCGGTTCTGTAGCACGGCGTGATAGCCTGGAATTCCGGGGATAGTGCCTTCTGGCAGCTTCCAGATCTCTTCGGCATGGGCGCGGTGCTTGGGGTTGGTCACCACCATATCGGCCGGCAGGCGGTGGGCAAAGGTGCCCACCTCGCGGGCCGTGCCGCAGGCGGAGGGCTGGCCCGTCAGTGAGAACGGGCTGTTGCCGGGTGTCGAAATCTTGCCGGTCAGCAAGTGGATGTTGTAGACCATGTTGTTGCACCACACGCCGCGCGTGTGTTGATTGAACCCCATGGTCCAGAACGACATGACCTTGACCTTCGGGTCGGCATACAACTCCGCCAGCGCCTCCAGCCGGTTCTTCGGAACACCACTGATCTTCGCCGTGTACTCCAGGTCATAGGTTGACACGAACTTGGCGAAATCGTCGAAGGTGATCTGTTTCGACCCACCGGCGTCGCTCGCACTCTTCGCGGCCTTCTGCAGCGGATGCTCCGGACGCAGCCCGTAGCCGATGTCGGCGTTGCCGAGCCGGAACGAGGTGTGCTTGTCGACGAACTCGCGGTTGACGCGGTTGGTCTTGATGATGTAGTGGGCGATGTAGTTGAGGATTGCCAGGTCCGACTGCGGCGTGAAGGTGAGCTCGATGTCGGCCAGCTCGTACGAGCGGTGCTCGAAGGTCGACAGCACCGCCACCTTCACGTTGTGCCCGCTCAGGCGCCGATCGGTCACGCGCGTCCACAAGACGGGGTGCATCTCGGCCATGTTCGAGCCCCAGAGCACGAAGGCATCGGCGGCTTCGATGTCGTCATAGCAGCCCATCGGCTCATCCATGCCGAAAGTACGCATGAATCCCACCGCGGCCGAGGCCATGCAGTGGCGTGCGTTGGGGTCGAGGTTGTTCGAGCGGAATCCTGCCTTCATCAGCTTGAGGCCCGCATAGCCCTCCCACACCGTCCACTGCCCCGAGCCGAACATGCCCACTGCGGTAGGCCCCTTCTCCTTCAAGACGCGCTTGAACTGCGCGGCCATCACGTCGAAGGCCTGCTCCCACGAGACGGTCTTGAACTCGCCATCCTTCGCGTACTGGCCGTCCTTCATGCGCAGCAGCGGCATCAGCAGGCGGTCCTCGCCATACATGATCTTCGACAGGAAATAGCCCTTGACGCAATTGAGCCCGCGGTTCACTTCCGCCTGCGGGTCGCCATGCGTCGCGACCACGCGGTTGTCCTTCACGGCCACGGTCACGCCGCAACCGGTCCCGCAAAAACGACAAGGTGCCTTCGACCACTTGAGCCCGGTTGCCGTATCGAAACCTGCATCCATCGGCGGCGTCTGCGCATTGCCAGGCAGCGGAATGCCGGCAATCGCACCGGCGGTGGCAGCGGCCGTCTGGCGAATGAAGTCCCGTCTGTCAATGGGCATCCGGGATCTCCTCGTCCATCGCTTCGACCGTGTCGGAGAACTGGTAGACCAACGCAGCCGACAACACACCATCGGTACGCTGGATCTCGCCGATCCGCGACAGCATTTCGTCAGCGCTGTCGGCGTCGAGCGTGACCACGAGTTTTCCGTTGGGGGAGCTGCCATGCACGCGTGCGCCGGGCATTATGGCGATGGTTTCCTCGACGCGCTGCAAGCGCTTGGGGACGGCATGTACCACGAGGCTGCTGATATGCACTTCTTCAGGCACTGTGGCTTCCTTTTAACAGGGGGGCATGGGCGCTGCAAGGCATGCACGATCGCTCAGCTGCCAGGCGGGCCAGCAAATATCTGGTACATCCAGACCAGGAAGCCCCAACCTGCGACGATGATGCCCGCGAGCACGGGCGCCATCACGACGGAAAGGAACAGGAAGCTCCTCAGCTCTTGTCCCTTGGTGTAAGGCTCATTCGATGTTTCCACAGATCTCCTTCACGACGCGGCAACGTCGAGACGAAAGCCGAGATGCGAGCCGATTCTTAGTGGAAGATCTGGCGCTGTCAACCTTGCGGAAACGCCCCTCGGCACATTTGATTCCTTCTCATGTCGTCTGCGTGGACCTCGAGGCTCGGCGGATGCGTGGCTCCCACCCCTTTCCAATAGCTGCCTGCGCTGGGCGCTGATTGCCTTTCGGTTGAGCCAACGACTGCTTCCGTCTTGCTTCCTGCCGTTGAGCGATCGAAGGCGAATGACCGGAGGGGTTTAGGGTTGTCCGATACCTGCCCGTGCGGCCTGACACCGTTGAGCGCGCCAACGGCCTGAGGGCAGATGTTGGACAAGCCTCCATGGAGGAAACCGCGGAATGGAGAGCATCCATTTCCTGGGGGTGTGCAGTGCAGCAAAGTAAGCTTCGGGAATGGAAACTGGGGTGTCTTCCGGGCAGGAGGTCCTGCAGCTGCGCGCAGTGCTGCGGAGCATCAGCCCGCTGATCTGGCGGCGCCTGGAGGCCCCTAATGGGGATTCGTCGCGAAGTTTACACACCCCGTCTGGACATTCAACGATGCGTTTGCTGCCGCACGCCCTGCTTTCTGCGCTTGCCATGGTCGCTTCGACGGACGTCAGCGCCCAGGCCTCGCCCGAACCTTTGCGCGCTGAGGGTGCGTTCACTTCAGAGACCATGAAAGAGCCCGCCCCACGAGGCCGCGAACGGTTCTTCGATCCCGAGGATGGCGCCTTCGACCTGAGCAGCTTCCTCGAGAATCCCCGCGGTTTCCTGCCGATCCCGATCGTCGTGACGGAGCCGGCCGTCGGCTATGGCGGCGGCGCCGCCGGCATGTTCCTGCGGCCACGCAAGGAAGCGGGTGAGGAAGGTTGGTCGCGCCCCGACATCTCGGCCATCGGGGCGTTCGCCACCGAGAACGGGACGAAGGGTGCGTTCGCGGGGGACGCCAGCCGCTGGATGGACGGGCGCCTGCGCACCCTGTTCGGCGCCGCGACCGGACAGGTCAACCTCGACTTCTACGGCCTGGGCCCCGGACTGCCATCGTTGGACCAGAAGGTGCGCTACTCGCTGCAGTTCGCAGGCGCCGTCGCACAGGTCAATTGGCAGCTTGCACCCAAGTCGCCGTGGGCGATCGGCATGCGCTACGTCTTTGCCGACGTCGACCCGAAGCTGCGCGAGGAGCCTCAGCCCGCCGGTCTCGCCGACAGTGCCCGCATCAAGATCTCCGCGCCGACCGCCATCCTCGAGTACGACACGCGGGACAACATCTTCACGCCCACGCGCGGAATCTATGCCGAAACGTCCTGGCTGGCATCCCGCGAGGCCTTGGGCTCGACCGATGACTTCGAGCGCTTCCAGCAGATCGTGATGGGCTGGCAGCCATTGGCACGTGGCGTCACGTTGGGCGTGCGGGGAAGCTATGCCTGGTCGTCCGACGGCACCCCCTTCTTCTTGCGGCCGTTCGTCCAACTGCGTGGCGTCCCCGCGATGCGCTACCAGGGCGACCAGGTGGCCTCCCTCGAAGTGGAGGGGCGTTGGCGCTTCTTTGGCCGCTGGAGCGGTGTCTTGTTCGGCGGGGGTGGGACAACACGCACCACCGGCGAGAATTTTTCCGCCACGCAGAACGTGGGCAGCGGCGGCTTCGGCTTTCGCTACGAGCTGGCACGCAAGTTCGGTCTGGATGTGGGCATCGACGTGGCTCGCAGCCCAGGCACCACGGCGGTGTATCTGGTAGTAGGAAATAGCTGGTTCCGCCCATGACCGAGCGACGGAGAGAGCCGTCTTGGGCGAATCAAAAGTCGAGCTTGTTGACCTTGGTGCCGTCGAGACTGAGGTTGGCCATCAGGCCCGCGTTGCTGAGCGCATATCCCACGACGGGTTGCTGCATGGTCTGCGTATCGACTGCAGCCGAAGCGCCAATCTTCAGCATGGTGACCGAAGCATCCGCGCCCGCCGTCCAGCCCCTGCTCGTGCGGAACTTGTCCAGCGATTCCTGAGTCATGAAGAGCACGAAGACCGCCTTGGAGTCCGCCCCGGCCAGCAAGCCGACCGATGCCGCCGTGGTGCTGTAGTAGCTATCGGTCTTGCCACCCACGCGCAATGCGCCCTGCCCGTAGGAGCCGCCCACCCCCAGCCCGGCCGAAACCACCGCCGGAAACACCAGCACGCCCTTCGCCTTGCCCGTCATTTCGCGCGAGCCCGGGGCCTGAGCGTAGAGCTTGGAAAGTGCGGCATCGACCGACGCATCGATGCTGGCTCGCTTCGCCGCCGGGTCAGCCCCGGTCTTTGAGGTGGTAGTACACCCCGTTGCGAAAGCGGCCAGAAGTACCGTGGCCAGGAACGATCGCTTGTCCATGTTCACTACCTCTGCAGTTGCCTAGTCAAAGCATTGTGCACGCCGAAGTGCAATGGCTCAAGGGGTTGGCCGGCTTCGTGACGCCGTCGATTGCATGGCCCCCGTTCAAGCCCGATTCAGCTTTCCTGGTGATAGTTTCGCTGTTTTTATGGGCCGCGGCCTGGGCTGAAGAGGGCCAGCGAGGCTGAGTCGGAACCGAGCGCCCAGATCCCATGGGGAGGTCTTTTTGGCGCGCATGCTCGTTGAAGTTGTGTTCCCTGATGTCGGAGACGTCCCGCGAATTCAGCCCTTGCTCATCCCCCTCCCTCATGGAGGGGCCAGACGCCGTGTCTCGCAAATATGCTTGGCGTTTCGTCTCCATCCGACCTATGAGTACACACGCCGTCCTAGACACGCACTTCCCTCGAGGCGGCGGACGCATGGGCGCCCTGATGCGTAGTCACGACTGGTCCGATTCGCCTCTCGGGCAACCGGAACAGTGGCCTCAAGCATTGCGCACGGTCGTCGACCTGCTTTTGCAGTCCCAGTTCCCCATGTTTGTCGCCTGGGGTGAGGAACTTGGCTTCATCTACAACGATTCCTACGCCGAGATCCTGGGAGCGAAACATCCGGCGGCGCTGGGCCGGCGCTTCAAGGACATCTGGACAGAAATCTGGACGGACATCGCTCCGCTGATCGATGCGGCCATGAGCGGAAATGCCAGTTTTCACGAAGACCTGCCGCTGGTGATGAACCGCAAAGGCTACGACGAACAGACTTGGTTCACGTTCTCCTATTCGCCCGTGCATGACGACAGCGGCAAGGTCGCCGGCATGTTCTGCGCCGTCTCGGAAAGCACCGGCCGGGTACTGGCCGAACGCGCGCTTCGCGAACTCAACGAGACGCTTGAACGGCGTGTGAGCGCGTCGCTGGCCGAGCGCAAGCTCCTGGCCGACATCGTCGAAGGCATGAACGCCTTTGTCCAGGTGGCCGATCTCGAGTACCGCTGGCTCGCGATCAACCAAGCGGCGGCCAACGAGTTCGAACGCATATTCGGCGTACGGCCCCGCGTCGGATCCAGCATGCTCGAGTTGCTCGCATCGCAACCGGATCATCAGGCGGCAATCAGGGCTGTGTGGTCGCGGGCCCTTGCGGGTGAGGAGTTCGTAGAGATTGCGGAGTTCGGCGATCCTGACCGGGATCGCCGGTCCTACGAGATGCGCTACAACATCTTGCTGGGTGCCGACGGGCAACAGATAGGGGCGTACCAATTTGTCTATGACGTCACCGAACGCGTCCGGGACCAAGAGCGGCTACGCCTGGCTCAGGACATGCTTCGGCAGTCGCAAAAAATGGAATCGCTCGGCCAATTGACGGGCGGCGTCGCTCACGACTTTAACAACCTGCTTGCCGTCTTTGCCAATGGTCTTCAAGTGCTAGAACGCGATGTATCCGCAGAGCAGCGGCAGCGGGTATATGCCAGCATGCGCCGTGCCGTCGCACGCGGAAGCGGATTGACGCGCCAGCTCCTGTCCTTCTCACGCAGACGCACGCCCAATCTTGAGACGATCGACCTGGCTGCGCACCTGGCGCTCACGCGCGACCTGGTGACGAGATCTCTGCGCGGTGACATCGCAGTCGAGATGGAACTCGCCCCTGACCTTTGGCCGGTCGAGGTCGATGCAGGAGAACTGGAGTTGGCCATACTGAACCTGTGCGTGAATGCGCGGGATGCCATGCCCGTTGGTGGCGCGATCAGGATCACCGCGAACAACGTATCCGAAGTGGGCGAGGATGGCGGTTTCGCAAATTTCGTTCGGCTATCGGTGGAGGACAAAGGCTGCGGCATGTCCCCCGAAGTCCAGTCCCATGTGTTCGAGCCCTTCTTCACGACGAAGGACGTCGGCAAAGGCTCGGGCTTGGGCTTGGGCTTGCCGCAGGTGTATGGATTCGTGCAGCAGTCAGGAGGCCAGCTCACCCTCGACAGCCGCGTCGGCGTGGGCACCGTCATCACCTTGCTCTTGCCGCGCTCCCTGCAGCGACCCGTGGTGGCGGTCGATGCCGCCAGCGGAGCAGCCGATCCCAGGAAGGCGCTTGGCCGCGGCCAAGTGCTGTTGGTGGAAGATGACGTCGAAGTAGCGGCGTTGACACGCGAGATGCTCAGCGAACTGGGTTTCACGATCCTCCACGCGGCCAGTTCGACCGCTGCCCTGGGGGCGCTGGCCAACGCGCGAGACATCGACATCGTCCTCGCGGACGTGATGCTCCCGGGCGGTCTGGGCGGTCTGGAACTGGCCCGCGAGATCAGGCGTCGACGACATGGATTGCCTATCGTTCTGACGACAGGCAATCCGGAAGCGACGTCGGAGCGGGGAGCGGTGAGTTCGCGGTGCTTGTCAAGCCTTACAGCCTTGATGAACTGTGGCAGGCGCTGAGCGTTGGTGAATCGTCGACTCGCGCTCGCGGTTGGCGCACTGGCGAACTCTCGTGAGCAACTAGAAACGTGCTTTGAGCTACATCAAAGCAGCGTCCAAGAGCTTGCGTAGCATCACTTCTCACAACAGGAGACTTTCCATGCATGCAACTTCTGAGTCCTTTAAGCGCGATACGGACTTTTTCGACTCCTTGGCTCGTGAAGTGCCTCTCGTCAATTCCTATTTGAATCAGTTGCTGGCGCTCGCACCATGGCCCGCGGCGTTCTGGCGGGGCCAGTCCTCGCGCTATTCAACCTTTCTCGCTGGCGGCGCCCCATTCGATGCCTGACAGCGCGATGCCTGGGTGGCGGGCAGCGATCGGAACATCCGTGGGTGTCGAACCGGGACATTCAGCAAGAAGTTTGAAGCTGAACGACGTGTGACAGTTTGTGACGAACCGGGGATACCGCCAGATCAGAAAATATAGCGCTTCGGCAGCGATGCTGATCAAGCCTGGGGACGCACTGCCCATGCGCCTGCGTGAGTTTGGCATGCTCGTCACCGACGAATGCACCGAAGCCGTCAGGGGTTTCAAGGATGGCAGCGAGCGAGATGCGGGCGACGCGATCCGGAAATCTTCGGTGAATAGCCTGGCATCCTATGGCGCCGACTGAGATTCCGTTCGAGGACCAGCTTCTGGCGTTCAATGCGCGCCTGCGCGCAGCTGCCGCAGGACATCGACGTCCAGGTGGCGTCCGACCGCACCAACACCATCCGCGCCTCGCTGCGCGAGATCGAGATCACGGACACAATGGGGACTTCCCGCCGCGCTGGAGCTTCTGAACGATCGAACGCAATTCCGATGCACAGCCCTGCATGCGTTCGCCAATCGCACGGTGCGCCCGCTATGTGTGTTTGACCGTTTCAGAGAGGATCGGGCGTATGTGCGGAGCGCTTTCCTCTTAGAGGCCCTGTGCCGCCTGACGGCCGAGAACGGCGAATTCGTGTGTGACGACTGCAGGATCGACCATCGGCTCCTCACCTTCGGCGCGCCAATCGTGT
>NZ_JBFTHX010000067.1:0-17563 GCF_056394465.1 Variovorax sp. 10N432
ACTGCTCGACGTCAAACTCGGACAGCCTGGCAGGCAGGCTGTCCGCTCCGACGTAGCGATGTGCGAAGGTCATGGCGCAGTCCAAGCCTGTCCGGGAGGAGCGTCAATTTACGCCAACTACAGGTGCTGGACGAATCGCCCACACCTCAGGCGCTCGGAGATGCTCCGGCGCGCACCGTATCAATCTGCACCAAAAATACGATCACCCCCCATTTGAGTTGGGCCTTTCGTTGCTCTGGGGTGCGCTGGGATTCGGTCATTGGCGATTCGATCCTACCCTCACACATCCTGAGCGCTCGCTCACATTGCAAGGATTCCAACTACCGTTGCGAGATGGCAGGGCTATCGGTATTCCTCGTTGAGGACAACAAACAGATTCGGGATCAYYTGATTCCCGCGCTGGCCGATTTAGGGTCCGCAAGCGTGATGGCCGTTGCCGAGACTGAAGGCGAAGCCATCGCCTGGCTTGCGCATCACAAGGGGCAGTGGGATCTCGCTGTTGTCGATCTCTTCTTGGCACAAGGATCGGGSCTCGGTGTCGTCYGTTGGTGCCAAGGCCGCGACCGCCATCAAAGAGTCGCCGTGCTCACCAACTATCCGACCGAGGCGATGCGCAAGGCTTCTCTCGACGCAGGTGCGGACGAGTTCTTCGACAAATCTACGGAACTCGACGAGTTCTTCGAGTTTTGCCKGGACCGCGGTTAGCGCGAGGGCCATWCGGCCCCACGAAAGTGTCTCAACACGGAGGCTGCCCTGGCAAGAGTTGCCGCAATTTAGGCGTCSGGTAGCGTAGGGAGCGCTGCTGCGCCCCCGACGTCGTCGGCAATGGGTCGCGCGAGGAGTGCTGTCATCGCGGCCATCGCCTCGTGCATGTCTCCGAACACAAACGGCAGCTTCTCGCCGTCGAGTCCGACGAGTTCAAAAACCRCCCTGCCGTCGGCCTTCGCGACCCTATAGACGCGGTAACCACCTGCCGAGGCAATCTCGACGCCATCGTTGGCATTTTGGTGTTTTCTCATCGTTAGCCTCCTCGAACGCCCTAGGCATGGGTGCGCCTACGCCTTCAGGCCCTTCATGCGCTGCAAGGCACGGCCTATTTTCTCGGTGCTGAGGTCTAACTGCCCATGGCCACTTTCATGGTCCAGGCCAAGGCCACGGCGAGGCCAACGACAAGCGCGCAGCTACGCCAAGCTCCCAGGCCGAGACCCTTTGCGGGCTCCTTCCCGCGCCGGGAGATTCGCCGTGGTGACGACGCCCGCGCTGCGTACTCCGACTCTTGCGCCAGCCACTCTGCGTCGTATCGTGTTTCGTCCATGTAACTATTGTAGACAGATGTAGTACTTTGGTTTCTTTACTTTTTCACGAAAACCATGATCTCGCCGAAGCTGCCGATCTCGGAACCCACGGTTCCAGGACTGGCAATCGAAAGACGGCGTTCCCTAGGAGACTCCTGGAAGAAGTCACGCTTGGCGGATGGACCGCAGGCCTCTCGGCGAACGCTCACACGAACGAGGAAAGCGCGCGCAAAGCTCGAGGCGGCGAATCAAAGGTTGTTGCCGTTTGTCGCAAGAATTTGGCGAAGGGCGTTCGAGGTCCGCGACGCTGCGCGTTCCTAGAGGAGTTTTGCCGTGAAGACTGTGTTGCGAGCACTCACCGAGATCAGGCTTCGCCGATCCGAAGAAGTGTCACATGGGTGCCAGCCTGAGGGCGGATGCGATCACCTGTGGATCCCCGACAACGACATCAACCGCCAAAGGCTGCTTCGGGCCTTGGAAGTTGGCAATCGACTTCATGGTCCGGCCACCCATTGGATCGAAAAACGGCAAGCCTGAACCCGAGGCGGCCGCCCGAGCTGTCGGGTTGCCGGCATGCGTCAATCCAGTACGGGTGACCGGCCCCAAGACCTTCAACCTGTTGGCCTTGTGGACTTGACCCGAGCTATCTCGCAGCCCTGCCCAGCGGAATAGGACAAGACGACCGTGGCCGCCTTGTCGATCATCGAGCGCTAGCGACCGTCACGATCCGAATCGCCAGGAATGGCTCTTTCGACGTTGTCGCTGAGACGCTGCCAGGCATCACGTGTCGCATGCTTGGCTCGATCCCATTCCAACGACGACCGTCCCCGAGCGGTCCCCCAGTCTCGACCGAGATCCGCTTCGACATCGTCGAACTTCCGATCCGGAAAACGCGAATAGGCATCGACGCCGTAGCGATAGGCGGGCGAGTAGTCGTCGTAGCTTGTACCGGCGGCCACATAGTCTCGCCCGGCATAGTTCTCACGCCAGTAGGCGTCTTCGGCGACCGGGTCGGCTTTGATGGCACGGCCTGCCAGAGCGCCGGCCACGGCACCAACCGCAGCGCCCACTACCGCGCCGACCGGGCCGGTCATTCCGCCAACGGCCGCACCGGCGGCAGCGCCGCCAGCTACGCCACCAGCAACGCCGCCCAGCACCGCACCCACACCAGTGGCGGTACCGGTTCCATCCTTGTCGCCCGGCACGCGGGGGTCATTCAGATCAGCCATCGCAGGTCTCCTGTTGAGTGATTGGAGAGGAGACGATGCACCTCTAGAGCGGCCGCACCATTCGGATCGCGCCTATGCGACTGCGGGCGCGGACCGCTGGTGGATGCCCGTCTGGACCTACAGACGAGGCCAGGGAGGACTGAAGCATGTCCCGGTAGGTAGGTCAGCCATTCCGAAGGCTATTTGGAGTTCGTCGAGTGCCGCTTCAACGTTCCCGACGCAGCGGCCAAGTCGGCTGTCGCGCCCTCCGGCGAAGCGCCCGGTGGGGGATCGAGCACGAAGCCGAGCCGCTCGCACGCAAGCGCCCAACAGCATGAGCGCGTGAGAATGACCAGGTGGCGGGCAACAATCGGCCCACACCAGGACCTTCGACCGTCGCTCTCAACTATTGGAACTCGATGCTGTCGGCAGTCAGCACGCCGTTCAGGACTTCCGTGCCATGGACATGGACCTTGACGCCGTTGCCGAGATTGGCCGCTGTGCCGTTGCTGAAGTGCACGTTCGGGCTGCTGGCATTCACGGGCTGTCCCCTGACACGGAAATCGGCGGACGAACGGAAGGCGCCGACGGTCCCGGTCAGGTCGAACGAAGCTGGCCCGCCGGTCCCGGGCACATTCCGGATCTTCAGCTTCGTCGCCTTCAGAATACCGTTGGCGATGCGTCCGCCGACCTCAACCTTCACGCCATTGCCGAGCGCCGCTTGCGGACCGCCGGTGATTTGTGCGGCTGAAGCGTCGACTTGCAGGCCCAACACGCGCAAGGAAGCGGGACCTGTGAAGTTCGTCACGAGGCCCGCAATTTGAGCGGTGCTGCCCTCGACTCGCGGGACTGGGTACCACCACTGAACCGACTTCGCGGCCAGCCGGCCTTGAAGCAATGTGTCAGCCCGCACGCGAACGACAGTCCCGTTGGCGAGCGGCTGGCCGTCGAGACTGCCCGATTGCACGGCAACCCCGTACTCGACAACCAGCCCTCCCAGCGTGAAGGCGTGGGCAGTCGTGTCGAGACCCTCAACGGTGCCCGTGAGAATGAATTCCCCTGGGTCGCGCTGTTCGACGCGCGTGGCGCGCAGAACCCCGCTCGGCCCTGGCAGACCCCAGACCTGCAGCGTCTTTCCGGCTGGAATGGCCGCGAGGCCGGAAGCGTCGGCCCACACAGTACCCGAGTCCGTGCTGACGGTAGTGCCGAGTATCACGAAACTGCCCTGCGGCAGATTGACCGACAGCAGCGGGCCCTTGAGATCTGCTGCCGAGTCCACGTGACGCGCGATGCCGTTCGTGAAGTCCGTGTTGACCGGGCCGGTGACCTTCACGGTCATGCCCAACTGCAGCCCGGCTGGGGCGTCGAGGATATTGCCTACAGCCCGGGCCGTGTCATAGCGAAGGCCGTTGACGATGATGCTGCCCGCCCCGTCGACTGCCCCGACGCCGGTGGCGTCAGCCGTACTCACGCCAGTCCCCCCCGAGCCGACGCCCGACGCATCGTCGCCACTCGACGCCGTCGTGGTCGTGGTCGTGCTGCTCGCGGCATCCACTGCGATGCCACCCAGACCGCCGCCTGCGGGGCTGGAAACGCCCGGTGCGGCAGCGCCAGCATCGGCGGAGGAGCCGTTGGTCGCGTCCATCGCGCTGCCATCGGTATTCGGGAGCGGTGGGTTGCTCCCGGGGCTAGCAACCAGCGCACTGGCACCGCCACTCCCGCCACCCCCGCCACCCCCGCAGGAGAGCAGCAAGGCTGTGGACAGCGCCACGATCCCGGCGCGGAGTAGACGGCTGGTCATCCTGCTTTCCCTGGTGCTTCTAAAGTTGGAACGGACATCGTAGTGTCGTCCGCCCCAGCGTCTTCATAGTAGGTGTAGATCCCGACACGTATGCGGCCTGTCGCGCGTTCGTCGGCGGCGTTGTAGGCGCGCGTCATTTCCTGGGTCAGGTCATGGTGCAGTCCCGCCCACCGTTCGCGCACGAACTGGTGAATTCGCTCGCAGTCGGCCAGCGAGATGCCACCGGCGAACACCGATCGCTCGAGCAGGGGCGCCTTCGTGCCCAGGGTGTTCGACACGCTGGCCAGCAAGTGGTCGCGTGCGCTATCGCCCAGGAAGGCGAGCATCTGCTTCAGGTCGTTCGCGGGAACGAAGGCTCCCGTGGCGAGTTCAGCGCGACCATCGAATTCAATCACCATGCCAAGGCGAATCAAGTCGTCCAGGATGGCTCGATGGTGCAGGTCACCACGGCTCGCGTTCCGAGCCAGCGCTTCGAAGGAGAGCTGCCCATCCTCGGCCGCGATCGGCAAGGAGCGCAGTGCGGGGTCATAGGCGTACGCCTGCAGCCACTGCGTGAGGGTCTTCGCTTCGGCCGACATCTCAGAGCGCGGCAGACTTTCTTCAGGCTCCCGCACCTTGGCCGTGACTGCCTTGCGGTTCAATCCCGTGGTGACCGACAGCTGACTGATGTTCGGCTCGGTGCCTTTCTTGACCCACACGCGACGCGCTTCGTCGAGCAAGAGGTCGCGCAACAGAACTTCCAGATCGCGGTGCTTGATGCCGTAGGCGACAGCGAGGCGGATCATGGGCCGAAAGACGCGTGCGCAGGCAGCCAGCACCCAGCGCACCTGACCTTCCGTGGATTGAGCCAGGGCATCGCTGGCGGATGGCGCCGCCGCCTGAGGCTTCCCAGTCTTCGATCCAGTGCGTTTGTGCGCCATAGAAATGCTTCGCGACGCTACGGCCTCGGCGAGCGTGTCTCCGCGAAAGGACCTGTCCGGGAACCGGAGCTGGCATGTTGTGGGCGACCTTCATCGGGATGTCGCGTTCCGAATTCGATGAGGTCTTGCAGTCTTTCTTGCAATCCGATTCTCCGCGTTTCAAGAGAGACATTAACCGATCGTTACCAATGGGACATCTTTGTGAGCGACTGTCTTACAAATCCGGCGCGACGGCTGTAGGACAACGATAGGAAATGTGAAACCTTCCCATCCGAAGGGATCGTCCAGCCGACTGGCTACCCGCGTGCACCAAGGAGAAATTCAATGAATGCCGTCGAATCGTTGGCCGAGACGCCGCCTGCGCAGTTCACCGCCTTCGGAAGCTTGATCGATCTGGTCCGGCTGCGGGTGGGCGCCAGTTCGGCAGAGGTATGCGATGCCTGCAACACGATCAACCTCGGGTCGGCACGCTATTGCAAATGCTGCTCGCACAAGCTCGCGGGCTTTTATGTCGCCAAGGAACTGGGCACCGTGGCGGCGTCGCATTGGGACGAGCTCGCCGTGCCGCGCCGAGCATCCGCTCTGGATCTCGTGGCCTTCTTCGTCGTGATCAATTCGCTCGTCATCCTCACCTCGTGGATTCCCGTGGGATAGGGCGCGAGCGTTCCTCGACGGAAGCGGGGGAACAAGCATGACCAAATACTGCGACGCCTGCCACACACCCAATCGGGACCGGGCCAAGTTCTGCCGCGGGTGTGCGGGCAAGTTTTCGGGCGTCCGGTTCGATGCGGCTGCTTTCGTTGCGACGATGCCGGACACACGCAACGGGTTCGCGCCGCCAGAAAATGCGCTGCGTGAATTGCGGCCGGCGCCCGCTGTCGACCCCGACCCAAGGCGCTCCGTTCGATCTCGGCGGCCACCGGGCTTCGACACCTCACTGGCGTTGCTCCTGCTGTTTCTTCTTCTGACCGCAGCGGCATTCGTCTATTGGCATCCGCGACTCGGGACTGCTTGGGAGAAGACGCTGGCAAAGTCGCCGCCGATACTCGCCCCCTCATTCCTGGTCGCGAAGGTTGCGCCCCCGATCCCGCCGCCGGTTGCAGCAACGGCTGCGGAGCACGACGCCCCGCCCGTGGCCGAGTCGTCGCTTGCGGAACAACAGGGAGCTGAGGTGCCCACGCAGGTGGCAATGCCGCAAGAGAGCGCCGAGCCACGGCCCGTCCTGGCAGTGCGGGCCCCGGAACTGGATGCTCCGGAAGTGGGTGTGTCGAATGCCCCAGCCCATGAGCGGCGAACGGTCCTGCGTCACCGGGATCGGGCCATGCCACGCACGCCGGAAAAGCAGGAAGCCTTTTCGCTCCCGGTGATCACTGAGCGAATTCAACCCCAGCCTGTGCGTCCGCCCGTCCTTGTCTCCCCCACCACGCCCGTGAAGCCACGGGATGGGGAAACGTTGCAGACGGCTCGCGCCAGGGCGGAACCGGGCAAGGCCGGCATTCGCACCGCAGCGCCAAGCAACCCCGCATGCGATCGCTACAACCCGTTCGGAGAAAGGATATGCGTGGGGAACACCCCAGGAGGGCAAGTCGGCCAGCAGGCTTCGATTGGCAGCGCAGCTTCCGGTGTCGGGGCGGTCAGCGCGGCAACCGCGTTCAAGGGCGGTAGCAGCGTCGCGGCGGTCGTTTCGGGCGCCGATCCTGGTGGGGGCGCCGGGTCGGGGGCGGGGGGCTCCGGCGCAGGCGCGGCAGGTGCCGGAAGCGCAGCTGCTCCCAGTGGCAGCGGCGCGGGCGCTGCGGGGTCCGCAGGCGGCGGATCCGCGGGTAGTGGGCCCGGCGCTGGTGGTAGCGGTGGGGCGGGTGGTACCGGTGCCGGTGGTGGCGGACCCGGCGGCGGTGGTGGTGGCCCTGGCGGCGGAGGTGGCCCCGGCGGRGGCGGTGGCGGCCCTGGCGGTGGGGGTGGTCCCGGCGGGGGTGGTGGCGGCCCTGGCGGTGGGGGTGGWCCCGGCGGAGGCGGYGGYGGCCCTGGCGGTGGGGGYGGYCCCGGCGGRGGYGGTGGCGGCCCTGGCGGTGGGGGTGGACCSGGCGGAGGCGGCGGTGGCCCTGGCGGTGGGGGTGGTCCCGGCGGGGGTGGTGGCGGCCCTGGCGGCGGCGGGCCAGGACGATAGTGATCGTTGTGGGCACTCGCGCCAAAAGCAACAGCGCGCCAATGAAATCCACGACGCGGCATAAGCAGGTCGAGATCGCCGTCGACGGGCAGCATATCGACGGAACGCTGGAACGCTGGAACGCTGGAACGCCGCGCCGGGTGTCTTGCTCGTGCCGCAGGGCTACGATACAACCACCACACAGCCCGCTGGATGCTGTGGGCGGGGCTTACGCGCCCGACCGCTCCAGTAGTTCCGACCAACCGTCGTCTTCTTTGCTTCGCACCTGTTCAGGTCCGAAGTACCTGAGCGCCTTGCGGCCCAGCGGCGTCACCATGTGGACGCGAACAGGCTCCAAATGAGCCAATTCCGCGGCCGGGAAGCTACAGATGATGTGGCCGGCATCATGGAGGATGCGAAGTTTGTCCTGAACCTCGCGTGTCAAGAAAAGTTCAACTGGCAACTCATCATCCGCGAGCGCCTGAAGTAGTTCCATTGGCATGGCGGCTCCTCAAGGTCGAGACCTGTAGGAGGAACGGTCGCCAGCATAGGGGAATCCGCGAGGTCAAACGCTGAGTCGTGGCTCCCGTACCGGCGCCGGTGACCGTCCCATCGGGCAAGGTTTAAATCGTGCGAGATCGAGGCACCATCAGAGAGATGAGGAACCTCATGACAGTTTTGACCGACTCGCGCATTCGCTGGTTCGCGGAGCTGGCTCAAATGAAGGCCAAAAGCTGATCGGACCTAGCGGATGAACCAAGGCCAGCGATCAGCGCCGCCCACGCTGGTCCGGTGAGGCACGTCAGCACCACGATGACTCTTCCCAGCAGCTTCGCCATTCGAAAACAATAACCACACCGGTCTGGAATCGGACCAATGCGACAGGTCTACGATACTGGCCATGATCCACCTGCGGCACATCTCCGTGTTCGTCGAAGAGCCGGACCCGGGCCACTTCCACTGGGCATCGCGATCAGGGCGACGTCGTCGGGCTTCGCCGCGGCGCGCTTTACCGGGCCGGCCTTGTCCTGCGGGATCGCCTCGACGTCGGGCGGCACCGTCTTTTGTTCCGCGGCTCCGGGTGTCCTGTACCCGCCTTCGGATGTCTTCGTCAGGAACTTGGCTCCGACTGGTAACTCGTCGAAGGTCGTTCAGCTAGCTAGCTGCCTGGAGTCGCCCGATGTCAGCGGGCGACAGGACTTGCACGTTTACAAGCTGAGCAGCGATATGAATGCACCTAGACCGCCAACCCTGCACGAGTTCGCAGTGCTGCGCGTGCTTCGTGCCGATGCCGAACACCTGCCGCGCACGGCCGCGAGGATAGCCGCGACCTATCTGCCCACCATTGAGTTGCCCGCCTCGTGGCGGCTGGTGTTGGAACAAGCGCTCGACAAGCGAGCCGGCGACGCGACGTGTCCTCCACTGGACGAGTTGCAAGCCGAATACGGCAGACTTGGGGCATGGCTCCCCGCCTCGTATCACGGTGACGCCACGGACGCGCGTTTCTGGCTTGTGGGGCTGGACGAGCGCGCGGCCGAGTACCGACCAACACTCAAACCCTGATCGACGCGCCTGCGGGGCCGCCAGGCGCTCGCCGAGCCCAACCCCGCGCTCGCCACATAGGGCTACACGACGAAGAGCAGGGCCGGGCATTCGAGCGAAGCCCGCACGGCCTGCACGAATTCGGCCGCAAGCTGGCCGTCGACCACGCGGTGATCGAAGGAGGAGGACAGGTTCATCATGCGGCGCGCGACCACCGCGCCGCCCTGCATCACCGGGCGCTGCACGATGCGGTTGACGCCGACGATCGCCACCTCGGGCGCGTTGATGATCGGCGTGGAGGCGATACCGCCCAGCGGGCCGAGGCTGGTGACGGTGATGGTCGAGCCGCTCAGTTCGTCGCGCGTGGCCCGGCCGGCGCGCGCGGCATCGGCCAGACGGGCGATCTCGGTCGCGCTGGACCAAAGGTCGCGTGCCTCCGCGTGGCGCAGCACCGGCACCATGAGGCCGGCCACGGTCTGGGTCGCGATGCCGACGTGCACCGCGCCGTGACGCGTGAGCACGCCCGCCTCGTCGTCGAAGCGGGCATTGACCTGCGGGAAACGCGGTACCGCCAGCACGACCGCACGCACCAGCAGCGGAAGCAGCGTCAGGTGCGCCCGCTCGCTGTCCCAGCGTTCGTTGAGCCGCGCGCGCAGCAGCTCCAGTTCGGTCACGTCGATCTCCTCGACGTAGGTGAAGTGCGGGATGCGGCGCATCGCGTCCTGCATGCGCTGCGCGATGCGCCGGCGCACGCCGGTCACGGGCACGGCCTCCTCGTCATTGCGTTCTGCGTAGCGCGCCGCACCCGACGCCTGCGGACCGGCCCGCCGGACCAGCCAGGCGTCAAGGTCCTCGTGCAGGACGCGGCCGTCCGCGCCGCTGCCCGGCACCTGCCGTAGATCGATGCCAAGGGCCGCGGCCCGATGGCGCACCGCGGGCGAGGCGAGCGGTTTGCCGCCCGATGGGCGCGCGCGCTCGACCGGTGCGCTTGCCGTTGCCGTTGCCGATGCCGGTACCGCTGCCCCTGCCGCTACAGGCGCCGGCGCCGGCGCTTTTGCGGGCGCGGCCGCCTCCGCCTCGCCATCGGGCCTCACATCGATGCGGATCAGCTCCGAACCCACGGCGATCTGCTGCCCCACGTCGCCGCCGAGCGCGAGCACCTTGCCCGCGACCGGAGAGGGAATCTCGACCGTGGCCTTGTCGGTCATCACGTCGGCCAGCACCTGGTCTTCGGCCACCGTGTCGCCGGGCTGCACGCGCCACGCCACCAACTCCACCTCGGCGATGCCTTCACCGAGGTCCGGCACCTTGATCGCATGGGTGCCCATTCAGTTCTCCATGACCCGCCGGAATGCGGCGCCCACGCGCGCCGGCCCCGGGAAGTAGGCCCACTCCTGCGCATGCGGATAGGGCGTGTCCCAGCCGGTCACGCGCTCTATGGGCGCCTCGAGGTGATGGAAGCAGTGCTCCTGCACCAGCGCCGTCAGTTCGGCGCCGAACCCGCTGGTTCGCGTGGCCTCGTGCACGATCACGCAGCGGCCGGTCTTCCTCACCGAATCGACCAGGGTCTGCAGGTCCAGCGGCCAGAGGCTGCGCAGGTCGATGATCTCGGCGTCGATCCCGGTCTCGCGCGCCGCCGCTTCCGAGACGAAGACCATCGTGCCGTAGGTGATCACCGTCAGGTCGGTGCCGGGGCGGAACACGGTGGCCGATTCCAGAGGCACGACGTAGTGCCCCTCGGGCACCTCGCCCAGCGGATGGCCCGACCAGGACGCCAGCGGGCGGTCGTGATGGCCGTCGAACGGGCCGTTGTAGAGGCGCTTGGGCTCCAGGAAGATCACCGGGTCGTCGTTCTCGATCGAGGCGATCAGCAGGCCCTTGGCATCGCGCGGGTTCGATGGCATCACCGTGCGCACGCCGCAGACGTGGGTGAACAGCGACTCCGGACTCTGGCTGTGCGTCTGGCCGCCGTAGATGCCGCCGCCGCAGGGCATGCGGATGGTGATCGGCGCGCTGAAGTCGCCGGCCGAGCGGAAGCGCAGCCGCGCCGCTTCGGAAACGATCTGGTCGTAGGCCGGATAGAAGTAGTCGGCGAACTGCACCTCGACCACCGGGCGCAAGCCGTAGGCGCCCATGCCGACGGCCGAGCCGACGATGCCGCCTTCGGAGATCGGCGCGTCGAAAACGCGCGAACGGCCGTACTTGGCCTGCAGGCCTTCGGTGCAGCGGAACACGCCGCCGAAATAGCCGACGTCCTGGCCGTAGATGACGACGTTGTCGTCGCGCTCGAGCATCACGTCCATGGCGGAGCGCAAGGCCTGGATCATGGTCATGGCGCTCATGACGCGGCTCCGGACTGCATCTGTTCGCGCTGCCGCTTCAGGTGCACCGGCATGTCCTTGTAGACGTCCTCGAACATTGTCGCGGCGCCGGCAAGATGCCCATCGGCCAGCGAGCCGTAGCGCTCGGCCTCCTTCAGCGCGGCGTTGACCTGGGTCTCCAGTTTCGCCTGCGTCTCCTCGTGCTCCTGCTGCGACCAGGCGCCGATGCCGATGAGATGCTGCGACAGCCGCGGGATCGGATCGCCGAGCGGAAAGCGCGACCAGTCGTCGGCCGGCCGGTAGCGCGAGGGATCGTCCGAGGTCGAATGCGCGCCGGCGCGATAGGTCACCCATTCGATCAGCGTTGGCCCGAGATTGCCGCGGGCGCGCTGCGCGGCCCAGCGCGACGCGGCCAGCACGGCGAGGAAGTCATTGCCGTCGACGCGCAGCGAGGCGATGCCGCACCCCACGCCGCGAGCCGCGAAGGTGGTGGCCTCGCCGCCGGCGATGGCCTGGAAGGTCGAGATCGCCCACTGGTTGTTGACCACATTGAGGATCACCGGCGCGCGGTACACGTGGGCGAAGGTCAGCGCCGTGTGGAAGTCGGACTCGGCCGTGGCGCCGTCGCCGAYCCATCCCGACGCGATGCGCGTGTCGCCCTTGATCGCCGAGGCCATTCCCCAGCCCACCGCCTGGATGAACTGCGTGGCCAGGTTGCCCGAGATCGAGAAGAAGCCGGCCCGCTTCATCGAATAGCACACCGGCAGCTGCCGCCCCTTGAGCGGGTCGCGCTCGTTGGACATCAACTCGCAGATCATGTCCACCATCGACACGTCGTCGCGCGCCAGCAGCAGGCCCTGCTGGCGGTAGGTGGGAAAGCACATGTCGCCCTGCTGCAGCGCCAGCGCGTGGCCGGTGGCGATGGCCTCCTCGCCGAGGCACTGCATGTAGAACGAGATCTTCTTCTGCCGCTGCGCGATCAGCATGCGGGCGTCGAATGCGCGCGTCTTCATCATCGCGCGCAGGCCGCGGCGCAGCAGTTCGGGGTCGGACTCCGGCGCCCACGGACCGATGGCGCGGCCCTCGTCGTCGAGCACGCGCACCAGTGTGTAGGCCAGATCGATGGTGTCGTTTGGCGATGCGTCGATAGGCGGCTTTCGCACCTCGCCGGCGCGCGACAGGTGGAGGTACGAAAAATCCGTCTCATGCCCCGGCCGCCCAGTGGGCTCTGGCACATGCAGATGAAGAGGTGCGCCCTGGCTCATGGCGTGGTCTCCGCGCTCGATGGGATCGCTCGCCAGCCAAGCCTAGCGAATTTCAAGCTCCGACGCAGTCGGTCAACTACCCATATGTTCGCTTGACTCGCAGGGCCGTCGGGACTCGGCGAGCTGGTGCCGCTCGCCTCAGTCTGTTCGCGCCGCAGATCAGTCGTTGAAACGCGCTGCGGGTTCAGGGCAAGCTGCAAACGGGATTGAAGCAACACGCTCTTGAGGGTCCGCGCGAAGGCTTCGGCGCCATCGGACAACGGTTCCGAACGCGGGTGGACCAGGCTGGCCACGATGGGCTCCGCGCCTTCGAGCGGGTGTGCGACTTCACCATGTTGTCGACGCTGCGTCCTCTGTTCGTCGCTGTCCGCCGATGCCGGTACGTTCTCCAGCGCACCGCCGCTTGCGAGCTATCTTGCAGCGTCAGCTGGAACCGCCGCTTCTAGGATGGGATGTTTGTTCACCTTGAAGGCCGACATCCATGGCTACGACGAAAGGCGTTCACAGGCCTTGTCGCCGTACGGTCGTTGGCTATGCTGGCACGATGGATTGAACGCATAGATGGCGCGTTCCGCCCTAAACCAGTCGCTCGTTGGCTTGGCGGACGTCGCCCGGAAGCGGCTCTTCAATAGCGGCGATTTCTCTGAAATGTTCATTCCAGATAGTCAATGAACTGGGGGATCACCTCGCGCAGGAAGTCGATTTCCCCTGTGGGAATGCTGCGCGGCTCCAAGTCGAAATGGATGAAGGTGCCATAGGGCATGCCGCACTCTCGCGTCAACAGCCGGCCGTAGTACGACTCGACCATGCCGGCATAGGGTCGGTTCGTCAGGCGCCGATCCTCAGAGGCATGGCTGGTCACGAATTCGCCATGCTCGAGCGCGTGCTGGCAGAAGCTCTTGCACAGAGGCACCACCTTCAGCCAGGTGCGGTATTCGGAATCGCGGTCGAAGGCATGCGCCGCGTGCATCACATCGCCGTTCAATTTGTAGATCGCCGTGAACCGATAAGGCGTCCTGTCGTTGAGCAGGGCCAGCGCCGGAACGATCCCGCGGCTGGCGAGAAGGTCGCGAACGGCCGCAGCGGGCGCTGGCAAGTCGACGTCGAGCATGGGTGGCTTGGTTGGGGCGTGGGCGCGAATCTTACGTAATTCTTACCGCCCTCGGGAACAGGGTTTGACCCTCATCTTGTCAGCGAAAACCCTTGGTGTCTTAACCCTTCGGGAGGGCGCGCAGGGCCGGGGCGCGCTTGACGCATCGACGCGTCGCAGCCCCTCCAGCGTCTTCGCCCACGCTTCGGTTCCGCGCCAGCGTTGTCCTGCCAAGGCCCGGCGCGAAACCAGTTGGAAGCCAGGCTCCTTGCTGTCGAAGGTGCCCTCCAGCAACGGCAGGCGTACCTTGAACACGGCGCCCTTGCCGGGGCCTTCCGAATCCGCTTCGACGCTGCCGCCATGGAGTTCCGCCAGACGTTTGACCAGAGCCAGACCGATCCTCATGCCGCCCTCGCGCCGGGTGGTGGGCTTGTGATCTCCCTGACGAAACATGTCGAACACCTGCCCGAGAAAGCTCGGTTCGATCCCGCGTCCGTTGTCCTGCACCTCCAGCAGCGCCCAAGGGCCATCGCGGGTCACGCACAGGGACCGTGCCGCCGGGTGGCGTGAACTTCAGCGTGTTGCTCACGAGGTTCCGGAAGATCTGCTCGACCCGCACCACGTCCGCGAAGATGGACGGGTCCTCGGCTTCGACGGCGAGGGCGATTTGCTTCGTCTGCGCATCCTTGCGCAGCGCATCTGTGATCCGCTCGATGATGGGCCGCCACTTCACCGGCGAACGGCTCGGCGTCAGTTTTCCGGTCTGCAGCCGCGAAAGGTCCAGCAGGTCATCGATGATCTGCGCCTGCGCGTGGACGGTCCGACGGATGGTGTCGGCGGCCCGTGACAGCCTTGGCGAAACCTGCACCTCCGGCGAGCGGCCGATCAGCTCGGCGCTCAGCATGATGCGGCGTGGAGAAGCGCATGAACAGCTCGCGGGTTGAATCGAGCCGGCGACGTTTTGCGTGGCCGTTGCTTGTGGCGCTGTACGTCGCATCCTGCGGCGGTGGAAGTGGCGATTCGTCCGGGTTGGCGTCGTCTATGAAACCCTCTTCTACGCCGGTGGAAGCTGCAAGCAATGCACAAGCACTGACGCGAGAACCGGGGACGTTCGCGACGAAACGCTGCTGCCGGTGTTTATCCGGCTCCTGTCGACGGGGAGAACAAGCTCGAGGATCGTCTCGCGCACGGTCTCATCGTCGCGGATTCGCTATGGCGTCGGTGTCGACGGCTACGCGCGCCATACGTGGGACAACGTCGGCGTCCAGTACGGACTGAAGTCGGATACCGGCGCCGCGTACCGAGGGCAACCTCGATGCCATGCGTGCGGCCTACACCTCCGGCCTTGTGTTCAGCGGCCTCATGCCCGTGCCGACCATCGACAGCCGACCATACCTCGAGCGCGAGGTCAACATGCACAACGCCCACCAGGCCTTCGCGATACGCCAGCGCGTGCTGAAGCGGATGGGGACGAGCGACCACCTTGTAATCTGGTTCGCCGATACGAAGCCTGGAGCACTGCCGGTGGACAAAAGCTACGTCGCGGTCGACGTCATGGCGCAGTGGATGGCCAACATTCGCGCCCATCCGTTCCTGGGCATTGCCAGGAACCGACCGGCCGCCGCGGTGGACAGTTGCTTCGACGTGGACGGTAATCTGATCGCTTCAGGGCCAGACGTCTGGAACGGGATCCTCGACGACAAGCCTAAGGGCATCTGCACGCTGGCGTTCCCGCTGTTCAGCACCTCGCGCATCGTCGCCGGCGCGCCGCTGGAAGGCGGGATCTTCAAATGCGCGTTGAAAAGCGTGGACGCGGCGTTGACCGACGGCACCTATGAACCGTGGGCCCCCGATCCCGCGTCTGTCGACAAGCTCAGGCAGACTTTTCCGCAAGGCGTATGCGACTACAGCAGGCCAGACCAAGGACGTCCGTAGTCGGCTCACCGGAACGAATCACTCGGGGACCGTTCCCGAACCGTGATGCATCGCTCGGATCGGGCACGTGGAGATACTCGATGCTTGCCACTCCCGTCGCCGCCCGGGAGGCTTGGCATTGGATCTTCGCGGTGCTTCCGGCCGATGAGACCTAAGAGCGCCGTTGCTGCTTGGCGTAGTCCTTTGGGCAAGCTCCACATGCGGTGGGATGCGCGCCTTGGCTGATGGTGAAACGGCACATCAGGGCCAATCTGAAGAGGCCAGAGTTACCGCTCGTTGGCTTTATCGCGATTGAATTTGAGGTCGGCCGACGCAAGTCCCTCGAAGCGGCGCAGGGCAGCGATGGTTCTCGCCTTTCCCGGCAAGCCGTCCTTCTCCTTCGTTGTGAGTGAGGTTCCGTTGCGCGAGAGCCGGTCACTGATCACGAGCGCGTACAGGTAGTCCAGCGCGCTTGCATAGCCGGCGCAACAGCCTGCTCTTCGACAAGTTCGCAGCCGCGCTTGGTCGCTGACCCTTGGCGTGGCCACGCTCTTGACGGAGTGCAGCTATCGGCGAGTTTGGCGAACATGCAGTCCCAGCCGTGAGCCGTCTGGGTTGCGCCGATCCCGACGGCAGCTATCGCATCACGGACCAATGTAAGTTGCCCGACGAGGGGGCCTCAGTATGGATTGCTGCCTGGCCCGTACAGCACGCCACGCTGGACATACAGTGAGTAACTGGTGCCGCCTGTCATCACCCAAGGGTCCATCTGAAACCGGTCCCTTGGCGCGTTCGTGAGCTTGTCCACATGGATCGACGAAACTTCGAGTGGTGTCCTGGGTTCGACAACGAGGGAAGTACCGGGGTCTTGGGGAAACTTCAGGAAATATGCCGCGCCCGTTCCGCCGGCATTTGAGCGCACGTTGGCTATGGCACCATCGATGACGACAGCGGTGCCCTCATCCACACCAATGGCTCGCGCATCGCGCCATGAGATCCCGTCTTTCACCATCCTTGCCAGGAATGTCACGAGCCGGCCCATGCGGTCACGACTTACCAGATGGGCGTCGGCAATGGTGTTCTGGAGTTTGGGAACCGTTTCGAGGAAAGTGTTGTCAAGCATCAGCCTCAGGTCGTACGGGTTGTTGAGTGCATCGGGCGAGGTGATCGTGTCGTGTTGTGCGGAGAAATCAACGGCGCCCAGGACCGCCAGGCCTGCGCTGGTTCCCCCGATCGGCACATTCTTCGCAAGGAGCACGGATTTGATCGTGCGCTCGACGGCAGTGTCGTTCCACTGGTTGATGTAGGTCCACTGGTCACCTCCGGCAATGAACAGCACGTCCGCTCGTTCGATGATGCTGATCACTTTGGGATTGTCGGCACCGCTGTGCTTCTTGATCACAACGGTCTCAACCGAATCGACACCGTCCATTGCGAAAAGGTAGTCGTTGTAGCCATCTTCCCCAGAAGCACGAATGACGACCACATCGATCTTGTCACTCCCGTGACCCCCGGCCTTGCGAATCATGTCGACGAAGGCCTGATCGACGTCAAGCCCGCCACCCATCAACACCGTCATTTGACTGTCGGGCGGGCGGGGCTTCTGATCGGCCACATTGCCCGTCAGGTAGTAGTCGAAGTCGCTGGTGCTGAGCGTGGGTGGGTTGCCGCTCTTCTTGTCATTGCCCGCAGCGTGCGCAGCGGAGACAAGAACAAACACTGCGGCAACCATGAGCAACAGATGTCCAGGCCAGCCAAGCCAAGCGTGTCGGGATTGATTTTTCATCGCGCACCCTACCGCACCCTCGTGCGCTCGGCAACCCAATACTGATCGGTGGTGCACCAAACAGGGCTCTGATGCAAATATTGGTTTCCGGCGGGCGGTTGAGTCTTCGACTCAGGCTTTCGAGCTAGTCCTGATTCGCATGCCCCATGCAGACCCCGATCTGTAGGGGGAAAGCACCATGCGTACCGCGTGCCTTCCGATGCTAAACCGCTGGCTTCGGCATCTGCTGGTACTTCGAAGGATAAGCATGCACTTCCCCCTGCATAACCGTGTCCTCA
>NZ_JBFTHX010000068.1:0-16602 GCF_056394465.1 Variovorax sp. 10N432
CTGGTCATGCATGGCGACGACGACCAGATCGTGCCGATCGCCGACGCGGCGCTGAAGTCGGTCAAGCTGCTGAAGAACGGCACGCTCAAGGTGTACAAGGGCTTCCCGCACGGCATGCTCACCACCCACGCGGAAGTCATCAACCCCGACCTGCTGGCGTTCTTCAAAGGTTGAGTCATCGAGCGCAAGCACGCTGACGTCTCCCCTGAATTGCCGGCCGAGAGGGGACCTTCGATGCCCGGATCAGTCAGCGGCAGGTTGCGCGAACACCATCGAAAAATCCTTGAACTGCTTGCGCAGCCCCGCCGCCGGCGCCCCGCCCACGACGATGTGCCCGAAGGCGTCGAGGGGGCTGAAGAAGGCCGGCCGCAACAGGCCGAGCTTGCTTTCATCGACGACCAAGAAGGTCTGCGATGCGCTGCGCATCGCCGCCTGCTTCACCGGTACTTCGTGAAAGTTCGAACAACTCGCGCCGCGTAGCGGGTCCACCCCGCCGGCGGACAGAAAGGCCTTGTTCACGCCCAGGCGATTGAGGTACTGCAAGCCCTCGTCRGATAGGAAACTGGCCGACGAGGGGTGGTACAGCCCGCCGAGCAGCATGAGTTGCGTGTTCGGCCGGCGGCTCAGGATCGACGCGATGTTCGTGGAGTAACAAACGACGCTCAGGGGCATGTCCGGCGGCAAGGCCTCTGCGAAATGGGCCATGGTGGTGCCGCAGTCGATGAACAGGCTGTCATGCGCCTGCACCCACTTGGCCGCCCGTTGACATGCCACGCGCTTGTGCGCCGCATGCTGGTCGCCCGCCACGTCGAGCGAGTATCGATCCGCCGAGGGCAGGGTGGTCGCGAGCACGTAGCCCCCAAGAGCGGTCAATGGCGAGTCGGGGGCCGACAGGTCGCGGCGGATTGTCATCGGGGTCACGGCCAGCAGTTGGGCGGCTTCGTTGATTGGCAAGGGCCCGCGGGCCTCGACAAGTTCCTGCATCCGTGAAAGGCGCAATACCCCCGCGCCGGCGGTCTTTCGCATGTTCTGTTCCTCTCATCTACCAGCCAAGTATCGCTCATCAAAATGTTATTGGAAGAACATCTTGCGCAACGTCATGTTCTTGGAATAACATTAATCATGACATCCACTGCACTAGTCCGCACCCGAGGCGCGGTGCGCCCGCCCTCCGAGTCCGTGACAGCCGCGCCGGCGGCCGACAACCCGGGCGCAATTGCCCGCAATGTCGCGCAGCCGTTCGACGCGGGCTGGATCGACGGCATCCGCATCAACCCCTCGGCCGCCGAACGCCGCGTCGCCACGTTGCGCGGCCGGCGCTCGGTCAAGCAGGACGCCCAAGCCGGGTGGCTGTTGAAGGCCCTCACCTGCATCGACCTCACGACGCTCAATGGCGACGACACGGCCGAGCGTGTGCGGCGCCTGTGCGCCAAGGCCGTGATGCCGGTGCGCCCGGATGTGCTGGCAGTGCTCGGCTTTGCCGATCGCCCACTGCACACGGGCGCCGTCTGCGTCTATCACCGCTTCGTCGCGACGGCGGTCGACGCGCTCGCGGGCACCGGCATCCCGGTGGCGGCCGTATCGACGGGGTTCCCTGCGGGGCTGGTCCCGCACGGCCTCAAGTTGAAGGAGATCGAGGCCTCAGTGCGCGACGGCGCCTCCGAGATTGACGTGGTCATCACGCGCGAACATGCGCTCGGCGGCCATTGGCAGAGGCTGTACGACGAGATGCTGGACTTCCGCCGAGCCGCCGGCGCGGCGCACGTGAAAGCCATCCTGGCGACCGGCGAGCTCAAGACACTGCGCAATGTCGCGAAGGCCTCCCTGGTCTGCATGATGGCCGGCGCGGATTTCATCAAGACCTCGACCGGCAAGGAAGGCGTCAATGCCACGCCGCTGGTCACGCTGGTCATGCTGCGCATGATCCGACAGTACGAGGCCCGCACCGGCTTCCGGGTGGGCTACAAGCCAGCCGGCGGCGTCAGCACCGCACGGCTGGCGCTGGACTACCAGACGCTCATGAAGGAAGAACTGGGACGCGCCTGGCTGGAGCCGAACCTGTTTCGCATCGGCGCCTCCAGCCTGCTGGCCGACATCGAGCGCCAGCTGGAACACCACGTCACGGGCCGCTACTCGGCCTTCAATCGCCACCCGATCGGATGAACCGATGAGCAAGAGCGTCGCACGCTATTTCGACACCATGGACTACGGCCCCGCGCCCGAGAGCGACACCGATGCCCGCCAATGGCTCTCGCGCCATGCGCAGGGGTTCGGCCACTTCATCGACGGTCGTTTCACGGGGGCCGACTCCGGTGCCCACTTCGAGACCGTGGAGCCGGCCACCGGACTCCTGCTCGCGCGCATCGCACAAGGCTCGCCGGCGGACATCGACACCGCCGTGACCGCCGCGCGCGCCGCGCAACCGGGCTGGATGGCGGTCGGCGGCCATGCGCGCGCGCGTCATCTGTATGCATTGGCGCGCACGGTGCAGCGCCATGCGCGCCTGCTTGCGGTGGTGGAGGCGCTCGACAACGGCAAGCCGATCCGCGAGACCCGCGACATCGACGTGCCGCTGGTGGCGCGCCACTTCTACCACCATGCCGGCTGGGCGCAACTGCAGGAACGCGAATTCGCGGACCAGGTGCCGCTGGGGGTGATCGGGCAGATCGTTCCCTGGAACTTCCCGCTGCTCATGCTGGCGTGGAAGATCGCGCCGGCGCTGGCGCTTGGCAACACCGTCGTTCTCAAGCCGGCGGAACTCACGCCGCTGAGCGCCTTGCTGTTTGCCGAGCTGGCGGCGCAGGCGGGCCTGCCTGCAGGCGTGCTGAACGTGGTGACGGGCGACGGTGCCACGGGCGCTGCACTGGTCGCTCACGAAGGGGTCGACAAGATCGCCTTCACCGGATCGACCGAGGTGGGCCGCCTTATCCGCGAGGCGACTGCCGGCTCGGGCAAGTCGCTCACACTGGAGCTCGGCGGCAAGTCGCCCTTCATCGTGTTCGACGATGCCGACATCGACGCGGCGGTGGAAGGCGTGGTGGATTCCATCTGGCTCAACCAGGGCCAGGTGTGCTGCGCCGGCTCGCGGCTGCTGCTGCAGGAAGGCATCGCGGCCGACTTCATCGAACGGCTCAAGCGACGCATGCAGCAGCTGCGCGTGGGCATGCCGCTGGACAAGGCAATCGATCTCGGCAGCCTGATCGACGGCTCGCAGCTCGACAGAGTGCGCTCGCTGGTGGCCACGGGCGTGCGCGAGGGGGCGCAGTGCTACCAGCCATCATGCGCGCTGCCCACGGGCGGCAGCTTCTATCCACCGACGCTGTTGACGGGGGTGCAACCGGCATCGACCGTGGCGACGGAAGAGATCTTCGGCCCGGTGCTCGTGACCATGACCTTCCGCACCCCGGACGAGGCGGTGGCGCTGGCCAACAACACGCGCTACGGCCTGGCAGCCAGCATCTGGAGCGAGACGATCGGACTCGCGCTGGGCATCGCACCGCAGCTGCAAGCGGGCGTGGTGTGGATCAACGCCACCAACCTGTTCGATGCGGGCGTCGGCTTCGGCGGCTGTCGCGAGTCGGGCTACGGCCGAGAGGGTGGACGCGAAGGCTGCCATGAGTACCTCAAGCCACACGCCTGGGCCGCGCGCAAGCCGCGTGCCGCGCAGGCGGCACCGGGCGCAACCGGCGAAACGGCGCGGGCGCCGGTCACCTCATCGACACTGCCGGCCATTGATCGCACCGCCAAGCTTTTCATCGGCGGCAAACAGGTGCGACCCGATGGCGAGTTGTCGCACGCGGTGTTTTCCGTCTCGGGGCAACGGTTTGGCGAGGTGGGCACGGGCAACCGCAAGGACATCCGCAACGCGGTGGCCGCGGCACGTGCGGCGGACGGCTGGTCCAGTGCCACGCCGCACCGTCGCGCGCAGGCCCTCTACTACCTGGCGGAAAACCTCTCCACGCGCGCGGACGAATTCGCCGCACGCCTCGTCCGCTTCACGGAGGTGGCGGCAGGCAGTGCGCGCGCCGAGGTGGACGCCGCCGTGAGCCGCCTCTTCGCTTACGGTGCGTGGGCCGACAAGTACGAAGGGACGGTGCACGTGCCGCCGCTGCGCGGCGTGGCATTGGCGACGGTGGAGCCCATCGGCGTGGTCGGTGTCGTATGCCCGGACGAAGCGCCGCTGCTGTCCTTCGTGAGCCTGCTCGCGCCGCTGCTGGCGATGGGCAACCGCACGGTGATCGTGCCGAGCGAATCGCATCCGCTGATCGCGACCGACTTCTACCAAGTGCTCGAAACTTCCGACCTGCCGGGCGGCGTGGTGAACATCGTCACCGGCCCGGCCGAGAGCCTCATGCAGACACTGGCCCGGCACGACGACGTGGACGCGCTCTGGGTTTTCGGCGCGGCGTCGCTGTCGCGCGATGCCGAACGCCTGTCCGTCGGCAACCTCAAGCGCACGCTGGTGGACCATGGCCTGGCCACCGACTGGCAGGACGGCGCCGCGGCCGAGGGCGCGCCCTTCCTGCGGCATGCCACGCAGGTCAAGAACATCTGGATTCCCTATGGCGAATGACGCCCTCGCCAGCTTCGCGGCCGCCGTGGCCGTGCCGAAGCCTTCCCTCGGACGCAACCCCGGATTGGAATATTCGCCATGGCCCGCTATCTGCTCGCACGGTTGATCGCGCTCGTGCCGATCCTGCTCGGCACCTCGGTCGTGGCGTTCTTCCTGATCCGGCTGGTGCCGGGTGACCCCGCCATCGCGCTGCTGGGGCTGGACGCCGACCCGCAGGCGATCGCCGCCTTGCGGCAGCAACTCGCGCTCGACCAGCCCATCGTGATTCAGTACGTCACCTGGATCGGCCACATCTTCGCGGGCGATTTCGGACGTTCGGTCCAGGGCGGACGTCCGGTCCTGCCGCTGTTGCTGGGCGCGCTGGGACCGACGGCGCTGCTGGCCGCGGCGGCGCTGGCGATCTCGCTGGCGATCGCCATTCCCGCCGGGATCGTGGCCGCCACCCGCCGCAACACCAGCGCGGACTACGCCGCTTCGTTCCTCGCGCTGTGCGGCCTGTCGATGCCGAGCTTCTGGCTCGGCGTCTTGCTCATCCTGGCCTTCTCGATCTACTGGCCGATCCTGCCGGCCTCGGGCTACGTCTCGCTGACGGCCGATCCGCTGGAGCACCTGCGCCATCTCGTGTTGCCGGCGCTGACGCTGGGAGCGGCGCTGGCGGCCGCCACCATGCGCATGACGCGCGCGACGATGCTGGAAGTCCTGCGCTCCGACTACGTGCGCACGGCGCGCGCCAAGGGACTGCCGCGGCGCCGCGTGGTGTGGGGGCATGCCCTGCGCAATGCGCGCATTCCGATCGTGACACTGCTCGGCATCCAGCTCGGCCAGCTGCTCGGCGGCGTGGTCGTGACCGAGACGGTGTTCTCCTGGCCGGGCATCGGCAAGCTGACGGTCGATGCGATCTTCGCGCGAGACTACCCCGTCGTTCAAGGCGCGGTGCTGTTGACGGCGGTCGCATTCGTGCTGATCAACCTGGCGACGGACCTCGTCTACACGGTGCTCGATCCAAGGGTGAGGCTGTCATGAGCGCGAGCGCGAACGCCATCCATCGGCCGGCCGGCATGGCCGCCTTCCTGCGCACGATGACTCGCGATCCGCGCGCGGCGCTGGGCCTGGGCCTCGTCGTCCTGGCGGCCATCGCCGCATTGGGCGCGCCGCTCATCGCACCCTATGCGCCGGACTTCCCCGATTTCGTCAACACCCTGTCGCCGCCTTCCGCCGCACATTGGCTGGGCACCGACGAACTGGGCCGCGACGTGCTCACGCGCATCGTCTATGGCGCGCGGACTTCGTTGTTCGTCGGCATTCTCAGCGTCGTGGTCGCGGCCCTGGCGGGCACCGGCCTCGGTCTGGTGGCGGGCTATTTCGGCCGTTGGACCGAGGCGCTCATCATGCGCGCGATGGATGTGGTGTTCGCCTTTCCGAGCATCCTGCTGGCGCTTGCGATCACGGCCGTGCTCGGCCCGAGCCTGACCAATGCCGTGCTCGCGATCGCGGTGGTCAATCTTCCGGTCTTCGCGCGCGTCGCGCGGGCCCAGACACTGGTGGTGCGGCAGCTCGAGTTCGTCGAGGCCAAGCGCGCCCTGGGCTTCCGCACTGCGAACATCCTCTTGCGCACGATCCTGCCGAACATCCTTGCGCCGGTGATCGTGCAGGGGTCGCTGCTCTTCGCTTCGGCCATCATCACCGAATCGTATTTGTCCTTCCTCGGGCTGGGCGCACAGCCGCCCACCGCAACCTGGGGAAACATGCTGCGCAACGCGATCGGCTTCATGGAACAGGCGCCGTGGCTGGCCCTGTTTCCCGGCGCCGCGATCTTTTTGACGGTGCTCGGCTGCAACCTGCTGGGCGACGGTCTGCGCGACCGCTTCGACCCGCGCGACTAGTGCCTCGACGACAGTTCAACCTGGAGATGTGCCATGCAGTTCCCCATCCATCGGCGTCGCTTCGCCGCCTTTCTCTCCGCCGCGCCGATCGTGCTGTCGGGGCTCCCCGCCCTGGCGCAGCAGACCCACACGCTCACGGTGGGGATCGTCTCCGATCCCGTCACGCTCGATCCCGCCCTGATGGCCTCGTTCTTCGAGCTCTCCATCCAGTACAACCTGTATGAGCCGCTGGTGCACGTCACGCCGGATCTCAAGATCGAGCCCGGGCTCGCGAGCGTCGAGACGCCGGACCCGCTCACCTACCTCTTCACGCTCAGGCCGAACCTGAGTTTCCACGACGCAACGCCGCTCGACGCCGCGGCCGTCAAGGCAAACTTCGACCGGATGCTCGACCCGGCCACCGGCTCGCCGCGCCGCAGTGAGCTGTCGTCGATCGACACCGTCACGGTCACGGGCCCCCTGACCTTCACCATCAAGCTCAAGACGGTTTATGCGCCGTTGCTCCAGGTGCTTTCGAACCGGTCGGGCATGATGGTTTCGCCGAGTGCGCTGAAAGCCCTGGGCGCCGACTTCGCGACGAAGGGCGTGGGCGCGGGCCCCTACAAGCTGGTGAGCTGGACCAAGAACTCCGAGCTCGTGCTGGAGCGCTTCCCCGGCTACTGGCGCGGCCCCGCGAAGATCGAGCGGATCGTTTTTCGCCCGATCGCCGACGAGACCGTGCGGCTGACCAACCTGCGCTCGGCAACGGTGCAACTCGTCGATGCCGTGCCGGCGCAGAACGCCACACAGCTTGGCCGGGAGGCCAACCTGACGCTCAAGCAGACGCCGGGGCTCGGCTTCAACGCCTTTTCGTTCAACACGGCCAAGGCGCCCTTCGACGACGTGCGGGTCAGGCAGGCCTTCACCACCGCCATCGACAAGCAGGCGATCCTGCGCGCGGTTTACTTCGGTACCGGCAGCATCGCCCAAGGCGCGATCCCGCCCACGATGGGCTGGGCCCACGACGCGGCCTTCGCGCCCTACAAGGCGAACGCGGCGGCGGCGCGCAAGTTGCTGGCCGACGCGGGCAAGACCGCCCCCGTGCCCGTCTCGATCACCGTCACCAACTCGCCCGCGCAGGTCCGCACGGCCGAGGTGTTGCAGGCGCAGGCCAACCAGGCCGGGTTCAAGGTCGACATCCGGCAGATCGACGCCACCAGCCTGATCAGCGTGCTGCGGCAGAAGGATTTCGACCTGTGCATGTCCCCTTGGACGGGCCGCACGGACCCCGACGGCAACCTCTACAACTTCTTCGTCAAGGCCGGCTCCAACAACTTCATGGACTACCGCAGCGACAAGGTCACCGCTTTGCTGAACAGCGCACGCAGCACGCCAGCGCAGGCCGAGCGCTCGAAGCTCTATCGCGAAGCGGAGGCACAGATCGCGAACGATGCGCCGATGCTCTTCCTGACTTTCCCGGCAACGCTGCAGGCTTCGGTCAAGCGGCTGAACTGGCAGCAGTATCCCGACGGCGCCTTGCACCTGCAGTTCGCGAGCTTCCAGTAGCGACCTATGAAAGCCATGCAACCGCCAGAGCTTGCCCGTTCGCCGGCCGAACCTGCCCGGCAGAATGCGACGCAATCCGACCCGATGCTGGCCGTGGCCAACCTGCGCGTGGGCGTGGGTGACGGCCCGGCCATCGTGGACGGCGTCGACCTCGCCTTGAACAGCGGGCGCATTCTCTGCCTCGTCGGTGAATCGGGCTCCGGGAAGAGCCTGACCGCGCTCTCGCTGATGCGCCTGCTGTCGCCAGTCATGCGCCTCGCGGCGGACCGCTTCGTGCTGGACGGCGAAGACCTCGCCCAGGCCAGCGAAAAGCGGTTGAACGCGATCCGTGGCAACCGCATGGCCATGGTCTTCCAGGAGCCGATGACGGCGCTGAACCCGGTGATGACCGTGGGCGACCAGATCACGGAGACGCTGAGAGTCCACCAGGGCCTGCGCCAGGAAGCCGCGCGGGAGGTCGCATTGGCGATGTTCCGGCAGGTCCAGATACCGGCGCCCGAGGCTCGACTGCGGGCCTATCCGCATCAGCTTTCGGGTGGCATGCGCCAGCGGGTGATGATCGCGATGGCGCTGATCTGCAAGCCGGCGATCCTGATCGCCGACGAGCCGACCACGGCACTGGACGTGACCATCCAGAGCCAGATCCTGCGGCTGATCGACGACCTGCGCGCACAGCTGGGGACCGCCGTCCTCTTCATCACGCACAACCTGGCCGTGGTCGCCGAGATCGCCGACGAGGTCGCCGTCATGTATGCCGGGCGCATCGTGGAGCGGGCGTCCCGCACGGCGCTGTTCGGCGATCCGATGCACCCGTACACGCTGGCGCTGTTCGCCGCGATGCCGCGCGCCGACGAGCGCGGCCGGCCGCTGGCCACGATCGAAGGCCAGGTGCCCGCGCCGGGCGCGATGCCGAAGGGCTGCCGCTTCGCGCCGCGTTGCCCGTTCGCCGCGGCGCGGTGCCGCGAAGACTATCCGCCGCTGCGTGAGATCGCGCCCGCGCACTGGGTTTCCTGCTGGCACGCACCCCTTGAGGAGCACCTCTCATGAGCAACCCCCTTCTCTCGGTCGAGCAGGTATCGAAGACCTACGTGTCGGGCGGCGGCCTCTTCGGCCAGGCGAAATCGGCGCGCGTGGTTTCGGACATCAACTTCTCGCTGAATCGCGGCGACGTGTTCGCGCTGGTGGGCGAAAGCGGTTCGGGCAAGACCACGATCGGGCGCATGCTGCTTCGGCTGATCGAGCCGGATGCCGGGCGGATCCATTTCGACGGCATCGATGTCCGCGCACTCGATGCCGGGGCGCTGCGGCGTCTGCGGCGCCGGGTCCAGATCATCTTCCAGGACCCGTTCGGCTCGCTCGATCCGCGCGTGCGCATCGGGGCCGCCATCGCGGAGCCGATCCTGTTGCACCGTCTGCGGCCGCGCGCACAAGTGGCGGACCGCGTCGCGGAACTGCTGACGCTGGTCGGGCTCGATGGTCGCCATGCGGCGCGTTATCCGCACGAGTTCTCCGGCGGGCAGCGCCAGCGCATCGCGATCGCGCGTGCCCTGGCGGTGGAGCCCGAGCTGATCGTCTGCGACGAGCCCGTCTCGGCGCTGGACCTTTCGATCCAGGCGCAGGTGGTCAACCTGCTGGGCGAGCTGCGTGCCAGGCTGGGCGTCTCGTACGTGTTCATCTCGCATGACATGGCCGTGGTGCGGCATCTCGCAACGCACATCGGCGTGCTGTATGCCGGCCGGCTGGTCGAGACCGGACCTTCGGAGACGGTCTTCACCGATCCGCGGCATCCCTACACGCGCATGCTGCTCGCGGCAACGCCCAGCCCGGTTCCGGACGTCGTGCGCCAGCGCGAGGCAATAGCCGGCGAACCACCCAGTCCGTTCTCGACCTGGTCGCAGTGCCGCTTCGCCTCGCGCTGTGCGCATCGCATGGAGCTCTGCATGGCCGGCGAGCCGGTGCTGGCGAAGGCCGCACCCGCGCCCCGCCTGTCGGCCTGCCTGCGTGCCGCCGACCTGCCGACTTTCGCCGCCGTCGACGACGGCGAGGAGCGCATGACTGCGGCCTACCGAACCCGCCTGGGCCTGCTTCGCCATGCCCGCGCGGCGGCAGACGCCGAAGCCTGCGCCTCGCCGCGGCAGGCGGCTGCTTCCGACGTTTCCGCTCTTTCCCCCCACTGACCTCCGGAGTCTCCATCTTGTCTGTCAACACCTCCATCTACCGCGCCAAGGACGATGCCATCGCGCGGATCTTCGGGCGCGGCAAGGCCGTGATCGGCGTCATCCATTCGCTGCCGCTGCCTGGCTCGCCGCACTACGACGGCGAGCCAGTGCAGCGCATCTACGACTTCGCGCGGGCCGAGGCCGAGCGCTACCGCGAGGGCGGGGTCGATGGGCTGATCGTCGAGAACCACGGCGACATTCCCTTCGCCAAGCCCGACGAGCTCGGACCCGAGACCGCCGCCTGCATGGCCACCATGGCCGACATCGTGCGACGTGAGTGCGGCCTGCCGATCGGCATCAACGTGCTCGCCAACGGCGCCGTGCAGGGCATCGCCGTTGCCAAGGCGTCGGGCGCGGCCTTCGTCCGCGTCAACCAATGGGCCAACGCCTATGTCGCCAACGAGGGTTTCATGGAAGGCAAGTCGGGCGAGGCCAGCCGCTACCGCAGCTGGCTGCGCGCCAAGGATGTCGCGATCTTCACGGACGTGCACGTCAAGCACGGCGCGCACGCCATCGTGGCCGACCGCACCTTGGAGGAGCTGACCCGCGACTGCGAGTTCTTCGACGCCGATGCCGTGATCGTCACCGGACAGCGTACCGGCGACAGCGCCCGGCTCGACGAACTGGCGACGGTCCGCGGCGCCACGGCCCTGCCCGTCATGGTGGGCAGCGGCGTCAACGCGGACAACGTCGCGGCGATCTTCGGCCACGCCGACGCGGTCATCGTCGCCAGCGCCTTGAAGCACGCAGGCGGCTGGTGGAACGCCGTCGATCCCCAGCGGCTGGCGTCGTTCATGGCGGTCGTGCGCGAGGCCCGGGGATGAGCCGCGTCTTCGTGCTGGGCAATGCGACCGTCGATCAGGTCCATTGCGTCGAGCGCCTGCCAGCGCCTGGCGAGACCGTCCTGGCGTCCGGCATCGCGCGCTGTGCCGGCGGCAAGGGCCTGAACCAGGCGGTGGCGGCAGCCCGGACCGGCGCCCGCGTGACGCTGGCGGCGCCCGTGGGGCGCGATGCGGACGCGGACCTGCTCGCCCAAAGCCTGGCCGGCGAGGCGGAGCTCGAGGCGCTGTGGCTGGCCGGCGACGCGCCCACCGACCTCTCGTCGATCTGGGTGGCCGAAGGCGGCGAGAACGTCATCGTCAGCAGTGCGGGCTGTGCGCGTTCGATCACGCCGGAGCAGGCGATGCGCTTGTGCGACACGCTGGTGCCCGGCGACTTCCTGCTGCTGCAGGGCAATCTCTCGGCGCAGGCGACGCATGCGGCAGCCGAAGCGGGCAGGGCGCGCGGCGCCTCGTGCGTCCTGAACACGGCGCCGATCGCGTGGGACATGCATGCGCTGCTGAGGCTCTGCGACATCGTCATCGCCAATGCCGGTGAGGCCGCGATCCTGACGGCGGGCGCGGCCGATGTCGGCAAGGCCTTGCGCGCGCGTGGCGCCGGGACGGGCATCGTCACCTTGGGTCCGCGGGGCGCGCTGATCTCCACCGAGGCGGGCCAGGCGACCATCGCCGCACCGCAGGTCGAAACCGTGGACACCGCCGGTGCGGGAGATGTCTTCGCCGGCACGCTGGTCGGCCTGCTGTCGACGGGCCATCCGCTCGGCCTGGCCACGCAGACCGCCGTGGCCGCGGCATCGCTGTCCGTCACGCGGCGCAACACCATGCCTTCCTTTCCGACGCGCAGCGAGATCGCGTCGCTGCTCGAACGAGGCCGGCGCCCCATGCCAGGATCCGCGCATGCGTGATCTCCACAGACCCGGACGTTCGGTCGCCATGGGCTCGCGCGGCGCGGCGGCGACCTCCCATCCGCTGTCGAGCGCGATCGCCATCGAAGTGATGCGCGCGGGCGGAAACGCCGTCGATGCGGCGCTGACGGCCTGTTCGCTGCAATCGGTGCTGGAGCCCCACAACACCGGGCTCGGTGGGGACTGCTTCGCCCTGGTGTGGCGAGCCGACACGCAGTCGCTGCACGCGCTGAACGGTGCGGGCTACGCACCGCAGGGCTTGAGCGACTCGGGCCTGCTGGCCGAAGGCATCGACCGCATCGATACGGAGGACATCCATTCGGTCACGATCCCGGGCGCGCTCGATGCCTGGGGCCGCCTGCTGCGCGACCACGGCACCCGGTCCCTGGCCGAGATCCTAGAGCCGACGATCGACTATGCCGAACACGGCATCGTGCTCGCGGAGCGCGCGGCCGAAGATTGGCGTGCCGAAACCGCCAAGCTGCGGCACGACGAGGGCGCATGCCGCCACCTGCTGACGCCGGCGGGCGAGCCCCCGCGCGCCGGCGATCTCGTGCGCTTCCCCGCGCTCGCCAGGACCTTGCGCACGATTGCCTCCGAGGGCATCGACGCCTTCTATCGCGGCTCGCTCGCCAAGGCGATGGTGTCCTCGCTCCAACGACTCGGCGGCACGCACGCTGCGGCCGACTTCGCCGACTTCGCCAGCTTCTATGTCGAGCCGATCCAGACGCGCTATCGAGGCCTCGACATCGTCCAGATGCCCCCCAGCGGGCAAGGCTTGACGGCCCTGCTGATGCTCAACATCCTGGCGGGCTTCGATCATTCGGGCTTCGAGCCGGCCGGCGCAGATCGGTTTCACCTGCAGATCGAGGCGTGCCGGCTGGCCTACGGCGCGCGCGACGCCTATGTCGCCGACCCCGCATTCGCCGAGGTCCCGGTGCAGGAACTGCTGTCCGAGCGCTTCGCGGCGCGCTTGCGTGAGCGCATCGATCCCCGGCGGGCCATGCCGGCGCAGATCGTGCTGCCCGGGATCGGCCAGTCCGACACGGTCTATCTGTCGGTCGTCGATGGCGAGGGCAACGTCTGTTCCCTGATCAGCTCGCTGTTCCATGCTTTCGGCTCGGGGAAGGTGTGCCCCCAGACCGGCGTGGCCTTCCAGAACCGCGGGGCGGGATTCCGGGTGCAACCCGGCCACGCCAACAGCGTTCGACCGCGCAAGCGGCCGCTTCACACCATCATTCCCGCCATTGCGATGCGTGACGGCCGCCCGGCGCTGTCCTTCGGCGTGATGGGCGGGCCCTACCAGGCGACCGGCGTCGTGCATACATTGCAGAACGTCGTAGATTTCCGCATGAACGTGCAGGAGGCCCTCGATGCTCCGCGAGGTTTCCGCTTCACGGGCGCATTCGAGGCCGAGCGAGGGATCTCCGACGCCGTCCTGGCCGATCTCCACGCCAGGGGCCATCCTGTGGAGCGCGTCCAGGTGCCGTGGGGCGGCGGACAGATGATCGCCATCGATCCAGACCGGCCGCTCGTATCGGCAGGGAGCGACCCGCGCAAGGATGGGGCTGCGTTGGCTTTCTGAAAGCATGCCCGCGGGCCGCCGCTGAAGGGCCTCCTCAGGCGTGCTCGGGGTCTGCGAGGCCGCGCAAGACGGCCTCGAGTTCTGTCGCACCCTTGCGCGATGCGCTGGGCCCGCCTTCGAATTCGATCCAGCCTTCGTTGAAGCCGTCCAGCATTCGAATGCGCGGCAAGGGGTTGGCCATGCCCTGCGAACGAAACAACGATTCCCACATCGACCGCGGCACTGGCTGGGCAAGGACATCGCGCGCCAGAACGCGGCCCAGCGTCGCGGCCAGCACCTGTGGCGTGACCCGAACCGGTCCTTCGAGTTCGACCACCCGGCGCCCCTCCCAATGGTCTTGCAGCATCTGCGCCGCGGTGGCGGCGACGTCTGCCGTCGCGACCATCGGAACCGGCTTGTCCAACGGCTGGAGGAAGCTCGACACGACACCGCGCGACCGGGCGTCGTCGATGTCCCACGCAGCGTTCTCCATGAACCACGCAGCGCGCAGAAAGGCGACCGGCATGGCCAGCGCGGCAAAGCCGCGCTCCATCATCTGCAGCTGCGTCAGCAGGTTTTCTTCCGTCGCCTGGGCGCCGATGGTCGACAGGGCCACCACGCGCCGGGGCCGGGCCTGCTGCAAGGCGGCCACCAGCGCCGCGACGTTGGCCCGCGTTTCGGCATAGCCGGCCGAGGGGTCGAACACCGGGGGCAACAGCACGAAGACCGCTTCTGCACCATCGAAGGCGGTCGCCAGGGCACCCGCGTCATCCATGGATGCGAACGCTGTCTCGCAACCGAGCGAATGCCAGCTCGCAGCCTTGGCCTGATCCCGCAGGACAGCCCGTACCGGCACGCCGGCGGCCAGCAGTTTCTTTGCGACCTGAGCACCCACCTTGCCAGTGACTCCCGTGACAACAAACATGATCTTTCTCCTGATGCGGCGCACCGTACGCCCTATTGAGAAGGATTTTGGGCGCGGTGCGGGCGAAAGGCGATAGCATGAAACTCATTTGTTTCATGCTTGGAAGTCATCAATGGCAGGTTTCAGTACACAACTTCTCGAAGGCATCGACGTCATGGCGGCGGTCGTCGACACCGCAAGCTTCGGACGCGCCGGAGAAGCGCTTGACATGTCCCAGTCCGGTGTCAGCCGCGCCGTTGCGCGGCTGGAGACGCGCTTGGGCATCCGCGTGTTCGAGCGCACCACCCGGTCGGTGCGGCTGACCGACGAGGGACTGCGCTTCTACGAGCAGGTCATGCCGCTGGTCGGCGCGCTGGCGGAAGCCACCAGCGGCGCCGCAGGCGGCGGTGCGGCTGTGCGAGGCCGCCTTCGGGTCAACGTCGACCCTTTCTTCTCGCGTCTCATCCTGGGCCCTCGACTGGGCATCTTCCTGGACCGCCATCCGGACCTGGAAATGGAACTCCGCAGCCGAGACGACCTGGGCGACATGGTGGCCGACGGCTTCGACCTGGCCATTCGCTTCGGACATCCCCGGCCCTCGTCCCTGGTGGCGCGAAAGCTGCTCGACACCCGGGTGCTGACGGTGGCGTCGCCGGGCTACGTCCGGCGCCATGGCTGCCCGTCCGACCCGCGTGAACTCGAGGCCGGGCATCACCGGTGCATCCTGTTCCGCGACTCGGCGACGGGTCGGCCCTTCTCCTGGGAGTTCCACCAGCGTCGCCGCAAGCTCACGGTAGCGGCGCGCGGCGCACTGACCGTCAATGACGCGGGTACCCTCTACAGCACCTGCCTGGCCGGCCACGGCATCGCTCAGCTCTTCGAGTTGGGGGCCGAGTCCTTCATCGCCCGGAAGAAACTCGTGCCCCTGTTTCCGGACTGGCCGGATGAGCGCTTCCCGCTGTATGCCTACTATCCCACTCGCCATCACGTACCGGCCAAGACGCGGGCGCTGCTGGACTTCGTGGCAAGCCTCGTGGAGGAGGGCGGCGAGGTCGGATGACGCGAGGGCGCAAGCGGCCGGAGTTCGGCTGCTTGCCCTGTGCGCTGAGCGCCCCTAGGCTCAAGAGCGACGCGGAGAGGGCGGCTGCATCCGGGTCTGCTCGAACTTCTCCGGACCCGAGACGACCGCAGCAAGAAACAGATCGATCGAGAACTCGATCATGCGCTGCGGGTCGAGGTTGCTGTCGGTGCGGGGGATGCGCCCGCCCAGGAGGAGCGCCGCGACGCCGTGCTCCGTCGACCAGGCAGCATGCGAAAGGTAGTGGAGCTGCTCGCTGTCCCAGCCGCTCTCGAGCGCCAGCTCGAACACCGAGTCCGAGAAGTACGAGTACGAGATGTTGCTCGTTGCCTCGACATCGCCACGCACGAATTCCTGCAGCAGCCGGGGACCGGTCATCAGGTCGAACAGCCCCGCGTGCATTTGCGCGAAGCGCACGTAGCTCAGCATCATCTCGCGCGCCTTCGGCAGCGCGGGCAGGTGCCGCGCGGAGATCTCCATGCGCTGTTCGGCAAGCTCCTTGAAGCCGCTGATCGCGATTGCGGCGAGCAACTCCTCCTTGCCTTTGAAGTGGCGCGACGGCGCGGCCTCGGAAACGCCGAGCCGGCGTGCCAGCGCCCGCAGGCTCAGCTCGCTCGCACCGTTCTCCTCGAACATCCGGCGGCCTTCCTCCACCAGGGCGTTGCGCAATCCGCCCCGCTCGTAGGTCGGCTCGCGCAGCTGCGGCGGCAGCGCGCGCAGCTTCCTGGCAGCAGGCTGCGAGGCGCTACGAGTGGGTATCTGTGACGCCTTGCTGGTCATCGCTGTAGGGCTCCTTGCAACTCGGCTGATCTTACAAGCGCAGCGCGTGCGAATTCGACCGCACCGGTTCGGGTTAACACCGATAACAGACTAAGTTAACACCGTTATCATTCTCCCATCGGTGCAAAACGGCCATCCCGGCGATGTCACCTCAAGGAGAAGATCGATGAGCTCGATTTCGTATGAAAAAGACGGTGCCGTCGGCGTCGTCACCATGGCCAAGCCGCCGCACAACCTGATCGACAACGCCATGCTCCAGGAGCTTGCGTCCACCTACGCAAGAGCGGTCGAGGAGGGATGCCGCGCCATCCT
>NZ_JBFTHX010000069.1:0-15718 GCF_056394465.1 Variovorax sp. 10N432
CGATCGCCACCTTGGCCTTGAATGCCGCTGAGTGATTGCGGCGGGGTCTTTTGCTCATGTCGTCTGCTCCTGTCATCCGGGCTCTGTCCTCGCCCATGGGAGCAGCCTATCCACTTTGCGGCGTGTTCAGATTTGCGCGGCCGGCTCTCCGGTGCGGGGAGCGCATTGCAACCGGCTTCGTTGAATCCGCGGTCAACCAGGTGATCTCCAAGCGGTTCGTGAAAAAGCAGCAGATGCGCTGGACGCCGCGCGGCGCGCATCTGCTCCTCCAGGTTCGCACCAAGGTCCTCAATGACGAGCTACGCGCCTTCGAGAGGTGGTATCCGGGTTTCGGAGCTCGGGACCAGGTGCCGCTCGCGGCGTAGGCGGTGGAGCAAGGATGCTGCACTGCACACCCCCAGGATTGTGATGCTCTCTTGCGGGGGCGGCATCGCCGGCTCTCGCTCATCTGGCACCCTCGCAGGATCCCAGTCATGCCCTTCCTCGCGCCTTCGTTCGCCCGCCTTCCGCCCCTGAACTACCTGCTCGCCGACCAGGTCGAGCCGCGCAAGAAAATTGCCCGCCACCTGGGCGTGAGCCTGCGCACCCTGCAGCGCTATCAGGCCAGCGGCAACGCGCCCCGCGCGGTGTACCTGGCCCTCTGGTTCGAGAGCCGCTGGGGCATGGCCGCGCTGCACACTCAGGCCTACAACGAAGCCCAGCAGGCCCGCGCCTGGGTTGCCTCCCTCGAGCGTGAATGCGAGCGATTGCGCGGCGTCAGCCACAGCGCCACCGTCATCAGGCCGTAGCCCTTCGCGAACTGCGCCCCGATAGGCTTGCGAGTCGGCAGCGGCGGTTCACTTGACACGAAGCGCTCGTCACCTTCGAGCTTCGCGCCGCAGACGCGGCCCAGCACCTTCGCGATGCGTGCGCCCGGCTTGCCCTGCACGGCCAAGTTACACGGCGCCTCTGGAGAAGCGAATTACTCATCCACCTGCGCTGATGAGATGCCGGAGATGACGACGATCTTGCATCGATTGCGGAGCGCAGGAGCAGGCCGCATCGCGTCAATCGCCGCTTTCAGGGGTGCCAGCGGCCCGACGAAGCTGTTCTGAAGAATCTCGCGCCACATCTCGCTGCTGGACACGGGGTCGCTCGTCGGTGGATCCTGAGGTGACATCGGCACCGCGTGCGGCGAGCGACAGCGTCGCTCCGCCCTTCGCCAATCGATCGCAAACGGCCAGCCCGATACCGCCAGTCGCCCTGTCACGTCAATGGTCTTAGGGGTCCCTTGAACGGCGTCGTCTTCCGGATCGCTCAAGCCAAGCAGGATGCCAACGTCATGTCGCGACAAGCCTGCTGACTGCCTTGTTCAGGGGCTGACGCATTCTGCGAACAGCGTGCTCGCAGCGACAACAAGTGTCGAGCCGCTCGCGCGATCCATCAGGTCCCCGGCGCTAACACCAATGGCGCATTGCGCCCGTTCGGCTACGGGTTCATGATCGTCGCTCCTCTGCATCCTCAGGAGCGGCGATGAAGACAATCAATGCACAGCGTCTTTGTGCGATCGCAATGCCGTTCATGTGCGCAGCAGGCGTCCAGGCCGACGTGGTCACGGACTGGAACCAAAGAGCCAGCGAGATCACCGTGGCTCACCAGGCGGGACCTTGGGGTCAGGCGCCGATGGTGCTGATCCAAGTCGCGGTGTTCGAGTCCGTCAACGCGATCACCCGGCGCTATCCGCAGGCCGGGTACCTGAAGCTGGAGGCACCCGCGGGAACGTCGGTCGACGCTGCCGTGGCTGCGGCCAATCGCGCCGTGCTGACGCGCATGGCCACGACGCAGGGCACTGCGATCGAGGCGGCGTACCAGACCGCACTGGCCGCTGTGCCAGAAGGCACCGCCAAGTCGGATGGCATCGCGCTGGGCGAGAGGGCCGCTGCCGGCATCCTGTCGATGCGGGCACCCACTGGAGCCTCACCCGTCTTCTACCGCCCCGTTACCAGTCCTGGGGGTTACGTACCGACGGTCGTGCCGGCCAATGCCGATCTGCCTCCGGCGCGCTGCTGGGTGCTTGATCGCGTCGATCAGTTCCGCCCCAGCCCGCCGCCAGATCTGAAAGGCGCCGTCTGGGCCCGCGACTACAACGAGGTCAAGGCGCTCGGTGCGCGAACCGGGAGTCAACGCACTGCCGAGCAGACAGAGATCGCCCGTTTCTGGACGGCGACGACGCCGACGATCTACTACCCGATTGCGCGCTCGGTGGCTAATCAGCCCGGGCGAGAGTTAACGCAGAACGCGCGCTTGCTCGCCGCCAGCGGGCAGGCGATGGTCGACGCCATCGACGCGGTCTTCGACGCCAAGTACCATTACCATTTCTGGCGCCCGTTCACGGCAATCCGCAACGGCGACCAGGACGGAAACGACGCTACCGACCGCGATGCCGGCTGGTTGCCTTTGATCGAAACGCCGATGCACCCCGAGTACCCTTGCGCTCATTGCACGATCGCCGCATCGCTGGCAGCCGTGTTGAAGGCCGAGATCGGCAGTGGAGCGACGCCGCGCCTGTCTACCACCAGCCCGACGTTGCCCGGGGTCACCCGCACATGGACCAGCGTCGATGCCTTCTCGCAAGAGGTCATCGATGCACGCATCTACGACGGCGTGCACTATCGCAACTCCGGCGAAGTCGGGAACGCACTGGGCACAAAGGTCGGCGAGATGGCCGCGGCGAAGCTGCTGCGCTGATGTTGTAGAAGGCAAGTTCGCGCCCTCGTTCGCCTGGAAGCCGCCCGACTCCAGTTTAAGAAGTGACCGGATATGGGGGAGACGTCAGCGCCAACAGAAGACGTTCACAACTGTCCGCTTTCTGGGGGTCTTGCCGGGGCGTGATCATGGAATGACCCCAGCTCTCATCAAATCCATTGGACTAGCAGCAATCATCACCTTTCAAGAGTCGACTATGTCACCTACGGGGCCCGCTACTGCTCGCAGCGAACAGTTCGACCTTGAGTTATATAAGCTCTTGAAAGCTGAATCGTCGAGCTACTTCGACAAGCTTCAAGCGATTTGGCTCCAGAAGTTTGTGCTCGTCGGCGCTGTTATCGCATTCCTTGTCACCACCCAGGAGAAGCTGCCGCAATTCGGGCAGGGCCTTGTCCTTCCAGCGGCCGCCCTGGCAATACCTGTGCTATCTGCATTACTTGATGCCAAGATCATGGAGTTCAGCCTGCATGCAAGATCTATCTCGCGCTTCATCGACGCACATTACTCAGACTTCGAGAATGTCGTGTCCTGGGAGGCTACGTTGTGGGGCTCAGGTACATCGGCGGTTGATCATGCCTTGGTACGTACCAGAAGCCTGACCACGGTTCTCACTGCTGTCATCCCGACTATGGTGGTCTATTTGTTATCCGCCGTCGTACTTGGCGCCGCAACTGGCATGAATCTGCTGTGCTTGTCGCTTGGTTTCGGAATGTGCCTTCTCTACGCAGCAATCACGTGGGTCCTATGGAACCTCGTCTGGAATCAATCCCGTGCCCAGGGAAATGCTGAACTATGAGCGTCGCAGCCAGAGGACTTGACGAAGGAATGCAGCCGAGAAATCCGTCGACTTCGCGGTGTGTGGCTGCCCGCATAGGTTTTTCGCCTCGTTCGAGGCCACTTTCGTTGCTCAAGACGCACTTCGGGCTGCGACGGGTTCTGTCGCTACAAAGGCTTCCCCAACAGTCAAGCAAAATTCGGCCAAGATGACTCTGGAATGAGAGTCATCTACGATATCACGGGCAGACCCGCCGGTCGGGCGCCAGTTGGACAGCTGCGATGAAGGACGAGCACAAGGTAAATGTCGGCTCAAAGCCGTCGTTGACGATCGAGGGGTTTATGACGTGACGTCAACGGTTTGCTGGAGCAGAGCGAAGGCGACGCGCCACGCGCGTCCGTCGCAGTGAACCGTGGCTGTGCGCTGGTTGATCCGAACGCGATTTCTCCGACGCCGCTTCAGGCTTTGGTCGGCAAAGCTCACACGCTGGCCGACGCGGAATTCCTGATTGGAGAGCATCCAGAAGTTGGGGGTGTGCGGTGCAGCATAGAACCACTCACGGTCGGGGGGGCTGCGAAGTGGTAGGGCAAGTCGTCCTACCCTGGACATTTGATGCACCGCACACCCCCAGGAAATGGAGGCTCTCCGAGTTGGCGGTCGAAGAGGGCCATCGAGGCAGCCAAGATTTCGTCTGCGCGCTGGGTGACCACGCCCTGGTCGGCCGCCAGGTAGGCCTTGGCGACGCGCTGCGACAGCATGCGCTGACGCCCCGCCTTGTTGATCGCATCGTTCAGATCGACGACCTGCGCAAAATTGTTGCTCACAGTCAGCAGCGTGAGGCTGCCCATCCACCCGATCACGGTTCGCCGGTTCATCGTTCTCCTCTGTAGACGTATCAAATTGGTGCACGTGTGGTTGAGCCACGGTGCACCTTGGTATTTGTCGCGTTCTGGCCGAGTAGCTTCTGCAGCGGTTGGCACTTGGATGCCGTTTGATGCAACACCCAAAGCGCGCTCTGTGAAAAGCTCAGGACTGGAGTGAAAGTCGCTTTCATTCAGTAAGACCAAGTCAGAAATACAGGCCAACGACCTCGCAGACCACGCCATCGCCAACTACCGGAATGGCGAGTATCGAGCGCAGCCCGGCAGCTTTTGCTTCCTCTGCGGTGAGAGCCGCATGAACGGCGCCTCCGGTGACGGCTTGCGCAACGCCGCTTCGCCAGGCAAGTCCGATCGGACCCAGCGCGTCGATCGGCCACAAGTTTGAAGTCCCGCACGGTAGCGGGCCTTTGATCTCGCAGCGGCCCGCGGCGCACTGCAGATGGAGGCCTGTGGCATCCGGACGCCAGATCTCGGTTCGCAGGGCGATCGGCGTCGCGGCCGACGACAGAAGGCTGAGCACCCAAGTGTCGTTGCCTCTCACACCGCAGGGGATCGACAACGCTCGCAAAATGCCGGCAGCAGCGGCCTCGGCGCCACGCAGAAAGTATTTCGAACCGGCAATGTCGTCGATGAATATCGCGGATTCGCGCTGCCAAGCCAAACCCGGGGCGCCTGCGCCTCGCGGCAGCCAGGCGTCGCGCGTGAGAATTTCCAGCGCTGGCGACGTGGAGCCGAAGTAGCCGTCTGCAAGAGTCAAATCGGTGCCAACGCGCGGATCGTTATGCCATAGTTCGACAGCACCAATATGCGAGCCGGTGTCACCGCAGAGAAGCACAACCACGCAGGTCAATACATCCCCAACGAAGATCGGGAATGCGACTGCACAACTCAAGCCTGCTGCCCTTGCTGCTGCCGCACGTCTGAAATAGGACCCTTCCAACTTGCGCAGCATCGCTGGGTGGCCATCGTCCCATGCGCGTCCCGGCAGACCTTCGGCTCTTCCAAAACACATCTGCTTGGTGACAGCACCAAAAGCCGGCGCGGAATCGAACAAGCCGCCAGCCAACTCCAACAAGCTTTCGTCGTCTGACGGTACCCAGACCTCAGCAAGCCGAATGAATGTTTTCATGAGAGGCGATCAAGCATTTTTCGGGCCATGGACTGGTCGATGCCAACGGATGCGCTTCGTCGAACCGTTTCGGGAGTGTTCAGCGCGACCGCCGGAGCCTGCGCTTTCGAGTCGGCGACCGCACTCGATCTAGACCGGTTGAACGCCTTTTTCGATGCGGCTCAGAAGCGCGCGCCATGGCGCGAGGCTGTGGTGACGGCTGGGTCCTTCATGTGAAGTCGCACAGAGCCGTTCTGCGATGTGGACTCTGCCCTGCTGCTTCAGAGCCCCGTTCCAGCGTCTCGACGATGCGAAGCCCCTTGGCCACCGTCTCTGCCCATTCGGCTGCCGGCTCGGAGTCCGAGACGATCCCAGCGCCCAACTGCACCATCACGCGCCCGCCGGCAACAATCGCCGTGCGGATGACGACCGACAGGTCCATGTTGCCGCGGCAGTCCAGGTAGCCAATGGAGCCGGCATACCAACCGCGGCGCAGGGTCTCGAGCCCCTCGATGATCTCCATCGCCTTGACCTTCGGCGCTCCGGTCATCGAGCCTGGTGGCCAGCACGCGCGCAGCAGTTGTGCGACGCCGCAGTCAGGGCGCAGTCGCGCCCGCACGGTCGACACCATCTGCCACACGCTGGCATAGGGCTCCAGCTCGAACAGCTCGGGCACTGCGACGCTGCCGGTCGCGGCCACGCGCCCCAGGTCATTGCGCATCAGGTCGACGATCATCACGTTCTCCGCGCGATCCTTGACGCTCGCCGCCAGTTGCTGGCGTCGAGCGGCGTCCTCGGTCTCTCCGATACCTCGCGCTGCAGTTCCCTTGATCGGACGCGCCTCGAGCCTGTCGCCCCTCCGGTGAAGGAATCGCTCGGGCGAGCAACTGGCGACCGCGAAGCCCGGCCCTTCGAGGTAGGCCGCGAACGGCGCCGGATGCGCCGACGCGAGGTCTTCGTACAAGGCCCAGGCGTCGCCCTCGAATGCCGCCTCCTCACGTCGCGTCAGGTTGACCTGCAGCACATCGCCGCGGGTGATGGCCTCGCGGATGGTTTCCACGCCGCGTTCGAACTGCGCGCGCGATGTGCGCAGACTGAGCGATCCAGCCTGCCACTGACCGCGTTCGGGCAGCGGGCCGCCTGCGCACTCGATGGTTCGCGCCCAGGCCTCTGCCCGCCGGGCGCGGGTCCAGGGCCATCGCTCCGCGGGGCCGCGGACGGTGGCCTCCCACCACTGATCGCTCGGGTGATGAAATCCCAGCACCTGGTCCACCGCAATCCACCATTGCCGGGGCAGGATCGGGTCGTGCAGGGCCTGTTCAGGCAGCCGCTCGACATGGCGCACGAGGTCGTAGCCCAGCACGCCTACCCAGCCGCCGACAAAGTCCATGCCATCGGGACAGTCGCCTTCGAAGCGGACGCTGTCGGGCTCCCCAGCGGCGACCGCCGCGAGCGCTTCAAAGGGATCGGCCCAGCACGCGATCTCGCGGCCGTCGCGTTCGAGCCGGGTCGTGGTCTCGTCTGTGTACAGTGTGGCCAGCGCCGGTCCGGCGATGTAGGACCACTGGGCCTGGCGCGGCATGGGCAGCGCGCTTTCGAGCAGCGCGAAACGTCCCTCGCCGCGCAGCCGCGCCATCGTGCCGCGTGGGCCGTCCGGCAATGCCACGGGGCGAATCGTCACTTCAATTTCGATCATGTCTTCATTCGAATACCAGGCGCTTGAGCGTCTACGCTTTCACCAACCATGCGATGCGCCCGCGCGGGCAGAACACGCCCGCGACATGCTGCGCCTGCTGCTGGCGCAGGACGGATCGACCACCCGTCTGTGCGAAACCATCGCCGGCGGTCCGGTTTCGCTGCATGTGCTGGAGCAGCGCATCGTGCAGGCGGTGCCCGCCGAAGTGCGTGCAGTGCTTCCGGGCGCGAGCTTCATCGAGCGGATCACCTGCCTCGCCGCTCATGGCCAGGTGTTGATGGACAACCTGTCGTACATCGCACTCGAGGGCCTGCCGGAAGATGTGCGGCGCGACCTCGAGGCTGGCGCGATGCCGATCGGTCATCTGCTGTCGCGCCTGTGGGTGCGCCGCACCTTCCTCGATGCGGCGCCGGTGCTGTACGAACGGCTCTGGGGCGCGGTCGGTGGCCTCCCTGACACCGACGCGTCGCGCACGTACTGCATCGTGACACCCGAGGGCCCGCGCATGCTCATTGCCGAGACCTATCGTCGCGGCATGCTGATGCGCAGACCGGCGGCCGGAGACTGACGTACCGGCAGCGCGCTGACCCCTCGGTATACCGCGTTGCCGCTCCAGCACGGCTGAGTGTCGACCAGGCGCAGATGCGGGAACCGATGCAGCAGGCGATCAAAGACGATCTGAGCCTCCATCAGCGTCAGGCTGGCGCCGATGCACACATGCGGTCCGGCGCCGAACGACAACAAGCCGCCCGGGCGGCGCGCGATGTCCAGGCGATCGGCCTCTGGATAACGCGCCCGATCGCGGTTGGCAGAGGCGATGAGCGCGACCACCAGGTCGCCGCGGCGCAGCTGTCGACCGTGCAACACCAGATCGGCCGCCACGCGGCGGCCGGTGTACTGCACAGGGCTGTCGAAGCGAAGAAGTTCGCGCACCGCCCCCGGCAGCAACGCGGACTCGTGCCGCAGGCGCTGCCATTGGTCGGGATTGGCGAGCAGCGCCTGGAGCCCGTTGCCCAGCAGGTTGCGCGTGGTCTCGTGGCCGGCGAAAAGCAGCATCGCGCATTGGGCGAGCAGCTCGGCGCCGGGCTGGATGTCGCCGGCCGCCTCGGCCCGCAGCAACCGGCTCACGAAATCGTCGCCCGGGGTGCGCCGGCGCTGCGGCACGAGGTACTCGAAGTAGCCGGTCATCGCCAGCAGGCTGGTGCGAGCGCGCCGGGCCTGCTCGAGCGAGGGCAGGGGCGCACCGATGAAGGTCGCCAGATCGTCGGACCAGGCGATGAAGTCGCCGTGATCGGCCGCGGGGATGTCCATCAGCATCGCCATCACCTCGGCCGGCAGCGGCCGCGCCAGTGACTGCATGAAATCGAAGCCAACGTCGGCATCCACGGCGTCGAGCAAGGCATCGACGCGGCGCTCGATGGCCGGCGCGAACTGCTGCAGGACGTCGCTGCGAAAGCCTGCGTTGAGCACGCCGCGGATGCGCGTATGGTCCGGCGCGTCGACGAACAGCATCGCGCGCGCGAAGAGCTGCTGGAAATCCTTCAACTCGCCCCGCGCGGCGGGGCTTTGCATCACCCAGCCGCCGGTGCGCTGGGCCGAGAAGCGAGCGGCGTCGCGAAGCACCGCCTCGACATCGGCATGGCGGGTCAGGAGCCACGCACCGCCGAAGAACTCGTCGCTCCAATGGATAGGCCCGGCCTCGCGCAGCGCGGCGTAGGTCGGATAGGGATCGGCGCGGAACGCCGAGTCGATGATCGGGCGGCCGAGCGGGCTCGGCGGGGGCGCCAGCACCGCGCTCATCGTTGGCTCTGGACCTTCAGCCCCAGCCGCTCGAACAGCGCCCGGTCGCGCTCGGCCTGCGGATTGCTCGTGGTAAGCAGCTTGTCGCCGTAGAAGATCGAATTGGCGCCGGCGGCAAAGCACAGCGCCTGCAGCGCCTCGTCCATCTGCTCGCGCCCGGCCGACAGCCGCACCATCGTGGTCGGCATCGCGCGCCACGGCGATCGTGCGCACGAATTCGAAAGGGTCGAGCGGCTCGGTGCCGGCCAGCGGTGTGCCCTCCACCTGCACCAGGTTGTTGATCGGCACCGACTCGGGATAGGGCTCGAGATTGGCCAGTTGGGCGATCAGCCTGGCGCGCTGGGCGCGGCTCTCGCCCATGCCCACGATGCCGCCGCAGCAGACGTTGATGCCCACGTCGCGCACGAGGGCCAGCGTATCGAGCCGGTCCTGGTAGGTGCGGGTGCTGATGACGTTGCCGTAGAACTCCGGGGCGCTATCGAGGTTGTGGTTGTAGTAGTCCAGTCCCGCATCCTTCAAGGCCCGGGCCTGTTCCTCTTCGAGCATGCCGAGCGTCATGCAGGTCTCCAGGCCCAGCGCGCGCACCTCGCGCACCATGTCGGTCACCTTTTCCATGTCACGCGCCTTCGGACTGCGCCAGGCCGCGCCCATGCAGAAGCGCGTGGCCCCTTGCGCCTTCGCGACCTGCGCCGCTTCGACCACCTCCGCCAGGGCCATCAGCTTGCTCGCCTCCACGCCGGTGTCGAAGTGCGCGGATTGCGGACAGTAGCCGCAATCTTCCGCGCAGCCACCGGTCTTGATCGACAGCAGGGTCGACAGCTGCACCTCATTGGCGTCGAAGTGTTCGCGATGAACCTGCTGTGCTTGGAAGAGTAGATCCATGAACGGCAATGCGTAGAGCGCCTCGATGTCTGCGACAAGCCAACGCTGATCGATGCGCGGCTCGTTGCGCGACGTCGCGCCACGCAACGATGACAGGGAAACGGTGGATGTTGTCGTGGAAGTGGATGTGGTGATCATGTCGTCTTTCAGGGATGGTCTCTTCGAGCCAGAATAACCAGCCACCGGACACAAGGGTGGCCAACGTGGTTGCAGATCGCGCCATGCTCACACTTGCTCTCAGGGCAGCTCGAACAGCGATCGCAGCGCAGCATCGTCGAGGTGGACCGCCACGGCCGCAGGGTCAGGGCCGGTCAGCCTGGGGACCATGCCCAGGCAAGGCGCCTGGTGGCGCCGTCGCAGTTCTTGGCGAAGGGTGGCGAGGTTGTCGTCGCGGTACAGCATCGCCGGATCGACCGTGTTTGCGACCCAGCCTGCCAGTCGCAAACCGCGTGCATGGATGGCCTCGGCCGTGAGCAGCGCATGGTTGATGCAGCCGAGCCGTAACCCGACCACCAGCACGACCGGCAAGTCCAGGTCCATGGCGAAGTCGGCGCTGTCGAAATGCGACCCAAGCGGCACACAGAAGCCGCCCACGCCCTCGACGATCAGGTGCTCGGCGCGTGTCGCGAGCGCCAGGGCACCTCGCAGCAGAAAGGCACGCTCGATGGTGCGGCCTTCGAGCGCTGCCGCGATGTGCGGTGCGCAAGCAGCCTTGAACTGGAAGGGGCCGACGTCGGCATCGGTCAACACCATCGAGCTCGCATCGCGCAGCGCGCGCACGTCCTCGTTGACGTCCTCGCCACCGATCACCTCGGTGCCGGCCGCCACGGGCTTGTAGCCGGCGCAGCGCAGCCCCTGCGCGCCGAGCCAGTGCAGCAGCGCGGCGCTGACGCGCGTCTTGCCGACCTCGGTGTCGGTGCCGGTCACGAAGCAACCCCGCATCGCGGCGGAACTCATTGCAGCGTTCCAGCGGCCTGCGCCAAGCCATCGAGGAGCGCCCGCACATCCTTCGGCGTGTGCGCGGCGCTCAGCGTGATACGCAGCCGGGCGGTGCCCACGGGCACCGTCGGCGGGCGGATCGCCGGCACCCACAGGCCCTGTGCGTCGAGCGTCTTCGCGAGGGCCAGCGCCGCGGCGTTGTCGCCGACGATCAGTGGCTGGATCGCGGTGGCGGAATCTGCCAACCGCCAGCCGAGGCCGGGGTATTGTTGGACCAATGTCGTGAGGCCATCGCGCAGCATGGCGATCGATTGCGCCAATCGGGCGCGCCGCGCTTCGCCGTCGTCGCCGGCGATCAAACGCAGACTGGTGAGCACGGCATGCGCGATCGCCGGCGGCGCCGCCGTGGTGTAGACGTAGCTGCGCGCCGACTGCACCAGCCAGTCGATCACGCTCGGATGGCCGGCCACGAAGGCCCCGCCCAGGCCCACGGCCTTGCCCAGCGTGCCCATGTAGATGAGGCGCTCGCTGCGCAGGCCGAAGTGCGACAGGCTGCCGCTGCCGTGCCGACCAAGAACGCCGAAGCCATGGGCGTCGTCGATGACCAGCCAGGCGTCGTGCGCCTCGGCCAGCGTCAGAAGGGCCGGCAGGTCGGCCATGTCCCCGTCCATGCTGAAGACGGCATCGGTCACGATCAGCTTGATCGGCGTGCTGCAGAGCCTGAGCTGGTTGGCGAGCAGGTCGAGCCGGCCGTGGGGGTAGCGCTGCAGCGGCGCCTTGGCCAGCAGCGCGCCGTCGACCAGCGAAGCATGGTTGAGCTTGTCGGCGAAGATGGTCGCGCTGGCGTCGCCCAAGGCGGTCAGAAGCGCCAGGTTGGCCAGGTAGCCGGTGCAGAAGCTCAGTGCCCTCGCCTCCGGGATGCAGGGCGACAGCCAGCGGGCGAGTTCGTCCTCGAGCAACACATGGGCGCGTGAATGGCCGCTGATCAGATGCGACGCGCCGCTGCCAGCGCCATAGCGGCGCGCGCCTACGGCCATTGCCTCGATCAGCGCCGGATGGTTCGCCAGCCCCAGGTAGTCGTTGCTGCAGAAGGACAGCATGTCGCGCCCGGACACCCGCTGGTGCGGCGCGCAGGGCGACTCGGCCGTGCGCCGGTGCCTTCGCAGCGCCTGGGCCTCGCGCTCACGCAGTTGGTGGTTCAGGTGTTCGATCAGCATGGGCATTCTCGATGTCGGCCGTGGCGTCCAGCGTGGCCATCACGCGTTGCGCGAGCCAGGCTGCCAGCTCATCGTCCAGCACATAGGGCGGCATGAGGTAGACGGTGCGGCCGATCGGGCGGATCAGCAGTTCGCGCGCGCGGCCGGCGAGGTGGAAGCGTTCCGCGAAGCGATCGCCGACGAAGGCCTCCCGCACATCGAAGGCCCAGATCATCCCGCGTTGGCGGAAGTGCTCGACGCGCGGATCGTTCTGTAAGGGCACGAGCGCCGATGTCAGTGCTGCAGCGCGCTGCCGGTTGTGCTGCAGGACGTCGTCTTCCTCGAAGCGGTCGAGCACCGCCAGCGCCGCCCGGCAGGCCAGCGCGTTGCCGGTGTAGGAGTGCGAGTGAAGGAAGCCGCGCGCGACGTCGTCATCGAGGAAGGCCTCGTAGATGTGGTCGCGCGTCATCACCAGCGACAGCGGCAGCGTGCCTCCGCTGATGCCCTTGGACAGGCACACGAAATCGGGCCAGATCCCGGCCTGCTCGCAGGCGAAGAAGGTCCCGGTGCGCCCGCAGCCCACCGCGATCTCGTCGGCGATCAGGCTCACTTCGTAGCGGTCGCACAGCGCTCGCACCGTGCGCAGATAGGCCGGGTCGTGCATGGCCATGCCGGCAGCGCCCTGTACCAGCGGTTCGATGATCAGAGCGGCGATGTGTTCGTGGCGAGCCTCGAACAGCGCCTCCAATTCAGCGGAGGCCCGCGTGGCCACGTCTGCCGCTGTCTCGCCGAGTCCGGCCTGGCGGGCGTCGGGCGACATCACCTGGTGCGCCCGCATGAGCAGCGGATCGTAGGCATCGCGGAACACTGCCACATCGGTGACCGCCAGGGCTCCGAGCGTCTCGCCGTGGTAGCCCTGGCGCAGGCAGACGAACTCCCGCTTGTCCGAACGCCCGCGGTTGCGCCAGTGGTGGAAACTCATCTTCAGGGCGATCTCGACCGCCGAGGCGCCGTCGCTGGCAAAGAAGCAATGGCCGAGCACACCGCCGGTCAGCGCCGACAGCCGCTCGGCCAGCTCCACCGCCGGAGCGTGGGTGCAGCCGGCCAGCATCACGTGCGGCAGGCGGTCGAGCTGGTCCTTCAAGGCTGCGTTGATGCGCGCATCCGCATGGCCGAACAGGTTGACCCACCACGAACTGGTAGCGTCGAAGTAGCGCTGGCCTTCGTGATCGATGAGCCATGGGCCTTCGCCGCGCCAGATCGGCAGCGGCGGGACCGCAGCGGCGCGCTGCATCTGAGTGCAGGGGTGCCAGACGCTGCGCAGGCTGCGCTGCTGCCAGGCTTCATTGGCGCCGACGTTGTGTGCATGTGGGCGATTCATGGGGGCGCAATTCCTCTCTTCCCTGACTGGATTTGGAAGTTGTCGATCGGCCGCGTGCTTCCGAGCCGAGCCGCCGCCAGGGCCACCTGGGGCTCGCCCCCGGTCGGTTCCTTCAGGTCGGCGCGCCGCCGCAGCGAAATGCAGTCAAGCTTCCAGCCGCGCGCTTGCATGGTGGCCAGGCGCGGCGGGGCGAGCGGCTTTCGCGTTGCCGGCGGCGAGGCCGGGGGCAGGGTGCCGTAGGGGGTGGCCGCATCGGCCGGGGTTGGCGATGTCATGGCGAGGCCCGCTGCGCCCGGCATCAGGCCGCGACGGCTTCGCCGGAAGCCGCCTGCACGGGGATGTGGGCGCGCTCTTCCTTGATGCGGTTGGCGCCGTCGACGAACACCAGTTTCGGCCGATGGCCGGCCACCTGGTCTTCGGGCACCAGGCCGAAGGCGGCGATGATGATCAGGTCGCCGACCGAGGCCCGGCGCGCGGCCGAGCCGTTGACCGAGATGATGCCGGTGCCGCGCTCTCCACGGATCGCGTAGGTGATGAAGCGTTCTCCGTTGTTGATGTTCCAGATGTGGACCTGCTCGTTCTCGGCCATGCCGGCGGCGTCGAGCAGGTCTTCGTCGATGGCGCAGGAGCCTTCGTAGTGCAGTTCGCAGTCGGTGACCGCGACACGGTGGATCTTGGACTTGAGCAGGGTGCGGAACATGATGTGAAGCTCTTTCTCTCGAATGCCAAAGGAGGAGGGGGCGCCTCAGCGCCAATCGACTGGCGATGTCTCACAGCGCGTTTGGGTACGACGGGGCGCATTGCGCTCGTGCCTGGTGCGGCGCGATGGTCAATGACGTCGGCGTCCCGCCAAAGATGAGCCTGTTGAATGCATGAAAAATCACGGGTCGTTGCTCTCGGTTCTGGTCACAAACGGGGCGAACCATAACCGACTCTTGCGCTACGCCCGCGTGCATTTAGAGCCAAGAGAATATGGGTGCATCGCAGCCACATCGGGACATCGATGCCCCGTGCGATTGCAGCGAATCGCGGCTTGGCCATCACGCAAAACCCGTCGCCGAACCACTCTCCTTGCACGTCGCTCTGCTCGGACATGTGCCCCTCGACCACGGGGAGATGAAGCGCCTCGACGCTTGAGCCCAATCTGGAGTCACGATGCGCGGAACATGTTGAACAAGGTTCGCCGCCGAATCCTGCGTCGGCGAGCCAATTCGAAGCTGGCCAACGCCGCCTCGATCGCGATGAACTTAGCGGTCAAGGAACTGGTCAGGCTGAGGTGGAACATCCAGGCCTTCCGGACGCTTGGACGAACTCGGCTCCTGTGCCGCGCAGACCGCAGAGATGTCGTTCTTGCACCCGCAGACGGACTCATTCACCTAAAGTGTCTTTACAGTGAATTTACATCCAGATACATTTGTATCAAGCTTGCATTGAGCGTGAGCGGCCCTGTAGAAAGCTGGCGTCCGATGCCAAGGAGCTGCCCGGACTCTCCTTGGTAGTTCAGATCCACTTTTCGAGGTGAAACCGGCTATGCAATCCCCAGACCTGGAGACTGTTCAAATGGTCAGAGTCGCGCTGCAGGAGGTGATCTCGGCGCGTGAGCGTGGCGTTCAGGCCGTGCCGTACTTCGCTCCTACCGACATTGGAACGCTCCCTCTCTGTGAGCAAGAGAAAGAGTTGAACGTCAAGGAAGAGACCGACTACGGCAATCGTGTGCGCGCCGGCATCCACATGACGCTCTCTGCGGCAGCTTCGGCGCTTGAAGTTGCCGAAGTGCTCATGAAAAACTTTGCCGACTTGGACGCAAAGGATCGGAAGCGCGAGTTGATTCGATGCTCGCTGAATGCCCGTGTTGCAAGGGATGCCGCGGCTGAAGCTGCCGCGGTCTTGTCGGGGCAGCAGGCACCAAAGTCTGATGCGATGGTGGAGATCAGACGGCTGAAGTCGGCACTTCTTCAGCGATTCGGGATCGGCGAGTAGGGGGACGCATGCTTGGTTGTCTTTCGGAGAAACGGATGAACGTACGCACCTTGGCCCGCTGGATTCTGGGGGCCGCCATCGCAAGCGCCGTGATGGCGAGCGCCGGCGCTGCCGACATCGTGATCGGGCAAGTGGCACCGCTCACGGGATTGGAAGCCAAGCAGGGGTTGGGCTACGCAGCTGGCCTGAGAGCCGGCCGCGCAAATCTGAACACGCCGCAAAGTGGATAGGCTGCTCCCATGGGCGAGGACAGAGCCCGGATGACAGGAGCAGACGACATGAGCAAAAGACCCCGCCGCAATCACTCAGCGGCATTCAAGGCCAAGGTGGCGATC
>NZ_JBFTHX010000070.1:0-13381 GCF_056394465.1 Variovorax sp. 10N432
GGCGCGACGGCATCGACTTCTTGCGGCCCCTCGATCGATACCGGCAGCAGCACGGGCGTTGACGGCTCCGGGGTTTGCCCTGCCGAGTTGCGCCGCGCGCGGCGCCACGTGAACAGAAGATTCGCGTTGATGCCGGCGTCCAGCGCGATTGCCGACACAGACGCGCCAGGCAGCAGGCTTCGCTCAACCAACTCGCGCTTCAGTTCCGGGCTGTGTTCGCGCCGACCACGGGCGCCTCGAGTGACTCGATCGTTCATGATGTGCATTACCGCTCTGAACTGACCCCCAAAACCTGGACGAATCTAGGGAAATGGGATGATCAGGTACACAGACAAACAGAAGCTCGACGCAGTCAAGGCCTATAGGAAGGGAAGTGGCGGCTTGCTCGCGACGGCAGCAGCCCAGGGCGTGAACGTGGCGTCGTTGCGCAAATGGGTCGCTGGCTACGACTCTCTTGGCGATGCGGGAGTAGTAACGAAGAGGCGCAGCAACTACGATCCTGGATTCAAGCTGGAGGTCCTCCGACGAATGAGCGAAGAAGGGCTTTCGTGCAACCAGGCAGCGGCGCTCTTCAACGTCAGGCGTCGCAACCAGGTGACAGAATGGTTGCGGCTGTACTCCGTCCATGGTGAATCAGCATTGCGACCTGGCTGGAAGGAAGAGCAGACGAAGATGAAGAAGACGCCGCGCCAGCGCGACGACGAAGAGGGACCAGCTGACGATCAGCGCAGCCGGGAAGAACTGCTGCGCGATGTCCAGCAGCTCCGCATGGAGAATGCCTACCTAAAAAAAGCGCAGGCCTTGGTTCGAGTCAAGAGACGCTCAGTGCCCGTGAAAGGACGATGATCGTGATCGAGCTGAGGCCCCATTTCCCGCTCTCCGGTCTGCTGAGGACTGCTGGTTTGCCACGCAGTAGTTTCTACTATCAACAGAGCGCTCTCAAGACCATCGACAAGCACTGCAATCTGAAGGCCAAGATCCGCGAGATCTTCGACTGGCACAGGGGCAGGTACGGCTATCGCCGCGTGACCGCTGAGTTGAAACGGACCGGCTGGGCCGTCAACCATAAGACCGTTCAAAAGCTGATGATCGCGATGCAGCTGAAGTCGCTGGTTCGGCCCAAGCGTTACAAGGCCTTCGCGGGGGCGGTCTGCGAGACGGCACCCAACCATCTGCAGCGTGATTTCACGGCTGACCAGCCGAACGAGAAGTGGGTGACGGATGTGACAGAGTTCAAGGTCAACAATAGAAAGCTCTACCTCTCGCCCGTGATGGACCTGTACAACCGTGAGATCGTCTCGTATGAGATCGCGGAGCGCCCGCTGCCGTCCATGATCGAGAGGATGCTTACGAAGGCTTTTGGCCGACTTAGCTCCAGCGAAACGCCGATGCTGCATTCAGATCAGGGATGGCAGTACCGCATGCCTGCGTTCCGAAAGCGTCTACAGGAAAACAAGTTGGTGCAGAGCATGTCGCGCAAAGCCAACTGCCTCGACAATGCGGCCATGGAAAGTTTCTTCGGCACGCTGAAGTGCGAACTCTTCTATGTCAATGAGTTCGAGAACGTCGAAACCTTAAAAGGCGCGATTCATGAATACATCCACTACTACAACGTGGATCGGATCAAGCTGGGGCTAGGGGGACTGAGCCCCGTCGAGTACAGAATGAAGGGCGCCGCGGCGCTCGGATGACGTCAACAGTGTCCAAGGGTTGGGGGTCGGTTCAGCTCTTTAATGCACACCATCGCAGGTGCGCTCGATCAGACGATCGTGCTCACCGGTCGGCGTTCTGAACAGAGGGCCTCGGGGCACCGCTTACGCAGATCGAGGCTGCCGTCGTTGATCTGGCCCTGGAGTTGCCCGCTTACGGCCAGGTGCGCATTGCCAACGAGGTCCGCAAACGCCATGCTCTGGCGGTATCACCCCAGGGGGTGCGCAGCATCTGGCTGCGCCACGATCTGGAAACCATGACCAAGCGGCTGAAGGCGCTGGAGGCGAAGTCCGCCCAGGAAGGCCTGGTCCTGACCGAATCGCAACTGGCCGCGCTGGAGCGTGCCAAGCTCGACAAGGAGTCGCAGGGCGAGTTCGAGTCCGAGTGTCCCGGCTACTGCGGTGCCCGGGACACCTTCTACGTCGGCACCCTCAAGGGCGTGGGGCGCGTGTACCAGCAGATCTTCGTCGATACCTACAGCAAGGTCGCCTTCGCCAAGCTGTATGATCGCAAGACACCGCTGCCCGCAGCAGACCTGCTCAACGACCGAGTCGTGCCGTTCTTCGACCAGCACGCCATCCGGCTGCTGCGCGTGCTCACCGACCGCGGCACCGAGTACTGCGGCAACCCGCAGCATCACGAGTACGAGCTGTACCTGGCGCTCGAGGACATCGACCACACCCGCACGCGGGCGAAGTCGCCCCAGACCAACGGCATCGTCGAGCGCCTGCACAAGACCATGGCTCACATGCTCAACGAGTTCTACCGCATCGCATTCCGCAAGAAGATCTACGACACCATCGATGCCCTGCAGACCGACCTCGACGCCTGGCTTGACCACTACAACAACCAGCGCGAGCATCAATGTCGATGGTGCTATGGCAAGACACCCATGCGCACCTTCCTCGACTCCCTCAACTTGGCCAAGGAGAAACTCATCGCCTACCACTGATCACACATCGTCAAATCCGACCATGTGTCAGATCATGTCCCGGCTAATACAAGTGATGGTTCTTCGCGCCTGTGGGGACGCATCGCGTTGCAGGTCGTAGCGTGTGAACCGACACGCTGACCCATCGGACAGCCGGCTGGCTCCGGGCTCTGGCGTCAGCTTGCCATCCGCACTAGAATGAAATCGCCTTCCCGAGTGCGCCTGCTGGCGACCTCGACTCATACCTGAAGCGGTCGCAACGACCGCACCCTGTGCACTCCACACGAGTTGCGCCAAGTCAGTCCCCCCAACCCGCTGCCCCTCTCGCACTTTTCGTGCGCCGCCTTGTTGCGCGTGCGCCTGTGCGCGAGCGGGCTGTTTCCGATTCGGAAAGGACAGCCATGGACACCTTGCATCACACGCCCACCTGGGGCGAGAAGGGCGTCACGTACGCCCGCCTTGTCGCGACCGGTGAAACCCGTTCGCTGGAGTGCATGAAGCGCGATCTCGCCAACGCGATGGCGATGGCGGAGGCCTACGCGGCCATCCGCGACGCCTTGCCGCCGAACCTGCAGCTGCAAAGTGGTCGCATCTACCGTGACGAGCTGGACAAGCAGGGCTACTGAATCCGGCCGGTCACGGCCTGCATCCCAACACCTTCACCCATGAACTCAACCCAAATCCCGGAAGAGGGCGCCTCCGCGCCTTCTTTCAAGTCGTCAACCCCGAACGCGACTCAATCGTCCAGACGCATTCGCGAGCATCAGATATACAGCCGCTGGCTGCATAAACGAGGCGACAACTGTCTTGACGCGCGCCGACTACATCAACAACTTCAACGGCAAGATCAGGGACGAATGCCTGAACGGGCAACGGTCCGAGACGCTTGCGCAGGCCCACCAGGAGATCAGCCGCTGCAACGAGCCGCGCCGGCGCAGCTCCCTACATCCAGCCAAATTTCGCCGCCGACTTGACGTCAGTAGCCAAGATCAGCTAGACGCTTGCATTGGCGCTTGTCGAACGGCACAACATACTCAGTAGCCGTGCCCTTATCGATCAGCTCGGCCTCGAGTCCCACACGAGCCGGAACTGGCTGCTTACGCGCAATCCGATCAATCATCTCGACAGCCAAGCAGCCCATGGTGAACCCCGAGAACGCACCGGAGGCCAGCATACGGCCGTCGAGCACAGCCTTGGCTCCCTCGATGGTTCCATCCATGCCAACGATCGCCGCGCGCTTCCGGCCAGCAGCGTCCATTGCTTCGCCCGCGGCTAACGCCATCACATCGGCTGCAGCAATCACCCCGTCGATCTGGGGGTGGGTCTGCATCAGATTCTCCATAACCTGGAGCGCCTGTAGCCGTTGATAGTTCGCCGGCTGAACGGCAAGGACTCGGATGTCCGGAAACGCCTTCAACGCATCGAGTGCTCCTGATGTGCGGGCGTCACTGGTGGATGAACCCTTCACACCTTCGATAATCACAACACCCCCCTTTCCGCCAATCGATTGCGCAAGATGACGGGCGACCATTGCACCCAGCTTGCGATTGTCGAAGACGACCACGCCGTTGAAATTGCCCTCCCCTTCGTCGATGTAATTCACGACCGGGATGTTTGCGGCTCGAGCCTTGTCGATGGCTCCTTTGAATCCTTTCACATCTACGGGAACAAACACAATACCTCTCGGCTTCCGAACAATCGCATCTTCCATCTGTGCCACTTGTTCCTGAAGGTTGTTGGGCTTCGTCGGGGCGAAATGGATCGTCTTGAGGCCCAATCGCTTCGCGCTCGCGTCTGCACCTGCACGAGCACCCTCAAAGAAGGGATCGACCTTGTTCTTGGTAAATACCGCCACCTCATCGTCCGCAGCAAATGCGAGCGCTGCAGACTGGGCTAGAGCCGAGAGCAAAAGTGCGCGAAGAAGATTTTTCATATTGTTGTGTCCTTTGGTTAAAGATACTTAGAGAAAACGACTCTTATCGACTGCAGCAACGGAGTTTTTCGGCCGACGCCGTCACGGCATGATGGGATAGGCGTGCGTTACATAGGTGGCTCGACCGTGGGTAAATCTAATGATGAACATGAGACAACATTTGAACTGCGGGGACAGCTTTAGCCCTTACGGAGCTTCAATGCGGTATCCGCAAGCATCGCAAGCACTAGCACGACTCCAGTGACGAACGGCTGCCACTCCGTCTTCACTGCCAATAAATTCATTCCGTTCAGAATAAGCGTCAGCAGGAGCGCCCCCAGAAGCGTGTTGGAAAGACCGCCCGAGCCGCCGGACAACGAAGTTCCCCCAACAAGAATCGCCGCGATAGCTGGGAGCAGTAGGGCGTCGCCCATACCAGGATCCGCCGAGTTGACCCGGCCAACGAAAATCAGCGCCGCCAGTCCGGCCGTCAATCCGCTAAGTACATATGCACCGACAAGGTTTCGCGCAACCGGAACGCCCGAAAGAAACGCCGCCTGCCGATTGGCGCCCATAAAGAAAAGTTGACGTCCGAGGGTGGCGCTATGGAGGAGCATGCCGCCCGCCAGCAAGGTTGCCAGCATGATCACAACCGGTACCGGAACCCCGAACAGGAATCCCGTACCGACGGCTCGGAAACCCGGTGGCATTCCAAAGATCGGCGAGCCGTGGGTCAGGTAAAGGGCAATGCCATTCACGATCCAAAGCATGCCGTATGTGGCAAGGAAAGCGGGAAGTCGCAGCCAGGTCACCAAGAGACCGTTCACCAGTCCGACAGCACTGCCAACCGCAAGGCCCGTGGCAAGGGCCAAGGCGGGCGAGTTTGTTGCTTGCACTACCCATGCCGCGCACACGCCGGAGAGGGTCAGATTTGCTCCGATGGACAGGTCGATGCCTCCGGCCAGCATGACCACCGTCGCGCCGGAAGCAATGATGAACAGTAGGCTGGCTTGCCGCAGCACATTGGATAAGTTGGAAAGGCTAAGAAAGCTCTCGGCGATCACACTGAGTGCCAAACACAACACAACCATGAGGGCAATCCTGAGAAGGAGTCCGTAGGTATCGGCATTCAATCGATAAGAAGGCCTCGGTTGCAGATCCCCTGCCGCCGCCGCATTTGAAATTGTCGTCATTCCTAAGCTCCTTTTCGATTGGCGCCAAGCCACACCACGACCAACACCAATGCGCCAATCGCGATGAGCTGCAACGCGGTGTCGATTCCCATCAGGTTCAGGCCATTTCGCAAGATGCCAATGGCCAGCACGCCCAGAACAGACCCAAAGAGCCATCCTCTTCCGTTTTCCAGCTGCGTGCCACCCAAGACAACGGCGGCAATCGCATCGAACTCCATGCCAATGGCGATGGTTGGGTGCCCGGCGTTCGTTCGTGCGATCAGGCAAAGCGCGGCGAAGCCAGCCGTAGCACCAGCAAGTGCGTAGATCCCAAAAAGATACAGTCGCGCTCGCACGCCCGAGGTCACCAGCGCGTTCCGATTCCCGCCCAGCGCGATCGCGTACCGACCGAGCACTGTGTGGTAGGTCAGTACGTGGAACAGGCCGTACGCCGCAATGGCAACGGCAATGAGAACGGGCAGGCCCCAGATCGTCGCTGCATAGAACGCCTCTATTCCAGGTCCGAGGTCTGACACCGCGTTGCCGTCAGTGACCGCTAGCGCCAGACCTTGAGCTATCCCGAAGCTGCCCAACGTGACGACAAACGGAGGCATATGGAGTACTGCCACGCAGAACCCATTCAAGGCCCCAAAGACCAAGCCTACGGCACAAGCGCCCAAACACGCAAATGCAATGGAATGTCCAGCGACCAACTGCAACGCCAGTACGACGCCGCAAAGGCTCAATACCGCACCCATCGACAGATCGAGCCCTTCCGTGAAGATGATCAAGCTCATAGGCAACGCCAGCAGCAGCAGGATTGCAGTCTGCAAACCGATGTTGGTGAGATTTCCTGCAGACATGAAGTTTGGAACGGTCATTCCGAACAGCGGGACCATAACCAGAATGACGGCAAGAGCCCCCGCCCCCTTGCGCCATTGATGTGCCCCTCCCTTACGAGGCTCACCCGTTGCAATCTGAGCATTAATCATGATCCACCGCCAATTTCAGAATTTCCTGCTCGTTGATACGCTCAGCTTTGAGCTCGCCACTCAAGGTGCGCGCCCGCATCACATACACGCGATCACAAACGCCGACGATCTCGGGTAGCTCTGAGCTGATCATCAGCACCGCGTTTCCCTCGGCTACGAACGCATCCATCAGCCGGAATATCTCCGCCTTGGCACCGACGTCGATGCCGCGCGTGGGCTCGTCGAAGATCAGGAGCTTGCAACCGATCGGAAGCCATTTGCCAATGACAATCTTCTGCTGGTTGCCCCCGCTCAAGCTGAGCACCGGTCGACGTGCGTCCGGAGTCTTGATGGCCAGTCGGTCGATCACCTGGGCTGCCAGCTGGAATGCTGCGCGGCGGGAATACACACCGCGCGCAAAGCTCTTCCACAGGCTCGCTATTCCTATGTTCTCGAGGATGGGGAGCGCGATAGCCAATCCCTGTTCCTTGCGACTCTCAGGAATCAAACCCACCCCGAGCCTGACGGCGTCTGCCGGCCCGCCCTCAAATGGCGCACCAAAGAGGCTGACCGTTCCAACAGAGCGCCGATCGGCACCAAAGATGGCTCTTGCGACTTCGGTGCGACCCGCGCCGACAAGGCCAGCCAACCCCACGATCTCTCCTGCGCGCACGGTAAGGTCGATTCCGAATATTCCGCTTGGAGCACTGAGGCCGCGAACCTCCAGCAACGGCTCGGTATTCATTTCCTGGCGATTTCTCTTGTAGACCGATGCAACCTGCCTTCCCACCATGAGCCTGATTAACTCATCCGGTGTAGCTTCCTGCGGAAGCAGCGTATTCACCTTCTGTCCGTCGCGCATCACCGTGATGCGATCGGCCAACGCGAACACCTCCCGCATGCGATGGGAGATGAAGATGATTGCAACGCCCTCGCTCTTGAGCTGAGCAATGATTTGATAAAGGTGCTGACACTCTCGATCGGAGATCGATGCTGTTGGCTCGTCCATGATCAGGATTCGCGCACGCTGTGAGAGTGCTTTGGCGATTTCAATGAGTTGCTGCTGTGCAGTACTGAGCGTGCCAACCTCCGCGTTGATGTCACCAGCGAAGCCGATTGCATCGAGGAACTGCTTTGCGTCTCGCCGTAGCGCGTTTCTGTCGATGAAGGGGGTTCCAAGCCGGAGAGGCTCGCGACCCAGATAGATGTTGTCGGCAACGCTCAAGTGCGGAACAAGTGCGAGTTCTTGGTGGATGACTGCGATACCATGTGCCTGTGATGTTGAGGGACTAGGAAGCCTCACCGGACCGGACTTGAGCCGTATCTCGCCGCTATCCGGTACATGCATGCCCGCAAGGACCTTGATCAGGGTGGATTTTCCGGCGCCGTTCTCCCCAAGGATCACGTGAACTTCGCCCGCATAGGCGTCAAAGTCGACGCTCTTCAGCGCTCGGACTCCCCCGAAGGATTTCGAGATGCCGCGAAGACTCAGGGTCGGTGCTAGCGGTACGTCCCGCGCGACCTTCGCTGAAACCTTGTCCGTTGTATCGCTCGCAACTAGCGCCTCATCAGTTTCCATCACGTCCTTCTCCAATCCATTCATCTCTACGACCGGTCGGCTGCATTCATCCAAGCCTCAGCGAACAGCCACCCAACATCTCTTTCTAACTCTGCGTTACCAATCTTCTTCGAACTCAACGATCTTCGCGTCTACGCTTGCAACAAGCATGCCCATAGGCATAGTTGCTAGAGATCGTCTTGGGCAAAGGCACAACCGAACCTGAGCCAGAATTCGTACCTCTAATTTCTGCGCAGCCCGTCCGGCCTTCTACAGACTTCGAGAACGTGCTTTGCTTCGAGTCGCATGCACATACCTCAGGGACAGGGCGCAAAGCGAAGGATCCGATAATGGCCCGTTCAGTGCGCCAAGTGACAGCCGCCTCGTAGGCGACATCCGTCCATCCCAGCGGATGAACGGAGTCCGATTTGAATCCCGAGGGCTGCACGGCCAACAATGCAAATCCTCGACTGGCTCGAGCGGCGCCGATCACTGTGGCTCCGTGCCAGGTGGCGATCTGAGCAGCCGTGTGGATACGCGCGCATCACGTAGGGGACATAGACCCAAAATCGCTCTCGCCTCTTCGGGAGAGGCGATTTCGCCGCCCAAGTCCTCTACGATGCGACGTGCCTTCTGGACCAGTAGCCCGCTGGAAGCCGCGGGAACACGGGGGCGGAGGTGAATCGCGTCATCGATGCCAACCCGCGCATGACCACCCGACAGATAGGAAAGTGCGACGGACTCAAATGATGAACGCCCCATACCGATAGCGGTGAAATGAGAGTCCGACGGAAGTAGATTGCGCGCATGAATGATAGTTTCCGGAGAGGACTGAAAGCCGCGCTTCATCCCCATCACAACCAAGCACACTACGGGGCCCGCCAATGTGCCATCGGCAAGAAGTTCATGGAGCAGCGCAATGTCCCCGGCATCGAAAATCTCGATCTCAGGCTTAACGCCAGCCTCTCTGACCACCCTGGCCATCCGGCGGGCGTTCGCTGGGGCATTGACCGCCACATCGCCAGCCGCGCCCCTCGTGCTGAAGCCAACGGTACAGATGTCCGGACGAATCCCCGCGATATCTTCAATCTGCAGTTCATGGAAACCCAGACGCGCCGCTGGGACAACGACCTTTTTGTGGTGCTGTTGCGTAACGAAGCGGACGGCGGGTTCAACTGTGAGATTTATGATCAGGTCCGGAGAATCTCGGCGGATACGTTCGACCACTTCGTGATACAGCCCCAGATTCGTGCATGGCTCTCCGGTGCTCGGATCTCGCAACTGAAGATGCACCACACTTGCGCCTACCGAAGCGGCTTCCCATGAGGCATCGGCAATCTGTGCGGGGGTGACGGGCAGAAAAGGCATCCTCTTCTTTGTGGCCAGAGTGCCCGTGACGGTGCAGGTGATGATTGTTCTTGGAACTGGTGTGCGCACGCCTTGCTCCATAATTAAATGTGCGCGGCCCGGCACCCCGGACACGAGGTCGCCAACATGACATTGCGTCGGAATTGAGCAGCGAGCGGTCTTACGGAGCGAAACAAGGCGCTTCCGGTCGCGTCGGTTTTGAACTTCTTTCGCAGCTTCATTTTCGCGCTGGCTTCGTCCTGATCTTCGTAGCGGCGAAGCCGCGAGGCTTGCCAGAAATCAACCTCGATCCACCCCCAGAGTGGTCTCTCAGGCTGGCATGTCCTTCTTCCCACAAACACCGCAGAGATAGGCGTCTCCGAGCACAAGACGCCTGCGTCTTGGTTGTCTCCGCTCAACGCAACTGCCAATAGGGGCAGAGCAGCCCAAGGGAGTTCGAGCTGACCTTCCGTCGCTGTCGTTGAGCAGATACACCAACAACGTCGACAGACCCAATGCATGCACGAGAAGAAGTCCTTCTTTTCTGCGACTTGCCAACTTGGTTGAGAAACGAGTCTCCCGCCTCGAACCCTTTCTCGGGGAGTCGCACCTCTTGTGCATGCGTCGCAAGTACTCAACTAATGCGGCCATCGCCGTCCGGAGCCGGGCCCAGAGTTCTGCACTACCTCCAGTACTGGCGAGGTCACCATGTCTTGACTCGTGATTAACATCGCCTGCCCTCGATCCTGCGATGCAAACGTTTGCATCCTTGTGAGAATGGTAGTCGGCGTTTTGGCGTATGTCAAAGTTTTTTTCGGTCCAACGATGCGATCGAGTCTAGACAGGCAGGTCGTGTGCCGAGTCTATGAAGGCAGACACGTCACCTCTTGGCTTCATTATCGGCAGGCTGCAAGATTAGTGGCGCAAGGTGCTTTCGTCGGGGCCGCGCGACACCACCGATCCAATTGCGACCCATCTTCGAATGGGCGCAGTGACCGTCAGGCGCACCGATACGGCGCTCGGCACTTTTTTCGGAGGCTGTCGGCACGGATCGGCAAGGTCCAACGCCGTGACAGCGATCGCTCGCAAGCCGGCCATTCACTTCGTTAACAAGATGCGATTCGGCGGCGGCTACCGCGACCCAGGCGCTGACCACTAAGAGGCCGCGGATCGTGAACTTCGGCAATGCACGCGCGAGTTCGGGTCCCAGCTGGAGAAGATCGAGTGTCTTTCTTATGGGGCTACGACCTAGTTCGCCGGTCGCAGCGACGCGACGTCAACGAGGTCTTAAGACTCGTGGTAGGCGCATCACGCCGACATTTCCTAGTGCGCAGGATGTATCAGATCATCGGGGACGTCTGCTAAGTCAATCGTCGCTTCGAAGCCGACGCCCCAATCGGCTGTGGGTTGCCGGCATGACCTGTTGTGCGGATGTGGATCGGCTACCGGTCTGGCGGTGATGGCAATCGATGTCTTGAGTCGCGGCGTGGTGGGCTGGTCCATGCGAGAGCGCATGACCATTAACCCGATGCTCTCTGCTTTGAACATGCCGCTTGCCCGACGTCAGCGCTGATACTGTCATCCGGCATAGCGATCAGGGTTGTCAATACGCCAGCGTGGCTTTCGGCGGGGCTGCTGCGCCGGATGGGCGTTGCCCCTCGTTGGGGACAGTGGACGATGCCTACGACGACGCGATGGCCGGGAGCCTCTTTGTCAGTCTGCAGGCCGAGCTCTTAACAGGCCGCTGAAGTACCAGGCGCGCGGCAGCCATCCGGCGTCCTGAAGCGGGCGGTTGCGGGATTTCGAAGATTCAGGCTCGCTGCCGTCGCCGTTATCCCGCTTCGAGGACGCTTCTTTGGCGCTCGCTGACCCTCTACAGGGCCACCGGACGGACTTCTGCCAAGGTCCGCATGCGCACGAGGTTGTAGGCGGCCGTCGTCAGCACGAACAACTGGTCGACCTTTTTGATGCCGCGCACCATCCCCTGCCGGATCGGGCCGACGAACTTGGCCCAGCCGAAGCCCTGCTCGATGAGCTTTCGCTTGCGCTGCGAGATCGCATAGCCCTCGCTGCGGGCGATCTCGTCGGCCACCGCCGAACGACGCCCCGCTTTGTTCTGCGCGACGTGCGGCGTCACCTTCATGCAATGCAGCGCCTCGATGAACTCGGCCGCGTCATAGCCCTTGTCGGCGCCGAGCGTGACCTCGGTATCCGCACTCGCGGTGGCTTGGCGCGCGTCCATGATCATGACCTTGGCCGCTTCCCGTTCGGCAAAGCCGTCGGCCTGCGTGACCATCGCGTTGACGACCAGGCCGTGACGGTTGTCGGTGAGCGTGTGACCCATGTAGCGCAGTTCGCTGGCCGTCTTGCCCTTGCGGTACAGCTTCGAATCGGGATCCGTCGTCGACTCGTGCGTGTCGTTGCTGCGTCGCTGCCCCTTGAAGTCCCCGCCGCTGCCGGCATCGTCGTCGCCATCCTTGCGAACGAAGCTCTTGTGCCCGGCCCAGGCCTGAATCAGCGTGCCGTCGACGCTGAAGTGCTCACCAGACAACCAGTCCTTTTTCTCGGCCGTCTCCAGAACTTCGTTGAAGAAGGCGACCACCGCATCGTGCTCGATCAGACGCTGGCGATTCTTGCTGAACACCGTCGGCACCCCAAACCGCGTCGTCCATCGCCAGGCCGATGAACCAGCGAAACAACATGTTGTATTGCGTCTGCTCCATGAGCTGGCGCTCCGAGCGGATGCTGAACAGGATCTGCAGCAACATCGCGCGCAGCAACTTCTCCGGCGCGATGCTCGGGCGGCCGCCCTTGACGTCGGCCTCGTACATCCGAGAGAACAACTCGTCCATCTTGGCCAGCGCGTCGTTGACCATCACCCGGATGCGGCGCAGCGGATGGTCGGCAGGAACGAAGTCGTCCAGCCGTCTCATGGTGAACAAGCCTTCGGTGAATGTGTCCGGGCCGCGCATCGGAGCAGGTTTCGTGAGTCTGCAAAGACAACGCCTCAGGCCCACTTTCGGGGGACCTTCGAGTGAGGTATTTCAGCAGCCTGTTAAGCGTGTGGCGACGAGGCGAGTAGTGCACACAGGAAGAGCAATGCCGCCGGGTACTCCATTCTTAACCAGGCTCGAATGCGCCCTAGGGAAAACAAAACGCCTAGAAGAATGCATACGCCGATGTAAGCTGCCCATGCACGCCATGGGGGCACCCACATTGCCACAGCAACTGCCCATTCCAGCACGCCAACGGCCAACCGAAGGCTCGGTGGGTATCCCCACGCTCGAAACTCGGCTATCACGAAGGGAGGCCCCATCACATTGAGAATTCCGGCAAGCACAAAAGCTACAGAAACCACCAGCGCGACCCCATCACTCATGGACATTGCCAACCTACCTTCTAAAAAAACAAAAGATTTGGTCATCAGAATCGCAAGGCTGCGCTGCGTGCCTGAAACCATCAATGCTTGTCTTACCCCGCTCGGCCGCATAACCGTGCGCCTTCCAACACTCACCGCGCCCAAAAAGCTCTCCTACAGCATGATGGGCATGCTCCTCGGGCGAAGGCCGACATCGCCCTTGAATCAAGCATTTAGTACGACATCGCCCAATCCGCCTCGAAGGCGCTCGGCCATCAGTTTCGGTGCCTGGGGAAGACAGCCATCATCTCCAGTTCGACGCGCGCACCGGGCGTGGAAAGCTGATTGATGCACACAGTCGTACTCACCGGCGACCAAGTGCCGAAGTACTCCTTCATCACCTCGACCATCCCGTCCATATC